>CAZORB010000056.1:0-24837 GCA_964581825.1 uncultured Bordetella sp.
CCCGATGACCACCTGCCTCATTACCGGCGCCGGCGGGTTTGTCGGCGCCGCGCTGGCGCGCCGCCTGATCGACCGGTTGCAAGGCACCGCGCGGTCCGATCGCCAGCGGCTCTTATTGACCGATCGCGTGCCGCGCCCCGTGTGGTGTCCGGCGCAGCACTCCGATATCCAATGGGTGGAGGGTGATATCGGGTCCGCCGGGCTGCTGGATCAGTTGTTTGCTGCGCCCATTGATCGAATCGCGCATCTGGCCGGCGTCGTAAGCGGTGCGGCCGAGGCCAACTTCGATCTGGGCATGCAGGTAAACCTCGATGCGAGCCGCGCGATACTTGATCGGTGCATGGCGCAGGGGCAGGCAGGGCACGCTCCCCGCGTGGTGGTCGCCAGTTCAATCGCAGTGCACGGGGTGCCACTTCCTGCGGCCATCGACGATCACACGCCGCCGTCGCCGAGCCTGTCCTATGGCGTTCAGAAGCTGATCCTTGAACTTCTGATTGCTGAGCTGTCACGACGCGGCTGGATCGACGGCATCAGTTTGCGGCTTGCAGGCGTTGTCGTACGGCCGGCGCTGCCCAATGGCGCACTCTCGGGCTTTAACAGCGATCTCATCCGGGAGACGCTCGCAGGCCGTCGGGTTACCTCCCCGGTATCGGCTGACGCCGTGATCTGGCTTCAGTCACTGCAATCGGCCTCGGGCGCACTTGATTTGGCCTTATTCAGCGATGGGCCCGCCCCCGATGGCGCGCGGGTGGTTCAGCTGCCAGCCGTGGCCGCCAGTATTCGCGAAATCCTCGATGCGATCAGCGAGGCAAGCGGGCGCGATGCCCATGCGCTCGTCGACTTCAAGCCCGATCCGGCAATCGAACCGATGTTCGGTCGATGGCCGCGCTCACGGCACTTTGAGCGCGCGCGTGCGCTGGGGCTGCCCGCAGACGCTGGACTGGCCGAACTCATCGACACGGCACTCAGGCACGCACCTGAATCCGCTACTTGAACAGCAGGTTTGGCAGCCAGGTCGAGATCACCGGAAACGCAATCAGAATCGCCAGCCGGATGACGTCGGCCACTACGAACGGCCCAACGCCTCGATAGAGCGTGATAGTGGACACATGCGGCAGCAGGGTGCGCAGCACGAATAGATTCATGCCGACCGGCGGACTGATCAGTCCGATCTCCACCACCACGACCACCAGAATTCCAAACCAGATCGGGTCAAAGCCCAGGTGCACCACCAGCGGAAAGAGCACCGGCACCGTCAGCAGAATCATCGACAGCTCTTCCATCGCGGTGCCCAGCACAACATAGATTGCGCAGATCGCGATGATGACCGCCATTGGATGCAGCTGAAACTGCGCGACGAAGTTTTTCAGGTCATCGGGCATGGATGTGAAGTTCACGAAATTCGCGAAAATCAAAGCACCAATCAGGATGCCGAACAGCATCGCGGTGGTCCGCGCACTCTCAACCAGTACCTCCAGGAGCGTGCGCCAGCTGAGCGCACGACGCGCCAGCGCGAAAACAAATGCGCCGAATGCTCCGATTGAAGCACCTTCGGTAGCGGTGAACACACCGCCATAAATGCCGCCCATCACAACGACGAACAGCAGGATGACACCCCATACACCGCGCAGCGCCCGCATCCGCTCGGGCCAGGGCGTGCGCTCGCCGCGTGGCCCGCTTGCCGGATCGCGCCAGGTCTGCCAGGCCACCGCAGCCATCAGAAGCAGGGTTGCAAGAATGCCCGGCAACAGTCCTGCGGCAAACATTGCACCGATATTGACTTCAGTCATCAAGGCATAGATGACCATGACCACTGAAGGCGGAATGAGAATGCCCAAGGTTCCGCCTGAGGCGATCGCGCCGGTAGCCAGTGCATCGCTATACCCGAACTGCCTCATTGACGGATAGGCCACCCGCGCCATGGTCGCCGCGGTGGCGATTGACGACCCGCAGATCGACCCAAAACCCGCGCATGCCACGATCGTTGACATGGCAAGCCCACCGCGCCAATGTCCGATGAATGCATAGGCTGCGCGGAACAGCTCCTGGGACAGGCCCGCGCGGCTCACGAAATTTCCCATCAGAATAAACAGGGGCACCACTGACAGCGTGTACGAAAACCCGGTTTCGTACATCAGCGTACCCGCCGACGCGAGCGCTGGGTTCCAGCCGCGTAAAAGCGCGAGACCAAAGAATCCGACCAGGCCCATGGCAAACGCGATGGGCAGCCCCGCAAGCGCGAGCAACATCATCGCGCCCAGGCCAAGCAGCGCCTCGGTCATAGGATGCCTCCGCCGTCATCGCCCGAAGACCGTGGCCCGCCATCGGGCGCGCGCAGGGCTTGCCAGGCGAGGATGATGTGAATGATGGCCGTGACCACTGTGAGCAATGCCATCAGCTGCACCACCGGCGCGATGGGCAGCTTGAGCGTCTGCGTGACATCTCCCGCGGCAGAAAAGCGCATTGCCCTGAGCCATAGCAGCCACGCCATCCCCATGAGCGCTGCGGCACAGCCCAGCTGAACCACGATAGCGCCCAGCTGCTTTAACCGCGGCGGCGCAAGCCTCACCAGGCTATCGATGGTGATGTGCTCACCTTTGCGCGACACCATCGGCAGACCCGCGAAGATCAGGATAGCCATCATGGTTTCGCTGACCTCGAAGCCGCCGCGAATGGGTGCGTTGAATACATAGCGCAACACCACATCGACAAAGGTGAGCACCATCATGGCAAACAGCAGCGCGGCGGCGAGCATCTCCAGCGCCTGCTCGGGGCGCCAAGTCCGCTGCGCGGGCGTGGTTGCTTTCAGCTCGGGGCGGGTCTCGCCTGGCGCTGGGGAGTGGGTCACGCGGGTGTCTCCGGCAAGTGTTGTTGTTGTCGCCGCAGGGTTTGCGTCCGGCAAAGCAGGCCCTGCTTACGCGATCGGCTACTCTATCAAGCTTTACCGTTTCCCAGCATCCTTTCGGAGCCCGGTATGTCCGACCCCGCCCGCGCACAGCGTCTGCGCTCTCGCATCACCGTTGAAGGCCCTGACCGGGTTGCACACCGCACTTTCCTGCGCGCGATGGGGCTCGACGATGAAGCCATCGCCAAACCTTTCGTCGGCGTCATGAGCACGCACGGCGAGAACACGCCCTGCTCGTTATCGCTCAGACCCCAGGCCGAAGCCGCCAAAACCGGTGTCTCCATAGCGGGCGGGACGCCCTTCGAGTTCACCTCGATATCGGTATCGGACGGCGTGTCGATGGCGCACCAGGGAATGCGGATGAGCCTGGTCTCGCGTGAGCTGATCGCCGACTCCATCGAGCTGGTCGTGCGCGGACACGCGTACGACGCGCTGGTGGGGTTCGCCGGCTGCGACAAAACGCTGCCAGCAATCATGATGGCGATGGTGAGGCTCAATGTGCCTTCTGTGTTCGTCTATGGCGGTGCGATGCTGCCAGGCTGCCATCAGGGGCGAACGGTCAGCACAGTCGACGCCTATGAGCGGGTAGGCGCGCTACATGCCGGCACCGTATCGCTCAGCGAGCTCGATGCGCTCGAGCGCGACTGCTCACCCACCGTGGGCTCCTGCCCAGGCCAGTTCACCGCCAACACCATGGCGATGGTGTCCGAGGTACTGGGATTCGCACCGATCGGCTCGGCGATGCTCCCGGCGGTGTATTCCGACCGCCTTGCGATGGCCCGGCGAGCAGGCCAGATGGTGATGCGAATCCTGAAAGAAGGCGGCCCACTGCCGCGCGAGCTGGTCACCCGAAAAAGCCTCGAGAACGCAGCCGCTGCGGTGGCAGCCACCGGTGGCTCTACCAATGCGGGCCTGCACCTTCCCGCGATCGCGCATGAAGCGGGACTGCGCTTCACCCTGGACGATGTGGCGGAAGTCTTTCAGCGCACCCCCCTGATTGCCGACATGCAGCCCGGCGGGCGGTTCCTCGCGCGCGATCTGCATGAGGCGGGCGGCGTGCGGGTGGTGCTGCGCGAGCTGCTGCGAGGCGGCTGGCTACATGGTGATTGCCCCACTGTCGAGGGCAAGACCCTGGCCCAGGTGTGCGAAGAGGCGCCCGCAGCCGATGGGCAGGTGGTTCGCCCAGCCGAGTCGCCGATCCACCCAACCGGAGGCGTTGTGGTGCTGAAGGGCAACCTTTGCCCCGACGGCGCCCTCATCAAAATCGCAGGCCTCAAGCGGCTCACGTTCGAGGGTCGGGCGCGTGTCTTCGAAAATGAAGAGGCCTGCACCGCCGCCGTGCGCGAACGTCGCTATCAGGCAGGCGATGTGCTCGTGATCCGCAACGAGGGGCCACGCGGCGGCCCCGGTATGCGTGAAATGCTGGGTACCACGGCGCTCATTTACGGCCAGGGCATGGGCGAAGCGGTTGCACTGCTCACCGATGGCCGCTTTTCAGGTGCGACACGTGGGCTGTGTATTGGCTACGCGAGCCCGGAGGCCGCGCGGGGCGGCCCGATCGCACTGCTGGTCGATGGCGATCCGATTCGAATCGACTGCGAGGCCCGTCGAATCGATGTCCTGATCAGCGACGAGGAGCTTGCAAAGCGACGCGCTGCCTGGCGGCCTGCACAGCCCGTGCGACTGGCTGGCGCGCTCGAAAAATACGCCGCACTGGTTGGCCCTGCACACCTGGGGGCGGTCACCCACAGCGGTAACCTCGATTGGCCGCTCGAATGACAGAACTTGCCTTTCTCGGAACGGGTCTCATTGCCACGCCAATGATCCGCAGACTGCTGGCCGCTGGCCATCGCGTACGTGTCTGGAACCGCACACGCGAGCGCGCGCTGCCCCTGGTGGAAGCCGGCGCGCTCTGGGCGGATTCGCCCCAGGCCGCTGCGGAGGGCGTGGCCACCGTAATCGTGTGCCTGACCGATGCGCGAGCCGTCGAAGCCGTCGTGTTTGGGCCAAACGGCATGGTGGGCGCGCGGCCGCAACCCGCCCTCCTGATCGACCACAGCAGCATCGATCCGCAGGCCACCCGTGCATTCGCAGCACGCCTGGCCGAGGCGGCAGGCTGTGTGTGGGTCGATGCGCCGGTATCGGGCGGCGTGGCGGGCGCAGCCGAGGGCCGGCTTGCCATCATGTGCGGCGGCCCGCCCGAGGCCATTGATCAGGCACGCGCCGTGTTGTCAGCCTACTCGGCGCAGGTCACCCGCATGGGTCCCTGCGGCGCCGGCCAGGCAACCAAACTTTGCAATCAGGTAATCGTCGCTGCAAGCATTGCCGCCATCAACGAGGCGGTACGACTCGCACAGGCAAGCGGCGTCGACGCCGCGAAGCTGCCGCAAGCCCTGGCAGGCGGCTGGGCGGATTCGAAGCCGCTCCAGGTCTTCGCGCCCAGAATGCTCGCTGATCAGGTTGAGCCGATCGGCGCTGCGGACACCATGCTGAAAGATTTGGATACCGCATTGGCTGCGGCGCGCAGCGCTGGCGTACCGATGCCGATTGCCGGCGCTGTTACGGAGTTATTCCGACAGCTGCACGCCTGCGGCTTGGGCCAAGCCGACCCGTCTCGGCTCGTGAACCTGTTCAAGCGCGTCTGACAAAGCCGCGCCCGAACAGGCAGGTTGGTCCGTCGGCGCTTATCGACCAGCGGCCACTTTCTTCAGCTCTTCACGATACTCGGCCACGATCGCAGCGCCGTTCAGGCCCCTTTCGTTCACAGCCTTGACCCACTCCTGCTCAAACCGCCCGGTGCGGTCTGCAACGGCCTTCACCAGCCCGGCATCGGCAGCGATGATTTGACCGCCTGCTGCCTTGAATGCATCGAATCCGGCACCGGCATTCTTGTCCCAGGCTTTACCAACTGCGCGGGCCATCGCTTCACCGGATATCCGGGTGATCGCATCCTGATCGGCCTTGGAAATCTTCTTCCAGGCTGCCTCGTTCATGATGACCGCGTGACTGTCCGAGTACAGGCCGCCAGGGAAGGCGGTGGAGAACTTCACGAGCTTGTCGAGCTTGAACGACACGATGCTCTCGCCTGGGAACATGACGCCATCGACCACGCCTGTCGAGAGCAGTTCAAACGACTCAGGCGCAGGCTTGGACACCGCGATCGCGCCCAGTGCGTTCGCCACATCGGCTGCGATACCGCCCCCCACCCGCATCTTCAGGCCTGCGAAGTCATCAATGGTACGGATTGGCCGCTTGGCATTCCAGAAGACGCCGGGACCATGGGTGTAGATGGTGATCAGCTTGACGCCCTTGTGCTCATTGAGCTTGGCGAAATGCTTGTCGTAAATGCGCCAGAGCGCAACCGACGCGACCTCGGCGCTATCGCCCGCAAAGGGCAGCACACCGATTCGAGTCATGGGAAAGCGAGCAGGCGTGTAGCTATGCGAAATAAAGGCCACATCGGCCAGACCGTCAGCTACCGCATCAAGATGGTTCACCGGGTTGGCGGCTGCTTTGGGCAGCAGGCGCATCTTCACCCGGCCTTCGGTGACCTTCTCGACCTCCTGCATCCAGGGCATCATGCCGTCGCGAACCAGCATGTGCGACGGCGGCACCCAGGCTGAGAAACTGAGCGTCACCGACTGGGCCGACGCAGTGGAGTGAATACTGGCCGCAGCCAGAAGGGCTACACATAAGGCTCGAAACTTCACGGGACTCCTCCGTTGTTCTGATGAGAATTCAGTTCAACCGCCTGACTAAACGTCGAAGTGAGCGTAGCACGCGTCCGAGCACATTGCACCGGGCGGAGCGGTGTCAGCGGCCGCGCAATCCGGTATCGGATGCTGATACCCCCGTGTCGCGGGCTCGCAAAACCCGGCAGCGCTCGCTGATGATTCGGCCTCCCACAGTCGCGCCAAGCCCGCCCGGAGTGCTCAATGAATCACGAACTGCTGCTGCGAACGCTTCCGCTTGCGATCGCATTGACTTTGATCAGCCTGACCGCCACATGGGGCGCCTTGATCGCGGTGCAGGAGACGCCAACGGTACGCTCACCGTTCGCGTTTGCTGCGGCACTGTGGCCCCTCCAGGCGCTGATTGTCTGGCAGGGCGTACACCGAAAAGAATCCATCGATCCGCAGCCCATTGCCGCCACCGCGACATCCGGGCAGACCGACTCACCATATGCCCAGTGACACGCCGCTTGCGATCGCCGCACCCAGTTCGCGCGCCTGCTCCAGCGCTGAGTCCGGCAGACGCTTGTCGGCCAGGATCGCCTCTGCGGTCTGCGCGTGCGTACACACCAGCAGTGGTTCGGCCACGGGTCGCAGTCGCCACCCCGCAGCAATTCTCTGTATCTGCCGAATTGCTCCCTGCCCGTCCGATCCGGCGCTGACGATCACCGCATACGGCTTACCGGCGAGGCGCTCAAGCGCCGGGTAATAGGTTCGATCGAAAAAGTCTTTCATCATGCCGGCCATGCTTCCGAGCATCTCCGGGCATGCGAAGATCAGCGCATCCGCCTGCAGCAGATCGTTCTCGGTTGCCTGGTCGCAGCGCACGCGCTTAATTGTCATTTCCGGAGCGCTCAACCGGGCAGCCAGCTCCGCCGCCTCGGCGAGCGCACGCGCCGCTCCGGTCGCCGACCACCAGACGATCAACAATGTCCGAGGTGGGGGCACTGGCTCACTGGGCGCTCGCATCACACCCGGCTGGCGGCGGGCATCGGATGAAAGCTATCGGGCCGGGCGCGATCCCACCATGCACGGTAATGTGGGCCACAGTCTGCGGCCCCACCCGGCACCAGCAGCGCGCCCTCAGGCAGGAAGTCGTAAATCTCGGATAACGGACGGCTGTCATCCTGACCAACTCGCCGCATGATGTGATGTGGCCGAAGCTGGGAAGGATGGATCAGCCCCGCCGCCTGCAGCAACTCTCGCAACGCCTCGAGCGTGTTGTGGTGAAACTGAAACACGCGCTGCGCCTTGTCCGGTACCACCAGCGCGCGCTGGCGCAGAGGATCCTGGGTGGCGACACCCGTCGGGCATCGATCAGTGTGACAGCTGAGCGACTGGATGCAGCCCAGTGCAAACATGAAGCCTCGCGCGGCATTGCACCAGTCGGCACCCATCGCCATGGTTCGCGCAATATCAAACGCGGTAATGATCTGGCCGGCCGCACCCAGCTTGATCTGCGAGCGCAACCCGCAGGCCACCAGCGTGTTGTGCACCAGCAGCAGTCCGTCGTGCATGGGCATGCCGGCGCGATCCATGAATTCCGCGGGCGCGGCGCCGGTGCCGCCCTCCTTGCCATCGACCACAATGAAGTCTGGCGTAATGCCGGTTTCGAGCATCGCTTTGACGATTGCAAACCACTCCCAGGGATGGCCCACCGCCAGCTTGAATCCAGTGGGCTTGCCTTGCGCGAGCCGCCGCATCCGTTCGATGAAGGCCAGCAGTTCAATGGGATTTGAAAACACGGTGTGGCGGGCCGGCGATTCAACGGTGACCCACGGTTCGACGCCACGCGCCTGAGCAATTTCCGGCGTGACCTTGGGCGCGGGCAGCACCCCGCCATGGCCTGGCTTGGCGCCCTGCGAGAGCTTCAGCTCAACCATCTTGACCTGCGGCTGACCCGCGTTTTCGGCGAAGCGTTCGTCGCTAAAACTGCCGTCGGGCTTACGCGCACCGAAATAACCCGACCCGATCTCCCAGATCAGATCGCCGCCCGGTTCACGGTGATACCTGGAAATTGATCCTTCGCCGGTGTCGTGCGCAAAGCTGCCCAGCTTCGCGCCCCGATTGAGCGCCAAAATCGCATTACCCGACAACGCGCCAAAGCTCATCGCCGAAATATTGAAGACTGATGCCTCGTAGGGTTGCTCGCGCGACGCGCCGATGGTGACCCGAAAGTCGGAGGACTCGATTTTGGACGCCAGAATCGAGTGATGAATCCACTCGTAGCCATTACTGTAGGGATCAAGCTTGGTTCCAAAGGGCCGCTTGTCGAGCACGCCCTTAGCCCGCTGATAAACGATCGCGCGCTGCTCACGCGAAAACGGAACACGCTCGGTATCGGACTCGAAAAAGTACTGCCGGATCTCCGGCCGAACCCCCTCGAACATGAAACGGAAATGACCGATGATCGGGTAGTTGCGCAGGATCGCGTGCCTATCCTGCAGCAGGTCATGCACGCCAAGCGCAGTGAGCAGAACGAGCGCCAGCGGTATCGAGCCATGCAGCCAACCGCCCGCATAAGCACCCGCCGAAGCGAACGCCGCGAGCACCACCGCGCCTAATGCCCAGTATCGTTGAAGGCTTGCCATTGCAGCTCCTTGCAGAGTATCTGAGCGAGTCTGCCCGTGCGCTCGATGGAACTCAAGCCCCGCAGGGTTGCCCCGACCGCAGCAAGCCGTATGATCGTGGCCATGAACGTTCGCTTGCCACGCCATTACCGCCCGCCGGGCTCAATGCGCGCCGCGATACTGATCGCGCTGGTGCTAGGCGGCCTGTTGTCAGCAACTGAGCATGCGCAATCCTCCCCCGGGGCGCATGTTCACGGTCAGGCGCGCCTTGACCTCACGATCGAGGGCCGTACGCTTCGAATCGAGGCAGAACTGCCGATGGAAACGCTGACCGGATTCGAGCGCGCACCCCGCACCGATGACGAACGCAGGCGGCTTGACCGTGCGCTCGAGGCGGTTCGCTCGGCCACACTATTTCGGCCGTCAGCCGATGCCGGCTGCAAGCCCACCACCCAGACCTTTCGGTGGTCTGGGCCTTTGGACAGCGCTCCAGGCACTACCACCCTGCCTGCGGATGAATCGCACACCGACCTTCTGCTCACTCATGAGTTCGATTGCGAGCGTCCCGCAAGACTCGGATCCATCGACATCGGACTGTTTGATGCATTCAGCCGTCTGCGCAGAATTGATGCCCGCGTTGCGGGTCCGACGGGGACGCAGGCACGTACCCTGCAGCGTAGCCGCCGGGTGCTTGAGGTTGCGCGCTGACCCGGCGCTGCACGCGAATCGGCATGCTCACCAGTCAAGATGCACCGGCTTTGCAGGGGGCCAACGTGCCCGTGGTCGAGATTGACCATCTCGAGTTTCGGTATCGGGGCGAAGATTCCCCGCTGCTGCGGCTCGGGCGGCTCGACGTGGCGGCGGCCGAACGACTGTTTGTGGTCGGCCCGAGCGGATGCGGCAAGAGCACGCTGATGTCGCTGCTCGCCGGCGTGCTGATCGCCGACCGGGGGCGGGTTGCAATACTGGGCACCGATTGGCGCGCGCTCAGTCCGGCAGCCCGTGATCGCCGACGCGGCGATCACGTGGGCTATTTGTTTCAGCAGTTCAATCTGCTCGACTGGCTGCCCGTTCTCGACAACGTCTGTCTACCGTGTCGGTTTTCAGTGCGCCGGGCCGGTCGGGCCATCACCCGGTCGGGCAGCATCGAACACGATGCCGGTCACTGGCTCGAGGCGCTCGGTATCAGCCGCGCGCGCTGGCGACAGCCTGCAGCAACACTGTCTGTGGGCGAACAGCAGCGCGTCGCCGCTGCACGCGCACTCATCGGGTCCCCTGAGCTGCTGCTTGCCGATGAGCCCACGTCTGCGCTTGATGATGCTCGGCGTGATGAGTTCATGGCGCTACTGCTGTCAGCCTGCGAACAGGCAAACAGCGCGCTGGTGCTGGTAAGCCATGATCGCGAACTCGAACGCTATTTCGATCGCAGTCTCGCGCTGGGGGTCGAACATTGAGAGCCCTGCTCAACCTTGCGGCTCGCAGCGCCTGGGCCCGACGGTTTACGCTTGCCCTCACGATCGCGGCAGTTGCCGTCTCCACGCTCCTGCTGCTCGCTACCGAGCGACTGCGCCATGATGTCCGGCAAAGCTTTTCGCAGGCGCTCTCCGGTACCGACCTGATCGTGGGAGCACGGGGCAGCCCCACACAACTGCTGCTTCACACCGTGTTTCATATCGGTCAGCCCACGCAAGGCGTGAGCTTGAAGCGGATCGAGTCGATCAGCGAGTTGCCGCAGGTGGCCTGGGTCGTGCCCATCGCGCTGGGCGATTCATTTCGCGGCTTCCCGGTCATCGCATCTGATGAACGATTCATGCGCCATGTTCGCGTGGGCGATCGCCAGCCCCTGCGGATTACGCAAGGTCGCGACATGCAGGCGAGCGGTGCCGAGGCGGTCATTGGGGCCCAGGTCGCGCGCCGACTCGGGCTTCGCGCAGGCGACCGCATAACGCTTAGCCATGGCAGCGGCCCGATCGCCGAAGCGTCGCACGATGACCTTCCATTCACGGTCGTGGGCGTGCTCGCGCCCTCAGGCTCTCCGATCGACCGAAGCGTGCTGATCAGCCTGGAGTCGATGCACGCGCTTCACGCCGGCTGGGTGGCGGGTGTGCGCCCCCTACGCCCGCAACAGGCGGGCTCACCCGAACCAGGCACACGACCGACGTTAGTCTCGGCGGCACTGGTCGGGCTCCATGCCCGCAGCGCGGTTTTCTCGGTGCAGCGACGGCTTCATGCCGAGCGCGAGGAGCCGCTCACGGCGGCGCTACCTGGGGTGACGCTCGATGAGTTGTGGCAGGCGCTGGGGCTGGGCGAAACAGCGCTACGACTGATGGGTGCGATGGTGGCTCTGGCCAGTCTGGCGGGGCTGGTATCGGTCATTTTGGCGGGTCTGGAAGCCCGTCGACGCGAGCTGGCAATCCTGCGCTCAATCGGCGCCAGTCCGCTTTCACTGGTGGCGCTGCTGGTTGCCGAGGGCACACTCGCAAGCCTTGCCGGCATCGTGGCAGGCATCGTCGGCGCAATCGTTCTCGGGCTCGCCGCGGCGGGTCCGCTTCAGTCGCACTTCGGTATCGTGCTCAGCACGCAGGCCCCCAGGACGGGCGAGTGGCTGCTTCTTGCCGCGATTCTGGCCACCGGTATGCTTGCAAGTCTATTGCCCGCCTGGCGAGCCTGGCGGCTGTCACTCGCCGACGGCCTGTCACCGCGATCCTGATCGCACCGACGTCTCGACAAGTCTCCGATGAAGCCTCGTTTTGCACTTTGGATTGCTGCCCTGCTGCTGGGGGTGATGGGGTTCGCGCTCGGCCCCTCGCCTGCGCCTGCACAGACAGCCGCGCCTTCGTCGACCGCTCCGCAAAAGCCGTCGGGTGGGTCAGCTGCTGCGGGCCAGACGTCGCCCTCCTTCAAGCCGCCCGGCAAAGCAGTTGGGGGCGGGGTGCGAGAAATCGGCTGGGATGACCTCATGCCTGAGGACTGGGATCCGCTCAAGCTGCTCGAGGGCAAGGGGCTTGACGCGATCAGCGATGGCGATCCGCGCAGCGAAGCACTGATGCGCGAAATCCGCGAACAGTGGGATCAGGCGCCTACGCGAGGCGAACTCGAGGGATTACGCATCCGAATTCCTGGTTATGTGGTGCCGCTCGACATGCTGGGCGGAGACATCCGCGAGTTTCTGCTGGTGCCGTATCTGGGCGCCTGTATCCATACGCCACCACCACCGGCGAATCAGATCATTCAGGTGACCTCAGCCAGACGCCATGCGCTGCAAACCATGGATGCGGTCTGGGTGGTGGGCACGCTCAGAATTGCGCGCAGCGATACACGAATGGGCATCAGCGGCTATTCGCTGGAGGCCACCCGTATCGAGCCTTATCGCGGCCCGTCACGCTAAGACGCCGGTTTTTCCGGCCCGAGTGCAGGCAGGCGTACCGCCCAATGACACTTGCAGCGCGGGCAGGCCGCAGTCAACTCGTCGATGCCGGTGGCTGCATGCGCATGTGACGGCGGGGCTGAACCCGTCGGGCCGTTGGGCGCCTGGCCGCCCACACGAAATCCGTGGCGGCCACATCCTGGACAGTCAGCCTGCTCGCCTATGAATTCGGCCACCATGAGCGTCCTCGAATACCGCCTGAACGCATAGGCCCCTGCAGCGAGCCCGCCGAGCACCAGCGCGCCATCAGACAGGCGCTCAGCCGTCCCTGTCCCCAGCGTTGCAAGTTCAACGCCGGCCGCCACCAGAATCATCGCCACCAGGCAACCCACCAGCCACAGATGCGCGTCAATCAGCTGCCGCTCATACCACCGCCGGAATCCCCGCTTCGCGATACCGGCGGCAAGCTGCCGCTGATTCGTGCGTTTCATGATGGTGTATTCGCAGGGTCCAAGCGCACGCTACGCGTGGGTGCTTAGCGATTCAGTGATTGTCGCGCGGCAGCCCCCGGGTGCTCGAGATGCGCTGATACGTGACCGCGAAGTCCAGGCAGGCACCGTCTGAGAGCTGCGTGATGTGGCGTCGCTGCAGCTCCTGCCACGGCGTCTGGCTCTCGGGATAGTTCGGCGTCCAGGCGGCCTTGCGGCGCGCAAGCTCCTCATCGCTGATCAGGATATCGGCGCGTCGCCTTCCCAGGTCGATCCGAACGCGATCGCCCGTGGCGAGCAACGCAAGGCCGCCGCCCACCGCAGACTCGGGCGATGCGTTCAGAATCGACGGGCTTGCCGATGTGCCGGACTGGCGGCCATCGCCCACACAGGGCAATAAGGTGATGCCCTGACGCACCAGCGCATCGGGCGGCAGCATGTTGACGACTTCAGCCGCCCCTGGGTAGCCAATCGGGCCTGTGCCGCGAATGAACAGAATACAGTCGGCATCAATGGCAAGCGCGGGATCGTTGATGCGCGCGTGATAGTCCTCTGGGCCTTCGAACACAATTGCGCGCCCTTCGAATGCCTGCGGGTCGGCAGGATTTTCCAGGTACCGCTGGCGAAACTCTGGTGAGATCACCGAGGTCTTCATGACGGCGGAATCGAACAGATTGCCCGATAGCACAGCAAAACCCGATTGCTCACGAATCGGTTCGCCAAACGCCCGAATCACTCGGCGATCGCTCGCCGCAGTGGTGGCATAGACCTCGCCAACCGTGCGCCCCGAAACCGATAGCGCCTCGGTTCGCAGCTTGCCTGCCTGAAGCAGTTCATGCATGACCGCAGGCACGCCGCCCGCGCGATGGAATTCTTCGCCGAGGTATTCACCCGCCGGCATGCAGTTGACGAGCAACGGAATGTCATAGCCGATTCGGTCCCAATCGGTGATCTCGAGCGCGACCCCCATGTGCCGCGCAATGGCGGTGATGTGGGGTGGGCAGTTGGTGGACGCACCGAGCGCGCTCGCCGCGACAATCGCGTTCTCGAAGGCGGCGCGCGTGAGGATCTTGGAGGGACGCAGATCCTCGTGCACCATTGCGACGATCCTGCGTCCGGTCTGATAGGCGATCTGCGCGCGCTCCCGATAGGGCGCCGGAATCGCTGCGCAGCCCGGTAGCGACATCCCCAGGGCCTCGGCGAGCGAATTCATCGATAGCGCCGTACCCATGGTGTTGCAGTGTCCAGCCGAGGGCGCCCCGCAAGCCACCATCTCGAGGAACTGGTCGTAGTCGATCCGACCGGCCGCCAGCTCCTGGCGCGCATACCAGACGATGGTGCCAGAGCCAGCCAGTCCGCCGCCGTAGTAGCCGTTGAGCATCGGCCCGCCCGACAGCACGATGGCGGGCAGATCGACCGTTGCCGCGCCCATCAGCATCGCAGGCGTGGTCTTGTCACAGCCGGTGGTGAGCACCACACCATCCATCGGGTAGCCATACAGCACTTCGACCAGCGACAGATACGCGAGATTGCGATCCAGCGCCGCGGTCGGGCGCTTGCCCGTCTCCTGGATCGGGTGAACCGGAAATTCGATCGGAATACCGCCCCCGTCGCGTATGCCGTCGCGCACGCGCGAGGCGAGCTCCAGATGATGGCGATTGCAGGGCGACAGGTCGCTGCCCGTCTGCGCGATTCCGATGATCGGCTTGCCGCTGGTGCGCAACTCTTCAAGCGTCAAACCAAAGTTCATGTAGCGCTCGAGGTAGAGCGCGGTCATGCCCGGGTTATCGGGGTTATCAAACCACGCGCGTGAGCGCAGACGAGGGGGACGGACGGCGTCGTTCGAGGACATGGCGGGCTCCGCGAGGCTTGGTCTGCCGCAGTGTAGCAACCGGGCGGCTGATCAGCGTCCCTGCGATCAGCGGCAGTTTCCGGTAGGCTAGCCCGGTTACAACTTCAAAACCCCCCGCTTGGATGCGATTCCGCTCTGGCTGGCGCTGATCGCGCTCGTGGCCCTGGTGCTGATTTCAGGCTTCTTTTCAATCGCCGAAACCAGCATGATGGCGCTCAACCGGTTTCGGCTCGGGCATCTGGTGCGTCAGGGCCGCCGCAGCGCGCGGCTGGCCGCCTCGCTGCTCGGTCAAACCGACCGGCTGCTTGGCACCATTCTGCTGGGCAACAACCTGGTCAACACCGCAATCACGGCAATCGTCACCGCGTTGGCCATCAAAGCCTTTGGACACAGCGACACGGTGTTGATGATCGCCACCGCGGCGGTCGCGCTAGTCCTGATCATCTTTGCCGAAATCACACCGAAGGTAATCGGTGCCACGTGGCCCGAGCGGGTTGCGCTGCCTGCCGCGTATCCGCTCAGAGTCCTGATGACGCTCTTCGCCCCCGCGGTCTGGGGCATCAATCTGATTGTTGGCCGAATGCTTTCGGTGGTGGGGATCGATCCACGCGCGCCGCAGCAGACCCGGCTGTCGCTCGACGAAATGCGCACCATCGTGCTCGAGTCCGGGCATTTCTTTCCCGCCAAGCACCGCTCTATTCTGTTGAACCTGTTCGACCTCGAGCGCATCACCGTTGACGACGTGATGATTCCTAGAAGTCGTATTGAGGCGCTCGATCTGGCCACGGGCGAAACGGGATTACGCGAGCAGCTCGCCACCTGCTATCACAACAAGCTGCCGGTATTCGAAGGCGAGATCAACCGCGTGGTGGGAATCCTGCATGTCCGGCGAGCGCTCGGCGTGCTGCAGCGCGAACAGTTCGATGCCGCCCAGCTGCGCGAGCTGCTGGTCGAGCCCTACTTCATTCCAAGCGGCACAGCAGTGTTTACTCAGCTGCAGTTCTTTCAGGAGAACCGGCAGCGCGTCGGGCTGGTCGTTGATGAGTATGGCGAGGTCCAGGGGCTCGTCACACTCGAAGACATCATCGAGGAGATCATCGGCGAATTCACCACCACCACGCCCGGTGGCGGCGACTCGGCGCTGCACTGGGACGAAGCCGGCGAAGTCGTGGTCGATGGTTCGGTGACCCTGCGCGAACTGAATCGCCGTCTCGGCACCCGCTTTCCGCTCGATGGGCCGCGAACCCTGAATGGCCTTATCCTGGAGGCACTGCAGGACCTGCCCGAGTCGAGCGTAGGCCTTAGGTTCGGTCCGGTCGTCGTCGAGATTCAGCAGGTCGAAGACCGACTGGTTCGAAGCGCGCGACTGCGACTGCTGCCCGAGCCTGGCGCGCCTGCGCGGGCACAGTCCGACGAGATGGCTGCGAGCGCCTGATGACCTGCGCTCGATCGCTCGTGGCACGGGCCCTCAATATGTGCCTGCAGTCAGTCTCATGACACTGTCCCCCGATACCGGCTGGGTTCTGATGGCTGCCGCGCTGGGCGGGCTCATCATCGGAAGTTTTCTGAATGTCGTGATTCATCGGCTGCCTAGAATTCTTGAGCGGCAATGGCAGGATGACGCTGCCGCGATTCGCGGCGAGCCTCTCATGCAGGGTGGCCGCTACAACCTGCTCATGCCGCGCTCGCATTGCCCAGCCTGCAGCCACACCTTGCGGATTCGCGATCTGATACCCGTCGCCAGCTGGCTTGCGCTTCGAGGGCGCTGCGCAGCGTGCGAAGCGCCGATCAGCGCGCGTTATCCAATCGTCGAGCTCACCACCGCCGGTCTGTTCATGCTCTGCGTCATGCGATTTGGCACCACCCCGGCAGCGCTCGCAGCCATGGCGCTGGTGGCTACCCTGGTTGCAGCGGCTGTCATCGACTTCGACACACAACTGCTACCCGATGCGCTCACGTTACCGCTGGTCTGGGTCGGGCTGCTTGCCAATCTCGGCGGGCTGTTTGTGCCGCTTGAAGACGCGGTACTGGGCGCTGTCGCAGGTTATCTGAGTCTCTGGACCATTCATCACGCCTTCCGACTGGTCACAGGCCGCGAAGGTATGGGCTATGGCGACTTCAAACTGCTGGCGGCGATCGGCGCATGGCTGGGATGGCAGCCGCTTGCAGTGGTGGTGCTGATGGCCTGCGCAGCCGGCGTCGTATTTGCCGTCGGCGGCGCGCTCGCCCGCCGGCGCGACGCCCGCGCGCCGATTGCATTCGGCCCCTGGCTGGCCGCGGCCGGACTGATCGCGTTGTTCACGGGGCCAGCGCTAGGTCACTGGCTTACCGGGCAGTAAGCCATGACCGCGTAACGCTGATCGCACCAGGTATCCCTCCGTCAGCCAGTCGGCTTGCACCGATTCCCGTCGACGCTCATCATCGTCTCTTCCATGATCACGAACCCATCAACCAAATTCATCGTCGGACTCACCGGCGGCATCGGCAGCGGCAAGTCCACCGTCGCCGATCTGTTCGCCGAGCGCGGCGCGACACTGGTCGATACCGACCTGATCGCCCACTCGTTGACCGGGCCGCAAGGCGCGGCCATGCCCGCCATCCGCGAAAGCTTCGGCGCATCAGTCGTTGCAGCAGACGGCCGCCTCGACCGCGGCGCAATGCGTGCACTCGCCTTCTCCGACCCGCAAGCTCGCAAGCGCCTCGAAGCCATTCTCCATCCGATGATCCGCGCGCAATCGGTTCGCGAGATTGCAGCGGCTGCGGGCCACTATGTGATGCTGGTCGTGCCGCTGCTCGTTGAGTCTGGCAACTGGCGTGAGCGCGCGCACCGCGTGCTGGTGGTCGACTGTCCAGTTGAGTGTCAGATCGAACGCGTAATGCAACGCAGTCAGCTCGCCCGCGAGCAGGTTCTGGCTATTCTTGCTGCCCAGGCTACCCGCGAGGCCCGGCTCGCAGCGGCCGATGACCGAATTGATAACGGTGGCAAACCGGAGTTTCTGCCCGCCCAGGTTGACGCGCTGCACGCGATTTACCTGCAGCTCGCCGCACAGCCTGGTTCGCGCCCACCTGCCGTTACGCCGTAAAACGCCCGATCCGCCGTCAAAAGACATATTCCGTTTGAATTCCCTGATCCTTTGGGCCAGAATCGGAAGATGAACGCCCAGGCAGGCATTACGGCAGTTGGAAGCGGCAAGCACACGCGTGCCGTTGCCCACCGTCCGTTGCTTCAATACGAGTATCCCCTCAATGAGCGGATCCGGGCTTTGTTGCGGCTTGAAGATCTGTTCAATCGCTTCGAAATTTTCTCGATGCGAGAGGACCCCCATGATCACCATGTGGCGCTGCTCACGCTGTTCGAAATTCTCGAGGTCACTGCGCGCGGTGACCTTCGCTCGGATCTGCTGCAGGAGTTCGAGCGTCAGCGCCAAACCATCAGCTCATTCCGCGGCAACCCGTCCGTCTCAGTCGATGCGCTCGAGGCCACACTGGCCCGAATCGAAGACGCGGTCGGCGGCCTTAACAGCTTAAGCGGACGTACCGGCCAGCATCTTCGCGACAATGAGTGGTTAATGAGCATTCGCAGCCGCACCGGAATCGCCGGGGGCGCCTGCGAGTTCGATCTGCCTTCTTATTTCGCCTGGCAGAACCGAACCGTCGAGGCCCGCCGCGACGACGTCAGACGGTGGGCCATGCCGTTGCAGCCACTGCGCGTTGCGCTCAACGTAGTGCTCGGGTTGCTTCGCCGAAGTGGCACCTGGGTACGGGTTGCCTCGCAGCAGGCGAGCTACCAGCAGCCGCTCGGCGGCCGCATCTATCAGATGGTGCAGGTGCGGCTTGACCCCACGCTGGGCGCTATTCCCGAAATCAGCGCCAACCGGTACCTGCTCTGGATCCGGTTCACCTCGCAGTCTGGCGATCAGCGGCCGCGCGCCTTCGAAGGCGACGTCGAATTCGAGCTGGCGCTCTGCAACCTCTGATCGGCAACTGGTTGTGGCTGGCCCGTCTCGCAAACTGCTCGTCGACTGCCCGGCCTGCGCTCGTAAAACCGAGTACAGCCCCGCCAACCGCTGGCGCCCGTTCTGTTCGGAGCGTTGCAAGCGCATCGATTTAGGCGCCTGGGCAAGCGAGCAGTACCGCATCGCAGGCGCACCGGTTGACCCTACCGACCCGGCCGAGATCCGCCCCGACGACGATCCGTCAGCGCGTCCCGTTCACTGAGCAGCGCGAAGACCCTGGGCGAGCCGCTCGATCACCGGAACCGATGCGGGTAGCAGCGGCCCGATGGAAACTGCGTCGGGCCTCTGCCAGCTGAGCGCCTGACCCTCGCGCGACTGCGGCTCTCCGCGCCACTGGGTGACGCAGCGAAAGTGCAGTCGCACACGAGCATGCGGATAGGAAAACTCGACCATCTCGAGCGGCTCAGAGCGTTCGATCACGATGCCGAGCTCTTCCTGAAGTTCACGCAATAGCGCCTGCTCGACGCTCTCCCCTGCTTCGACTTTGCCGCCCGGAAACTCCCACCAGCCGGCATAGGGTTTGCCGTCGGGTCGCTGTGCGAACAGCAGAAAGCCATCGGACCGGCGCACGACACCAACGGCCACCTCGACCGGCGCTCGCGTATCGGGGCGGGATTCGTCCGCGCTCATCCTAGCGTCGGCGCGCCGCGCGCGAGGGCTTTAAACGCGTCTGACCCGACCAGTCGCGGGCGAACTGCCAGGCGACCCGCCCTGAGCGCGACCCTCGCTCGAGTGCAAACCGCAGCGCGTCGCCGCGCGCATCGTCAATCTCCGCTGGCGCGCACCCAAAGTGCGTGAGCCAGTGGCCGACCACCGCCAGGTACTCTTCCTGGCGAAACGGGTAGAACGACACCCAGAGACCAAAACGCTCAGAAAGAGAGATCTTTTCTTCGACCGTTTCGCCCGGGTGGATCTCACCGTCTTCCTGATGCTTGGCCGTCAGGTTCTCGCTCATCTTCTCGGGCATCAGGTGACGCCGGTTCGACGTGGCGTAAATCAGCACGTTATCGGATTGCGCAGCCACCGACCCGTCGAGGGCAACCTTCAAGGCCTTGTAGCCGGCCTCGCCCTCTTCGAACGACAGGTCATCGCAGAACACGATGAAGCGTTCGGGTCGATCGGATACCAGTTCAACAATGTCATGCAGGTCTGCGAGATCACTCTTGTCGACCTCGATCAGGCGAAGGCCCTGCTTGGCATACGTGTTCAGGCACGCCTTGATCAGCGAGGACTTGCCGGTGCCACGCGAACCTGTGAGCAACACATTGTTGGCGGGCAGCCCGCGGACAAACTGCCGGGTGTTGCGGTCGATCACCGACTTCTGCTCATCGATATTGTGCAGGTCGGCCAGACGGATCGCAGACAACGACCGGATCGGCTGCAGTTCACCCCGCGAACCGAATGCCGACACCCGCCGGCGCCAGCGAAAGGCCGAAGCAGCCGACCAGTCTGGCGCCACGGCGCCAGGCATCAGGGCAGCAAGCTGAGACAGGAGCGGCGCGGCAAGCGCGAGCAGTTGCGCGGCCGAATCGGCTGCGATCGGGGCCTCGGAAGAGGGAGGCGGAGAGGACTTACGAGCGGTAGTCGGCATTGATCGAGACATAGTCGTGGGAAAGGTCGCAGGTCCAGACCGTGGTCGAGGCGGCGCCGCGCCCGAGCACGACCCGGATAGTGATTTCGGCGTTCTTCATCACGCGCTGGCCGTCTTCCTCGCGATATGCGGGATGGCGGCCGCCTCGGGTGGCCACATGGACGTCATCGAGAAACAGGTCGACCGCATCGACGTCAAGATCGGTGACGCCCGCATACCCTACTGCGGCCAGAATGCGCCCCAGGTTCGGGTCCGACGCAAAAAATGCTGTCTTGACCAGCGGGGAATGCGCAATAGCATAGGCAACCTGGGCGGCTTCAGACGCATCGCGTGCAGCCTCGACCCGAATCGTGATGAATTTTGTCGCGCCCTCGCCGTCGCGGACGATCGCCTGCGCAAGCCGCTGCGCGGTCGCGATGAGGCCAGCAAGCAGTTCGGTGGCACCAGGATCGGACTCGTGCTCGATACGAAGCGAGCCCGCGCCGGTAGCAATCAGAATGAACGAGTCGTTGGTGGAGGTATCGCCATCAACGGTGACGCGATTAAAGCTGACGTCGGCGATCTGGCGTACCCAGCGTGCGAGCAGGGGTTGTGCCACAGCGGCATCGGTCGCGAGAAATCCGAGCATGGTGGCCATGTTCGGGCGAATCATGCCGGCACCCTTCGAGATGCCCGATATGGTCACCGGTTGCCCACCCGCGATCAGCCGCTGCGACGCCGCTTTAGGCAAGGTGTCGGTGGTCATGATCGACTGGGCCGCGTCAAGCCAGTCAGCCTGCCCGAGCGCCCCGGCAGCCAACCCGATGCCGGCCTGAAGCCGATCCATGGGCAGGTGTTCGAGAATCACGCCGGTTGAAAACGGCAGCACCTGCTCGGGCCCGACACCGAGCGCCTGAGCCACGCTCTGGCAGCTTGCACGCGCGTTGGCGAGCCCCAGTTCGCCGGTACCCGCATTGGCGCAGCCCGTGTTCACCAACAGCGCGCGAATACCGCCACCGCTTGCTTCCAGGTGCTCACGGCACACGACGACCGGCGCTGCGCAGAACCGGTTCTGTGTGAAGACGCCCGCCGCGCGCGCGCCTGGGGCGAGCTGCATGATCAGTACGTCGCGGCGATTAGCCTTGCGGATACCGGCCATCGCGGTGCCGATCGACAGGCCGGCAACCGGCATCAGCTCAGTTCGTTCAGGAGAGGTCAGGTTGACAGGCATCGGTTACTCCGCAGCCGGGAATCAATCAGGTCAGGATCAGGTCAGATCGGCCTGCCCAAACGCGACTCGCTCAAGCGCGCTCAGCGGTGCTCAACGTACGCTGAGGCGCTCAAGCAAGACGCCCGTGGCAGGCCTTGAACTTACGTCCGGATCCGCATGGGCAGGGGTCGTTGCGACCGATCTTTCGGCCGTAACGCTTAAAGGGCTGTTGCCCCTCCGATTCGGCAGCAGGCGCCTGCTGGAGCGACAAGGCCAGCGCCTCGGCGCTTGCATCATCACCCGCTGCGGCCTGGGCCTGAGCGAAATCAGCATGCGCGTAGGACACGTTGGTCGGTTCGGCCGGCGCCAGCTGTTCGCCCGCCTGCTCGGCCTGCTCGGCGGTTTCTACGCGCACCGTCATCAGTACGCGCGTGACGTCGTTGCGAACCCGGCCCTGCATCAGCGCAAACAGCTCGAATGCCTCGCGCTTATATTCCTGCTTGGGATTTTTCTGTGCATACCCGCGCAGGTGAATCCCCTGGCGAAGGTGGTCAAGCATCGCCAGATGCTCGCGCCAATGCTGATCGATCACCTGTAGCAGCACCGAGCGCTCGAAACCTGCAAAGGCCTCCGCACCCACCAGTTCAAGCTTGGACTGATACTGGGCATCTGCCGCGTCAACCACCATTTTGACGATGTCGTCATCGGTGATCTGTTCGCTTGCGGCAACCTGTTCCGCAATCGGAACCACGAGCAGCCACTCGCTTTCAAGTGCTTTCTGCAGCGTCGAGATATCCCACTGCTCTTCCACCGATTCGGCGGGCACATGCGTACGCACCAGCTCGGTGAAGACCTGATGCCGCAGTTCGGTGATGCGCTCGCCCACCTCGGCAGCGTCGAGCAGCGCGTTGCGATCGGTGTAGACGATCTTGCGCTGGTCATTGGCTACATCGTCATACTCAAGCAGCTGCTTCCGGATATCGAAGTTACGCGCTTCGACTTTGCGCTGCGCCGACTCGATCGCCCGCGACACCATGCCCGCCTCGATCGCCTCCCCATCAGGAAGCTTCAGACGGTCCATGATCGCTTTCAGACGATCGCCCGCGAAGATACGCAGCAGCGGATCTTCCATCGAGAGGTAAAACCGCGACGAACCCGGATCGCCCTGCCGCCCCGATCGGCCGCGCAGCTGATTGTCGATGCGCCGCGACTCGTGCCGTTCGGTGCCGACGATGTGCAGCCCCCCCGCAGCAATGACCTTGTCGTGCAGCACCTGCCAGTCGGCACGAAGCGTCTGGGGGCGGGCGGCACGCTCGTCAGCAGACGGCGATTCATCAGCCTGGACCGCATCGATTTCACGGCTGATGTTGCCACCCAGAACAATGTCGGTCCCGCGGCCCGCCATATTGGTGGCGATGGTAATCATGCCTGGGCGGCCCGCCTGGATGACGATCTCGGCCTCGCGGGCATGCTGCTTCGCATTGAGCACCTGGTGCGGCAGCTTCTCTTTTTCGAGAAGCTGTGACAGGAGCTCGGAGTTTTCGATGGAGGTGGTCCCCACCAGCACGGGCTGTCCGCGCTGATGGCAGTCGCGAATGTCGGCGATGATTGCGTTGTATTTCTCGCGCGCCGTGCGAAACACCTGATCCTGGCGATCGTCCCGAACCATCGGACGGTGCGTCGGAATGACCACGGTTTCCAGCGAGTAAATTTCCTGGAACTCGTAGGCCTCGGTGTCGGCGGTTCCGGTCATGCCGGCGAGCTTGCCGTACATCCGGAAATAGTTCTGGAAGGTGATCGAAGCCAGGGTCTGATTTTCGGCCTGGATATTGGCGCCTTCCTTGGCTTCAACCGCCTGATGAAGTCCCTCGGACCAGCGCCGGCCCGGCATCAGCCTGCCGGTGAACTCATCAACGATGATCACTTCACCGTTTTGCACCACGTAGTGCTGATCGCGGAAATAGAGCGTGTGCGCGCGCAATGCCGCCATCAGGTGGTGCATCAAAGCAATGTTGGAGGCTTCGTAAAGGCTTGCGCCACTCGCCAGCAACTCTAGCTGTTCAAGCACCTGCTCGGCCTTTTCATGGCCGGCATCCGACAGGTAGACCTGGTTTGATTTACGGTCGACCCAATAGTCGCCCGGGGGTTCGGGCTCGTTGGGCTTGGGTTCATGCGGCATCTCGGTGAGAAGCGGCGGCACCGCATTGACCCGTCGATACATCTCGGTATGGTCTTCAGCCTGCCCGGAGATGATCAGCGGGGGACGGGCCTCGTCGGTCAGGATTGAGTCGACCTCATCGACGATCGCATACGACAGGCCGCGCTGGCGACGCTCGGAGGCGTTGTGCTCCATGTTGTCGCGCAGATAGTCAAAGCCGAATTCGTTGTTGGTGCCGTAAGTGATGTCGCTGGCGTAGGCGACCCGTTTGGCCTCGGTAGGCTGCTGCGACAGGATCGTGCCCACCGACATACCGAGGAATCGGTAAACCTTGCCCATCCACTCGGCGTCGCGCGACGCGAGGTAGTCGTTGACAGTGACGACGTGAACGCCACGACCGGCCAGCGCATTCAGGTAGACCGGTAGCGTCGCGGTGAGGGTTTTTCCTTCGCCGGTTCGCATTTCGGCGATCTTGCCGTAATGCAGCACCATGCCGCCGATCAGCTGGACGTCGAAATGCCGCATGCCAAGTGCTCGTACCGACGCTTCGCGGCACACCGCGAAAGCTTCGGGTAGCAGCGCATCGAGCGTCTCGCCCTTGGCAAACCGCTCGCGGAACTCGCCAGTGCGAGCGGCAAGTGCCTCATCCGAGAGCTTTTGCATCGCGGGCTCGAGCGCATTAATTGCCTCGACCGTTTTGCGGTAGTCGCGAAGCAGCCGCTCATTGCGGCTACCGAAAATTTTCTTCAGGAAGTTCTGGAGCATCGTGGTGGAGCGCTCTGAACGCCTGGCCGTCTGGCGCAGGCTGTGCCGGTCCGTCGGGCCCGACGTCGGGGGCAAAACAGCCGCCCTCGACGGCTCGGACGCCAATTAACGCTGCAACTTGAAACCGCAGCAGTAATCGCATCCGGCAGGGGTTTAACCGCGGGAGTCTAGCACGCTCGCCTACCTGGAACATGCTAGCCTGTGG
>CAZORB010000057.1:0-23986 GCA_964581825.1 uncultured Bordetella sp.
CCAGGGACCTACGGATTAACAGTCCGGCGCTCTACCGACTGAGCTATCGGGGATCAGGCATTCAGCAAAGCCCTCGATTATAGAGGGCTGCGCTGTAATCAGCAAGCTCAGTGTGTGACGACGTCTGAACCGCTTTTCCCCTTATCGGCATCGGCTGCTACCGGAGTGGCAGCCGCCGCAGCCGGTTCATCATCAGGCAAGGCTTCTGGCAAACGCTCCAGCGCCAGTTCCAGTACGCGGTCGATCCATTTCACGGGGACGATCTCGAGCCGATTCTTGACGCTGTCGGGAATATCCGCCAGATCCTTGACGTTCTCCTCGGGGATCAGCACGGTTTTAATGCCGCCACGGTGCGCCGCAAGCAGCTTCTCTTTGAGCCCGCCGATGGCAAGCACTTCACCGCGCAAAGTGATTTCACCGGTCATGGCGACATCGGCGCGCACCGGAATATCGGTGAGTACCGACACCAGCGCGGTGGTCATGGCAATCCCCGCGCTCGGTCCGTCCTTGGGCGTGGCGCCCTCAGGAACGTGAATGTGAATGTCGCGCTTCTCGTGGAAGTTGGACTTGATACCGAGTCTGCTAGCGCGACGCCGCACAACCGTCATGGCCGCTTTGATCGACTCCTGCATTACATCGCCAAGCTTGCCGGTGAACGTCGTGGTGCCCTTGCCGTCTACCGCAACGGCTTCGATGGTGAGCAGCTCGCCGCCCACTTCCGTCCAGGCGAGCCCAGTAACCTGACCGATCTGGTTTTCTTTCTCGGCCACACCAAAACTGTAACGACGCACGCCGCAGAACTTATCCAGGTTTTTGCCGCTGACCTGCACCTTGCGCTCCTGCTTTTTCAGCAGCAGCATCTTCACGACCTTGCGGCAGATCTTGCTGATTTCGCGCTCAAGAGACCGAACGCCAGCTTCGCGCGTGTAGTAGCGAATGATGTCGCGGATTGCGCTTTCGCTGACCACGATTTCGCTCGCCTTCAGCCCCGTGTTCTTCATCTGCTTGGGCAGAAGATAACGCTGCGCAATGCTGACCTTTTCGTCTTCGGTGTACCCGGACAGGCGGATCACCTCGAGGCGATCGAGCAACGCCGGCGGAATGTTCAGGCTGTTGGCCGTGGCAACGAACATCACGTCGGAGAGGTCGTACTCAACCTCAACGTAGTGGTCGACAAAGGTGGAGTTCTGCTCGGGGTCAAGCACCTCGAGCAACGCCGAAGCCGGATCACCGCGAAAGTCCATGCCCATTTTGTCGACTTCGTCGAGAAGAAACAGCGGATTGCGCACACCCACCCTGCTCAGGCTTTGGAGGATCTTGCCGGGCATGGATCCGATGTAGGTGCGACGGTGACCGCGGATTT
Source organism: uncultured Bordetella sp. (assembly GCA_964581825.1). Taxonomy (GTDB): domain Bacteria; phylum Pseudomonadota; class Gammaproteobacteria; order Burkholderiales; family Burkholderiaceae_E; genus SYIM01. Next base: position 1,364 of record CAZORB010000057.1, read on the forward strand.
CAGCCTCATCACGCACACCCCCTAAGGCCATGCGAATGAACTTGCGATTGGTGGCGCGAGCAATGGACTGGCCAAGCGATGTCTTGCCGACTCCAGGGGGCCCCACCAAGCACAGGATGGGCGCTTTGACGCGATCGACCCGCTGCTGCACCGCGAGATACTCGAGGATTCGCTCTTTCACCTTATCCAGGCCGAAGTGGTCGTCATCGAGCACTTCCTGCGCGTGATTAAGATCGTTATTGATTTTGCTTTTCTTGCGCCAGGGCAGATTGACCAGCGTGTCGATGTAATTGCGGACAACGGTGGCCTCAGCTGACATGGGCGACATGAGCTTGAGCTTACGAAACTCAGCCTCAGCCTTCTTGAGCGCTTCCTTCGGCATTTTGGCAGCGCGAATTTTCTTCTCGAGCTCTTCGAGATCAGCGCCCTCTTCGCCCTCGCCGAGCTCCTTCTGAATGGCCTTGACCTGCTCGTTGAGGTAATACTCGCGCTGGCTCTTTTCCATCTGCCGCTTGACGCGACCACGAATGCGCTTTTCGACTTGCAGGATGTCGAGCTCGGTTTCGATCTGAGCAAGCAGCTTTTCAAGTCGCTCAGGCACACCGATGATTTCGAGAATGCCCTGCTTCTGTTCGATCTTGATGGGCAGATGCGCTGCGATGGTGTCCGCCAGGCGGCCCGGATCGTCAATGCCCGACAGCGACGCCAAAATCTCGGGCGGCACTTTCTTATTGAGCTTCACGTACTGGTCGAACTGAGCAAGGATCGCCCGGCGCAGCGCCTCAACCTCAGGCGCGGGGCCTGACGGCTGGTCGATGGGGGTGACCTCACAAACGAAATGTGCGCCGTTATCCTGGATGGAGTCGATCCGCCCACGGCGAGTGCCCTCGACCAGCACCTTCACAGTGCCGTCAGGCAGCTTCAGCATTTGCAAAATGCCGGACAGGCAGCCGATCTCATGAATGTCGGAGGCGGTTGGCTCGTCCTTCGACGCGTTCTTCTGCGCCACCAGCATGATGCTTTTGCCACCCTCCATCGCAGCCTCAAGCGCCTTGATTGACTTCGGGCGTCCGACGAACAACGGAATCACCATGTGGGGAAAAACCATCACGTCGCGCAGGGGCAGCAGCGGCAGCACCTGGGCGATAGACGGTTGCGGGTCAGACATGGCAGGCTCCATTGAAGGCGTAAAGGTCGAAAGTGCGTGCGAAGCTGCTCGATTTCAAGCAGGCAGCGCGAGCCATTTCGACGAAAGGAGACAAATCGCGAGGATTCTTCCCCGCGCAGCACCCGTTGTTGAGCATACTGCGAAACCAGCCGCTTGCGCGGCAATTAGCTTGCTGCGGCTCGGGGTGCATCCGAGTAGATCAGCAACGGCTTACCCTCACCGTTGATGGACGTGTCGTCGACGACGACCTTCTGGACGTTTTGGGCCCCAGGCAACTCGAACATGGTGTCGAGCAGCACATGCTCAAGAATGGAGCGAAGGCCCCGCGCACCGGTCTTGCGAAGCAGTGCTTTTTGAGCAATGGCAGCAAGCGCTGACGGGCGGACCTCGAGGTCGACACCTTCCATTTCAAACAGCCGCTGATCCTGCTTGATGAGCGCGTTGCGCGGCTGAACCAGGATGTCGACGAGAGCAGCCTCACCCAGTTCATCGAGTGTAGCGACCACCGGGAGTCGGCCTACCAGCTCGGGAATGAGTCCGAACTTGATGAGGTCCTCGGGCTCGACTTCGCGTAAAACGGCTCCGACAGAGCGTTCGCTTGCGCTTCGGACTTCAGCACCGAACCCAATGCCGCTTCGCTCTGAACGATTGCGGATAACCTTCTCGAGCCCATCAAACGCGCCACCACAGATGAACAGAATGTTGGTGGTGTCGATCTGTACGAAATCTTGATTGGGGTGCTTACGGCCGCCTTGCGGGGGAACTGAGGCCACTGTGCCTTCAACCAGTTTCAGCAGCGCCTGCTGCACGCCCTCGCCTGACACGTCTCGAGTAATCGACGGGTTGTCTGACTTACGCGAGATTTTGTCGATTTCGTCGATGTAAACAATGCCGTTTTGGGCCTTCTCGACGTCGTAGTTGCAGTTTTGCAGCAACTTCTGAATGATGTTTTCGACATCTTCGCCAACGTAACCCGCTTCGGTGAGCGTGGTGGCGTCGGCGATGACGAACGGCACATTGAGAAGGCGGGCCAGGGTTTGCGCAAGCAGCGTTTTGCCAGAGCCCGTGGGCCCCACCAGAAGGATGTTGCTCTTCGAAAGCTCGATGTCGTCTTTCTTGCCCTTGTGGCGAAGACGCTTGTAGTGGTTGTACACCGCTACGGCCAGAATGCGCTTGGCTTTCTGCTGCCCAATGACGTACTGGTCGAGAATCGTTGCGATCTCGGAGGGTGTGGGTAACCCGGTGCGCGCGCCGGACTCAGACGTTGTATCGGTTTGCACCTCATCACGAATGATGTCGTTGCAAAGCTCGATGCATTCGTCGCAGATGAATACCGACGGTCCGGCGATCAGCTTCCGGACTTCGTGCTGGCTCTTGCCGCAGAACGAACAATAGAGCGGCTTTTCGCCTGAGGCCTTCTTTTCGGACATTGCTACCCCGAGTGAGCGCCGAGCAAACCGTTATGCCGACTCGCCGCGGCTCGACAACACCTTGTCGATCAATCCGTAGCTTACCGCATCTTCCGCAGACAAAAAGGTATCGCGGTCAGTATCGCGTTCGATCCGATCAAGCGGCTGACCGGTCTTGTCAGCCAGAATGCGGTTCAAGCGCTCGCGCAGATACAGGATTTCTTTGGCCTGGATCTCGATATCGCTCGCCTGCCCCTGCGCGCCGCCCGAGGGCTGATGAATCATGACACGCGCGTTGGGCAGAGCAAATCGCTTGCCCTTCTCGCCCGCAGCAAGCAGAAACGCGCCCATGCTGGCTGCGATGCCCATGCAAAGCGTGGAAACAGCCGGTTTGATGAATTGCATGGTGTCGTACATGGCGAGACCCGCCGACACCGAGCCGCCCGGCGAATTGATGTAGAACGAGATGTCCTTATCAGGATTCTCGGACTCGAGAAACAGCAGCTGTGCCACCACCAGGTTTGCGGTGCTGTCCATTACCGGCCCAACCAGAAAGACCACACGCTCGCGCAGCAGCCTTGAATAAATATCGTAGGCGCGTTCACCGCGCCCACTGGTCTCGACCACGATCGGAACCAGCCCCAACCCCTGCGGCTCCTGCCGCTGCGAGAGATGGGCGTTGACGAGGTCTTCGATCAGCGCGTTGCGACCCATGGTGGCGATGCTCCGGAAAAGTGATCAGCCCTGCTGCGACATCAGTTCATCAAATGCAATTGACTGGTCCTGAACCTTGGCTTTGGACAAAAACCAGTCAACAACGTTCTGCTCAACGACCAGCGACTCGACCTGAGCGAGAAGGTCGCGATTGCTGAAGTAATGACGAACCACCTCGGGTGGGTTCTCGTACGAGCGGGAAAGCTCTTCAATGTGCTTTCGGATCTGATCGGGCTTGGCCTGAAGCTTTTCACGACGAACGATCTCGGAAACCAGAAGGCCCAGACGGACACGCTTTTCAGCCTGTTCGCGGAACGCTTCCGGTGGCACCGGAATGTTCTTCATGTCCATACCACGAGCCTTCAGATCGGCCTTCATGCGCTCGGCAAGCGCACCGCTTTCCGACTCAACCAGCGCCTTCGGCAGTTCAAAGCTTGCCAGCGCCGGAAGCGCTTCCATGACGCCCATCTTGTTGCGGGCGCGCAGACGTTCACCCACCTCGCGCTCAAGGTTGGCACGCAGCTCAGACTTCATCCGTTCAACATCGCCGTCGGGGATGCCCAGCTGCTTCGCGAAATCGCCGTTGACCTCGGGAAGCTGCGGTGATTCCAGCTTCTTAAGCGTCACTGAGAACTCGGCGGTCTTGCCCGCGAGGTCTTTTGAGCCGTAATCCGCAGGGAAATTGACCGGAAACTTACGTGTTTCCCCGACACCGAGGCCGCGAACACCCGCCTCGAAATCGGGAAGCATGCGCCCCTCACCCAACACAAAGGGGAAGTCAGAAGCAGTGCCACCGTCAAATGCGACCCCGTCGAGCATGCCGGCGAAGTCGATGGTTGCACGCAGTCCGTCGGCTGCCGCACCGGTAGCCTCGTTCCAGGAAGCGCGCTGCTTTCTCAGGATATCGACGGTCTTATCGACCTCAGCGTCGCTCACGGTGCAGCCGTAACGCACCAGTTCGGCCGACGCGGCATCAGCCACCTCGAATTCGGGATAAATCTCGAAGGTGGCTGTGAACGAGATGGCACCCTCGGCTGCGCCTTGCGCTGGCTCGATGCGGGGCTCACCAGCCACGCGAAGCTTGTGCTCGTTGACTGCGTCGTTGAAAGCCTTACCGACGAGTTCACCCAGCACTTCCGCCTGAACCGATGCGCCATAAGAGCGCTCGACCACTTTCATGGGGACTTTGCCCGGGCGGAAACCCGCCATCTTGACGGTTTTAGATAACTGCCGAAGCTTCTCGGCGACCTGTTTCTCAAGGTCGGCACTTGCCACATCCATCTTCAGGCGGCGCTCAAGCGTGCCGGTGTTTTCGATCTGGGTTGTCATAAGAACTTTCCAAAGATAAACAGGTCGCGGCCTGCGCTGAACTGCAGAACCGACATGAGACTGGTGCGGCCGAAAGGACTCGAACCTTCACGCCTCGCAGCGCCAGGACCTAAACCTGGTGCGTCTACCAATTCCGCCACGGCCGCTTCAAAACCCGCGATTCTAGCCGATCAGGCGCAGGCGCTTCGCATTGCCTCTACAATCAACGGCCATGCAGACCCAGCCATGGTCGTCCGTCGATCACTACGAAAATTTTCCGGTTGCGTCATGGCTGGTGCCGTCGCTTCTGCGCCCCGCTGTCGTGGCCCTCTACCGATTTGCCCGGACGGCTGACGATATTGCGGACGAAGGCAATCACTCAGCCGACGAGAGACGCCAACAACTTGCGCGGCTTGATCGGGCCCTCTGCTCACCGTCTGCTGATGATCCGGAGGTGGTCGTCCGGCTGCGCCCGTTTATCGTGCAGCACGCATTACCTGTGGACCAGCTGAGGGCACTCCTGGACGCGTTTATGCAAGACGTTCAGGTCTCTCGCTACCCGAGCAGGGAATTGCTTCTCGCCTACTGCCGCCGTTCCGCCACCCCGATCGGCCGGCTTCTGCTGCGGCTTTTTAATGCTGATAGCGACAGTAACCTTCGGTTATCGGACCATATCTGCTCGGCGCTGCAGCTCATTAATTTTCTTCAGGATGTCGCGGTGGATTGGCACAAAGGCCGTGTCTACCTGCCGCAGGACAAGCTCATGGAAAGCGGCAGCAGCGACCGGGATATTCAATGGGCAGCTGAAGGCCAACCGCCGTCTCAAGCGCTTATTCACGCCCTGGCCCGCGAACGGGCATTCGCCCAGCAGATGCTGACCGAGGGAGCGCCGCTTATCCGGAGTGTTCCATGGCGGCTCTCGCTTGAGCTCAGGGGCATCATTGCGGGCGGGCAACGCGTGCTCAACCGGATCGCTGATGCGGATTACGATGTGTTTAATAAGCGACCTGCGCTTGGCTGGCTTGATGCACCAGCCTTGCTCGCACTTGCCCTTGTTCAGCCTCGCTAAGAACCGATGACGCCAGACGCCTATTGCCAGGAACGCGCCTCACGAAGCGGTTCAAGCTTTTATTACAGCTTTATGTTTCTGCCGCCTGACCGACGGCGAGCCATTACCGCGCTCTATGCGTTTTGCCGCGAAGTCGATGACGTCGTAGACGAAATTCGCGAGGCATCGGTCGCGCGGGCCAAGCTGACCTGGTGGCGCGAAGAAGTCAGCCGACTGGAGGCAGGGTCGCCCCAGCACCCCGTCACGCGCGCACTTGCGCCCCACATGCAGGCGTTTTCAATCGAATGCCGGCGGCTTCGGGAAATCATCGATGGCATGCAGATGGATCTGGAGCAGAACCGATACCTCGACTATGAGGCGCTCAAGCTCTACTGTCATCGGGTAGCGGGCGTTGTCGGTATTCTGGCCTCGTCAATTTTCGGGGTCACACAACCCGAGACCCATCGTTATGCGGAGCGGCTGGGCCTGGCGTTTCAACTGACCAACATCATTCGTGACGTCCGGGAAGACGCGAAGATGGGGCGTATCTATCTGCCGCTTGCCGAGCTTCAGCAGTTCGGGGTCCCAGTGACCGACCTGCTTGCTGTACGACCGTCGGAGCAATTCGTCGAGCTCATGCGATTTCAGCACCAGCGCGCCATCGCCACCTATCGCGAGGCGCTCGCGCTGCTGCCCGAGGCAGATCGGAAGAGCCAGCGACCCGGTCTGGTGATGGCGTCCATTTACGCCACCCTGCTTCACGAAATCGAGCGCGATGGCCTCAGGGTGCTCACCCACAGAACTTCTTTGCCGCCGCTACGAAAGCTCTGGCTTGCCTGGCGAACCTGGCAGACCGGCACTGTGCGTGGACTCTGACGACGCCGATGGATAACGGGGTAAGCGCCACGCAAACAGACCTATGTGTCGTTGGGGGCGGATGGTCGGGCCTTGCAGCGGCTGTTGAGGCGGCGGGTCGCGGTATGCAGGTCACTCTGATCGATGCCGCACCCCAACTGGGGGGACGAGCCCGTACTCTGGAAACCGACATGGGATTCGGGCCGGTTCGGCTCGACAATGGGCAGCACCTGATGATGGGGGCCTATCGCGAGACCCTGGCCCTGATTGCCAGGGTGTCCCCGAAGTCGTCAACCTTGTTACGACGATCGCGGCTCGAACTGACCGACACCGACGGCCTGTCGATGCGGGCCGCGCCGCTTCCCGCCCCCTGGCATCTGGCAGCGGGCTTTCTCACCGCCAAGGGTTTGGGTATTGAAGGCAAACTCGCCTGTGCACGGCTGATGTTGACCTTGCGTTTGAAGGGCTGGCGGGTCCTGCCTGACGAAACCGTTTCAGAGCTTCTGTCGCGAACGGGCCAGCCTCGCTGGCTAATCGACAGGCTCTGGCAGCCGCTCTGCGTATCGGCCCTCAACACACCCATCGACGATGCGTGCGCCCGGACTTTCTCCGCTGTCCTGCGCGATACCCTGGGCGCTGATCGCGAATCGAGCGACTTTGTTTTGCCGCTGGAGACGCTGGGCGACTGTCTGCCCGAGCCCGCCAGCCGATGGCTTACCGAACGCGGGTCGCAGATTGTCCTTCGCACACTTGCCCGATCGCTGCACCCGCACCCAGACGGCTGGCAGATTGATCTCGGGCACACGCACATCACCGCGCGCGCGGTCATCCTCGCCCTACCACCCGCCAACAGTGCGAGGCTGATTGCCCCGCTCACAGGACCGATCCGGGACCCGTCGCGCCAGGAACTACTGAGCTCGCTACAGGGATTTGACCCCATCCCCATTGCGACTACGTATCTGGCCTGGCCCAGTTCGCAGGGCGTGTCCTTACCAGCATGGACGATGCTGAGCGCACAGGGTCAGCCGGACCAGAACGCTGCCCCTGGCGACTGGGTCTTTGACCGTGGGATACAGCAGGCGCATCGCATCGCAGCTGTGGTGGCCAGCGCGATCGACACGCACTCCAATCTGGCACTCGAGCCCCTGACCGCTGCAATCGAAGCCAAGGTCGTTCGGGGTCTGAGACTTCCTCAGCCCGCACACCGGTTCACCGTGATCGAGCGTCGCGCAACCTTTGCCTGTGTGCCTGACCGGCCCATCATCGCTCAGCCTGCCGAGGGCAATCTGCCCGGCCTTTGGCTCGCCGGCGACTACACTGAACGCGACTATCCGGCGACACTTGAGGCCGCTGTCCGAAGCGGCTCACGCGGCGGACGCCTGGCCACGGACTGGTTGCTCACTAAGGCCTCGGGCGCTTATTCCCAGGCTGCGCTCAGGGCCTGAGCGATCGATTCCACGGGAATGGGCTCCAAGCCCTCGAGCGGGCGCTTCGGCGCATTCGCCTGCGGAATCAGCAACTTCGGGAAACCGAGCTTTCCAGCTTCCCGGAGCCTTTCCTGGCCTCGAGGCGCCGGGCGAATTTCACCCGCCAGACCGATTTCTCCGAACACGGCCAGTTCTTCCGGCAGGGCACGATCGCGAAGCGACGAAACGATTGCAAGCAGCACGGCCAGATCAGCCGCTGGCTCGGAGATGCGTACGCCACCCACTACGTTGACGAAAACATCCTGGTCGTAGCAGGCAATTCCCGCATGGCGATGGAGCACCGCGAGCAGCATCGCCAGCCGATTCCCCTCAAGCCCGACTGACAGTCGCCGGGGGTTGGGAACATGGGCGGTATCCACCAGTGCCTGCACTTCAACCAGCAGCGGCCGGCTGCCCTCCAGCGACACCAGCACGCAGGACCCCGGGACTCGACGGCCGCGCTGCGAGAGAAAAATTGCTGACGGATTGGCGACCGCTCGAAGTCCGCGATCCGTCATCGCGAAAACGCCCAGTTCATTGACAGCGCCAAACCGGTTCTTGAAGGCCCGAACCATCCGATAGGTGGAGTGCTGTTCGCCTTCAAAATACAGCACCGTATCGACGATATGCTCGAGTACGCGAGGCCCAGCGAGCGTCCCCTCCTTGGTGACATGGCCGATCATGACCAGCGCCAGTCCCATCTGCTTGGCAATTCGCGTCAGCTGGGCAGCACATTCGCGAACCTGGGCCACCGACCCCGGTGCAGACTGCAGTTGCGTGGACACCATCGTTTGAATGGAGTCGATGACCACGACCGCCGGACGGCTACGCTCGATCTCGGCACAGATCCGTTCAAGCTCAATTTCGGCAAGCACCGGCAACGCGAGTTCACCCAGCCCTAAGCGGCGGGCGCGAAGGGCTATCTGGCCCACCGACTCTTCGCCGCTCACGTAAAGCGCACTCGCCTTCACGCACAGATGCGCCAGGGTCTGCAGCAGCAGAGTGGACTTGCCGATTCCGGGGTCCCCTCCAATGAGCACCACCGACCCCGCCACCAGACCACCGCCGAGCACCCGGTCAAATTCATCGCTGCCGGTGGCGAGTCGCGCGACCGTTTCGGGCGCCACCGCATCGAGCCGCACCACCGGTTGCGCCTCGACTAATCCTCGATGACGCTGCGCTGCCGCGGGCTCGACCACGGTCTCGACCATGGTGTTCCAACGCTCGCATTGCGCGCACTGCCCTGACCACTTCGGGGCGCTGGCACCGCATTCGGTGCACTGATACTGAGACTTAGTTCGAGCCATCGTCGTCCTGAACTACTCGCCCAACTCGCGGCGCAATCGCGCAGGTTAGCTCGTAGCCAATGGTGCCGGCACTGGCGGCCACCTCGTCCACGGCAACCTGCGCCCCCCAAAGCTCGACGGGACTCCCAATGCGCGCCTCGGGTACGGGCCCGAGATCGACCGCCAGCATGTCCATTGACACACGCCCTAAGGTTTGCGTGCGGACGCCTGCAACCGCAATCGGCGTCCCGGTTGGCGCGTGGCGCGGGTAGCCGTCAGCGTAGCCACAGGCCACGATCCCAATGGTCATGGGACGGTCAGCAACGAAGGTTGAACCGTACCCGACCGCATCACCCGCCGCCAGATGCTGCGTCGCAATAAGCTGGCTCTCGAACCGCATGACCGGCTTGAGCCCAAGCGAATCGGCGCTGCGATCCGCAAATGGCGAGGCGCCATAAAGCATGATGCCGGGTCGCACCCAGTTGCGATGCGCCCCTTCACACTGAAACAGAGCTGCCGAATTGGAGAGAGATCGCTCGCCTTCCAGCCCCGTTGTGACTTGATCAAACAGCGCGATCGCCTGCGACGCCCCGCCCACCACGTCGGCGTTCGCGAAATGGGTCATCAGTGTGATGGACGATACCTGCACCAGCGAATGCAAGCGCTGCCAGGCATCGCGAAAGCGTGACGGGTGAAACCCGAGGCGATTCATCCCAGTGTTGAGCTTGAGGTGTACCCGCAAGCGTGCTGACACGCTGAGCTTCTCGATCCATTCGATTTGCCGCGGCTCATGCACAACCAGTTCAAGCCCAGCCGAAGCCGCCGCTTCGGTATCAGCGTGATCAAACGCTCCCTCGAGCATCAGGATGGGCCGATCCCAACCGGACTCACGTAGCTGCAGCGCGTTGTCCAATTCAACCAACGCAAGCCCATCCGCCTCGGTCAGCGCGGGCTTCAGCACCGTGAGGCCGTGTCCGTAGGCGTCTGCCTTAACCACCGCCCAAACCTTTGCATGTGCCGCGAGTTGGCGGGCCCGGCGCAGGTTATGCCGGAATGCGGACAGGGAAATCGTTATTTGAGTGGGTCTAGCCATCGTTGGAACTATAGCGTGCGGGACGAACCGAGGGCATACCCTCTCGGTATCCGGGGCATCTGCGTGCTATAAACGCGCCTTCACTGCGGGTTCGTTCGCGTTTCGATGACGTTATAGCCCGTATTCAATCGCTGGATGGCTCGCCCTCCGGAGCCGGAGACCCACGGATGAAGCGCGGCTTCTACACCATCATGGCGGCGCAGTTTTGCTCGTCGCTTGCCGATAATGCGCTGCTGATCGCGGCGATCGCGCTGCTCATCGAAATGCATGCGCCGGAGTGGATGAAACCGCTGCTGAAGCTGTTTTTCACGGTTTCCTATGTTCTGCTCGCACCGTTCGTCGGCGCGTTTGCCGACTCCATGCCCAAGGGCAAAGTGATGTTCGTAACCAACCTCATCAAGGTGGTTGGGTGCGCGCTCATGTTCTTCACCATTCATCCCCTACTTGCATACGCGGTGGTGGGGTTCGGAGCGGCGGCCTATTCGCCCGCGAAGTACGGCATCCTTACTGAGCTTCTGCCGCCAGAGAAACTGGTTGCGGCCAATGGCTGGATCGAAGGTACAACGGTGGGGTCGATCATTCTTGGGACGGTGCTGGGCGGCGCGTTAATCAGCCCTAAGATCTCCGCCTACCTGTTGGGCTTCGACGTTCCGCATATCGACACCGGTATCGACACGGCCGCTGAGAGTGCAATCCTGGTCATCGGATTCGTTTACTTGGTGGCGGCGGCATTCAATTTGAGAATTCCCGATACCGGTGCGCGCTATCCGAAACAGAAGGTCAACCCGATCGAACTCGTGAGGGAATTCGCGCACTGCTGCCGCGTCCTGTGGCTGGATAAACTCGGGCAGATTTCACTCGCTGTCACCACGTTATTCTGGGGTGCTGGCGCCACGCTCCAGTTCATTGTGCTCGACTGGGCGAAAAGCGCGCTCGACATGCCGCTGAACCGCGCCGCCATCCTTCAGGGTGTTGTGGCGGTCGGTATCGCAGGCGGGGCGGTCATTGCTGCACGGATCCTGAAACTGCGTGATTCGGTCCGGGTGCTGCCCGTTGGCGTCGCAATGGGTCTGGTGGTGCCCTTGATGACCCTCGTGAATACGCAGACGGCCGCCTTCCCGCTCCTTATCCTGATCGGCGCGATGGCTGGCTTCTTCGTCGTGCCCATGAACGCGCTGCTGCAGCATCGCGGGCATGTGCTGATGAGCGCCGGCCACTCGATCGCCGTGCAGAACTTCAACGAAAACTTGAATATTCTCGTGATGCTCGGCATCTACGCAGGGCTGATCCGCCTGGGCCTGCACGTCAATATCGTGATTGTGCTGTTCGGCGCGTTTGTTGCGCTCACCATGGCGTTTGTCATTCGGCTGCACCGCTCAAACCAGCGTAAGTTTGATTCGGTATCGCTGATTGGCGAAGCAAGGCACTGAACTCGCGACGGGCCAGACACCAGTCGGCCCACGCCAGTCGTTTGTCCGCAGGATTTCTGAGCAGGTACGCTGGGTGATACGTCACGATTGCCGGAATCGTCATGCCGCCCAGCTGCACCGCATGCAGGCGCCCCCTCAGGCTGGCAATTGACGCCTCGGTACCCAGAAGCGTCTGCGCAGCGAACCGCCCCATCAGCACCAGGATCTTTGGCTTCAGTAGCCGTACCTGTTGCTGCAGATGCGGCTCACACTTTGCAACCTCATCAGGCTCCGGATTGCGATTTCCAGGCGGTCGGCACTTGAGCACATTGGCGATGTAGACCTCGCGGGACCGGTCGAGCGAAGCTGCTTTCAGGATTGCGTCAAGCAGCGCGCCGGCCCGCCCCACAAACGGCTCGCCCGACCGGTCTTCCTCAGCCCCGGGCGCCTCTCCTACCAGCATCCAGCGAGCAGATCTGCTACCTGTCCCAAAGACGGGATGCTGACGCGTGCTGCCCAGCGGGCAGTCACGACACGAACTCACCCTGGTAGCGAGAGCGGACCACCTCTCCTCGATGGCAACCGGATCGGTCTGATCCAGTGGGTCGCCCCGAAGCTCCGCAGCGGGCGTTTCAAGCGGTTCCGGGCGCGAAGCATCAGTGTCTCGGGCGGTTGATGCGCGAGCCACCCAAGCCGGCCCGATGCCAAGCGCCTGAAACGCATTTAATCTTTTGGAATCAAGCATCGATACGACACCGCATCACGATCGCGTCCTCACGCGTATTGTTGAAATTCGGGTAGTAGCGGCGCCGCAGCCCGATGGGCTCAAAGCCCATCGTGCGATAGAGCGCCTGGGCAGCGGTGTTCGACGGTCGCACCTCGAGCAGCATGGAGCTCAAGCCCTGCACCTGGGCTGCCTCGAGGAGCGTTAACAGCAGCCACCGACCGACTCCCTGCCGGCGGCGAGTTACCGCAACGGTGAGGTTGAGCAGGTGTATCTCGTCAGGGATCAACATTGCGACCGAATAAGCGATGACCTGGTCACCCTCAACAAGAACTCGGGCGTCATAGCCAGAGGCGATCGAATCAAGGAAATTGCCGCGAGTCCAGGGAAACGGATAGATCTGACGCTCGACTGCATCCACCGCATCGATATCGTTACTCTCCATGCTCCGAAGAACGCCCCGTGCAACCGGGCACGCCCCCGCAATCGGGCGCAGAGTAACGCTCATCCGAGCTCCGTTCGTCCGGATCGGGCACGCGCCGCAGCCTGTTCATCGACATCGAGTGCGACTTTGTTTCGGATGTAGCGAGGCACAGGCATGTCTTCAGCGCTTTCGTTGGCTGCGCGTCCCCACAAACCCACCCGAAGCACTGAGGCTGCATCGAGCGTGAGCGCCGCCGGTGACACCGCAAGCCTCCAGCCGGCCTCTGCCGCGGCACCCTCAAGCGCTTGTCGTAGCGACGGCACGGCCACAAAGGCATTACCAGCGGCGATCAGATCCGATGCCAGGCCCGGGGCGCTGCCCGGCCCTGCCTCCTCCCAGACCTGATCAGGCGACACCACCACACAGGGTCTTGACTCCTCGATGTGAGTAGGCTGACCGCGCTCATCGAGCCCAATTTCGACGGTTGCCGCATAGACTTCGCCCATCCGGGCGTCGAGAGCGAGCAATACGGAATATGACCCCGCCTCGCGGCCGGACACGGCCTGAAGCGCCAGTGCCCGAGTTGCCCAGACTTCCCCAACAGGCGCGCCAGTGGCGAGCCCGATTCCGTGGGCCACTGAACACGCTACGCGCAGTGCGGTAAACGGGCCTGGACCGGTATCCACAAAAAGCTGCGCCACTTGGGCAGGCATCAGGCCATTGGCCCTCAACAGCGCGTCGATCATCGTGAGGAGCGAGTCGGATTTAGCGACGGCAGCAGGCTCTCGCCAGGACTCGATCGATAGCCGCGCGCCCAGATCGGCTCGAACGAGCGCAGCCGACACGCCATCGGCTGAACAGCTCATGGCGAGCGCAGGGAGGGATGCCTGGGTCATCAGACCCATTGGCTGCGACAGAGAACGATGTTGCATAGCGCTATTGTCGCGCGTTCCGTCCTGGAGCACAGCGCTGCACCAGCACCGGCGCGGGGTGTTGGCCAGAGCCGGTCAGGCTCAGGGCTGTTACGGGGAGGATGAGGGGTTCTCGTCCGACCCGCGAGACGCGCCGCGGCGAACAGCGCGCTGTTCGCGCAACTGGCGCCGAAGCTGCTCCCGTTCTTCGTCGCTCAGCGCCATTCGACCGTGATGCCCTGCCGCCATGTCGCGTCCGCCCCAGCCCTCGTGTCGCATGGGGCCGGACGGGCCGGGATCGGGCGGACGTGTTCCCTGCACTGAGGCCGGCACGGACACAGACTCTTCATGATTGGCCGTGGAGGCAGCTTCTTCGGAGACGTGCGAGGACGTATTGGCGTCGCGCATCCTGTCGCGATACGCCTGTCGCAGCTCACGCCGCAGTCGTATTCGCTCTTCAAGGCCAAGACCATGCGAATCCGGCTGATGCGCCCGGGCTGCTGTCACGGTGAGCGGCAGCAGCAACCACGCCAGAACAGCGCGACGAGCGCCGGGCTCGCGCGGCAGGCTAGCGCTGCGCTGACGCGGTAAGTCTGAGGATGTGGCGGGAACCGTCATGACTCCATTTTAGGCGCGGGGACGGATGAAACCCTGGGGCGTGCCCCTCGAACGTGTAACAGACCGTAAGCAGCGGATTACGCCGTTCGGAGCCTGGCACCGGACCCGCTATCATCCGGAAATGACTGCCCGCCCAAAAAAAATTCTGGTAGTTGACGATGACCCGCGTCTGCGCGACCTGCTGCGGCGATATCTGGGGGAAAACCAGTTCGAGGTCGGCCTCGCCCACGACGGCCCGTCCATGTGGCGGCTTATCCAGCGCGAGGCCTTCGATCTGATCGTCCTCGACCTGATGCTTCCGGGCGATGATGGCCTTACGCTGCTCCGTCGGCTGCGAGGACAGAAGGACCTGACACCGGTGGTGATGCTTACCGGAAAAGGCGATGAAGTTGATCGCATCATCGGACTCGAGGTAGGTGCCGATGACTATCTTCCGAAGCCGTTCAATCCCCGCGAACTGCTCGCCCGGATACACGCTGTGCTACGCAGAACGCCAGCGCCCGAGCTTCCCGGCGCACCGGGCGCAGCCGACGAAGAGGTCAGTTTTGGGCCCTTTGTTCTCAACCTGGGTACCCGTCAGCTCCGGCGCGGCACTGAGCCCGTACCGCTCACAACCAGTGAGTTTGCTGTACTCAAGGTCCTGGTTCAGCACGCAAGGCAACCCTTGTCACGCGATAAGTTGATGACGCTTGCCCGAGGGCGCGAATACGGCGCCTTTGACCGTAGCCTCGACGTTCAAGTGTCACGGCTTCGAAAACTGATTGAACCTGACCCTCAGCAACCGCGCTACCTGCAAACCGTCTGGGGCGTGGGGTACGTGTTTGTACCGGATGGGAATTAGCACCAGCGGAGCCGACGACCCGAGCGCCCGCGAAGGCCGGCTCGACACGCTCAGACTCATCACTCGGTCAGGCCAGTTCTGGCGCACATTCCTTTTACTCGCAGGCCTGGTCACCGCCAGCATCGTGTCGGTCTTCGCAACCTACCGCCTGCTTGAGCGTGCGCCACCAGAGCAGCGGCTGGCCTGGGAAATCACCTCGATCGTAAATCTGACGCGGTCGGCGTTATTGGGTTCAGACCCAACGCGACGCATGTTGATGCTGGAAGCGCTGGTGCGTGAGGAAGAGGTACGCGTTCTGCCTCTCGAGCCCACTGATCGAATCGATGCGAGCCGCGCGACCCCAAGGTTACGCGCCCTGGAATCCCGGTTGCGAATACTTCTGAGCGACACCACCAGCGTGGCGGGCCGAGTCAATGACGAAGACGGGCTCTGGGTCAGCTTCGATCTTTCTGGTGACAGCTACTGGCTGCTGCTTCCTGCCCGACGAGCCGACAGGCAGATCGATCCTGCGCTGGGATTAATCGCGCTGATCGCCGTGGTTCTGGCAAGCGGGGGCGCGCTGGCAATTGCCTGGTTTATCGACCGCCCGCTCGCGCAACTGTCACGCGCCATCGGCGCGCTGAGTCGCGGCGATACGCCCCCCCGGCTCAAAGAGGACGGCCCACCCCAGCTTGCCCGCGTCAATCAGCAATTCAACCGGATGGCGCGCGATCTGGCCGATCTCGAACACGACCGAACGCTTGCGCTTGCCGGAATTTCACATGACCTCAGGGGCCCCCTCACCCGGTTACGGATGGAGATCGAGCTTGCGTCCATTCAGGCGGCACAGCGGGAGGCAATGGTCGAGGACATTAGCCGAATCGACGCAATCGTTGGCCAGTTCATCGACTACGCGCGAAGCAATCAGCCACCGCGCACGCGGTCGGTGGACGCCTCCGAGGCGCTCGCTGTGATGGCCGAGAGCTACTTAACTGAGATCCGGTCCGGGAAGCTTGTGCTCAACACTACAATCGCACCTGGGGTGACCTGGCAGGGTGACCCCACCGATCTGCAACGAATTGTCGTTAACCTGGTCGACAACGCGATCCGTTACGCGGGCCATGACGTGGCAGGGCCCGCGGTCGTCGGCCTGAAACTTGACCGCCTGGAGCGGGCGATAGCCATCGAAATCCGCGATCACGGCCCGGGGATTCCCGAGGAGCGGTTCGATGAGGCACTCCGCCCTTTTGCAAGGCTGGATGCCGCGCGTAGCGACCCCGGCGGCACGCATCCGGGCACTGGGCTGGGGCTGGCAATCGTCGCCCGCATCGTTCGTCGCTATGGCGGCAAGCTCACTTTGTCGAATGCCAAAGGGGGCGGCCTGTGTGTTGCCTTGCAGCTGCCAGACTGGTCGCGCGCGGCTTGACGCAACGCAACGCTCTTGCGGCGATAGTCAGGTTCAATCAATTGGATTTGTAAAGTCAATTGGAAGGGTTAATCGGGCGCTGCTACAGTTCGCTCCGGTTCGGCGATGGGTATCGACCCCGCCAGCCCACCTTCTCAATGATTCGTCCAGGAGATTGTTATGCCCAGCCTCAAGGGTACAAAGACCCACCAGAACCTGAAGGACGCCTTCGCCGGCGAAAGCCAGGCCAATCGCCGTTATCTGTATTTCGCAAACAAGGCCGACGTTGAAGGCAATCCGGAAGTTGCGGCACTGTTCCGTTCGACCGCAGAAGGCGAGACCGGCCACGCACACGGCCACCTCGATTACCTGGCGGAAGTCGGTGACCCCGCTACCGACATGCCGATCGGTTCATCGGCCAACAACCTGAAAGCCGCTGTGGCTGGCGAAACGCACGAGTACACCGACATGTACCCGGGCATGGCCAAGACCGCTCGCGACGAAGGCTTTGACGAAATCGCCGACTGGTTCGAGACGCTGGCGAAGGCTGAGCGCTCACACGCGAACAAGTTTGCCAAGGCTCTCGAAGCGCTGGCCTAAGGTTCCGCCCGAGGTACGCGGGCGCGCACGCACGCGCCCGTGACCGCCGGTCAAGGGGGGAGCAGTGCTCCCCCTTTGCTTTGGAATTCCAGTTGATCACTGACTGCCCTCCTCCTCCCCCATGCCACATACGGCTTCCGATCCCAGGAGATCACGATGACTGTCCGAGAAGGCTCCCTTGAGGCGCCCACACGACACCCGCTCGACTGGCTGAATCCCCAGTTTTACGACGAAGCCGCAGCACTCGCTGAAATGGAGCGGGTGTTCGATATCTGTCACGGCTGCCGCCGCTGCGTGAGCCTGTGCAACGCGTTTCCAACCTTGTTCGATCTGGTAGACGAAAGCAGTACCGGCGAGGTCGATGGGGTTGATAAGGCCGACTACTGGAAGGTGGTCGACCAGTGTTACCTGTGCGATGTCTGCTATCTGACCAAGTGCCCTTACGTGCCGCCGCATCCCTGGAATCTCGATTTCCCGCACCTCATGCTGCGCGGCAAGGCGATCCAGTTCAAGCAGGGCACGCCCACCCGGTTCCGTGATGTTCAACTTGCCTCCACCGACCGTAATGGCAAGCTCGCTGGAATTCCGGTGGTGGTCAAGGCCGTCAATGCGCTCTCGCGCAACGAAACCGTACGCGGCTTGCTCGATGAGCATCTGGGCGTGCACAAGGACGCGTGGCTGCCGTCGTTTAGCGCAGATACGTTCCGCAAAAATCTCACCCCTTCGAAGCCGCATGCGGTTCGCGACGGCCAGCGTACGCCCGGAAAGGTTGCGATCTTCTCGACCTGCTACGTCAACTACAACGAACCGGGTATCGGCCACGACCTGGTCAAGGTGCTGGACCACAACGAGATTCCGTTTGTGATCGCCCAGAAGGAAGCCTGCTGCGGGATGCCCAAGCTCGAACTCGGTGATCTCGAGGGCGTACGCGCGCTGAAGGAAATCAATATTCCCATGCTCGCAAAGCTCGCTCGCGAGGGCTACGCCATTCTGGCCCCGATCCCCTCTTGCGGACTGATGTTCAAGCAGGAACTACCCCTGATGTTCCCCAATGATGCGGACGTCCAGGCGGTTCGTGCAGCGATGTTTGACCCGTTCGAGTATCTGGTTGCGCGCTCAAAAGATGGCTTCCTGAAAGCCGACTTCACGACGCCGCTTGGCAATGTCTCGTATCACATTGCCTGCCACCTTCGTGTTCAGAACGTTGGACAGAAAACCCGAGAGGTGCTTCAGATGGTTCCGGACACCAACGTGAACACGGTTGAGCGTTGCTCGGGCCACGCAGGCACCTGGGGCGTGAAAACCGAGTATCACGAGGTTGCCATGAAGATTGGTCGCCCGGTCTTTCGCCAGATGGGGGATCACCCCCAGGGCCAGATGGACTGGTTCGCATCGGACTGCCAACTTGCCGGACACCACATTGAACAGGGCCTGCAGGCAGCAGGGCGTGACACCGAGGGCAAGCTCGCCCATCCGATCACGCTTCTTCGAATTGCGTACGGCCTTAACTGATTTCCCTGACTCTCAACCCTCCTTTAGAAACACATCGACATGAGTATCGCCATGCCGCAAGTCACCCGTGAATCGCTGATGACGCTCGAGGCCTATTCGCGCGGACGCGCTGAGTTCCGTCGCAAGGTCATCGACCACAAGAAGCCGAGGAAGGTTCACCTCGGCGAGAACGTCACATTGCTGTTCGAAGACGAAATGACCATTCGCTACCAGATCCAGGAGATGCTGCGCATCGAAAAGATCTTCGAAGAGGAAGGCATTCAGCACGAGCTTGACGCCTACAACCCGCTGATCCCGGATGGACGTAATTTCAAGGCCACCATGCTGATCGAGTTCGTTGAGGCGACCACTCGCCGTCAAGAGCTCGCAAAGCTGATCGGTATTGAAGACCGCGTCTGGGTACAGGTCGAGGGCTCGCCGCGCGTTTATGCGATTGCCGACGAAGACCTGGAGCGCGAGAACGAGGAGAAAACCTCTTCCGTTCATTTCCTGCGCTTTGAACTGACCGATGACATGGCCGCCGCACTCAAGTACGGGGTGTCGCTTGCCATCGGAGTGGATCACCCCAACTACACCGCGTCGGTATCCCCGGTCTCGGCCGAAACCCGCGCGGCGCTCGCGGCTGACCTGGCTTAAGCCGGGCCAGTTGCCCCGGAACGCGCAGCCGGCTCGGCAGCGCGTTCCGTTTGATCCCACCCCCCGGGATCAATAAACCGGGCGCCTTGGTTGCGCGCCGTTCGTTCTGCTGCTAGTTTGCCCGCACAACAAGGTGCCGGGCTCGATTTCTCTGATGTGCACCGTACACGGCTGGCTTCGAGCCCGTCCGGCCATCAGGGAGACATCTATGCAATTCACCCGCCGCGCAACCCTTATCGCGCTGGGCGCCAGTACCCTCACCAGCTCGCGCGCCGCGTTTGGCCAGGCAACCACCGATCTGAAGTTTGGCGCGATGCCGCTGGGCTCGATCTGGTACGTCTTCGCAGCGAGCGTTGCGAAACATGTGCAGCCCGCACTGCCCGCTGGCTCCAAGGTTGACATCATTGCGCGCGGCGGCGGCATCGGAAACCCAATTCTGGTCAACGAAGGTAAGGCTGACGTCGCATTCGCCAATGTGATTACCTCGGTATGGGCCATGAATGGCGAAGAGGAAATCTACAAAGGCAAGAAATACCCGAACATCCGTGCCTTGCTGGGAGGCCTGAACGAGGTCTGGATCGCAGGCATGCTGACCGAAGACTACATTCGGCGTACCGGCAACGACACGCTCGAGAAGGCGCTGCTCTCCAAGGACCCGCCGCGGCTCATCATGAAGCCTGCCGGCAGCACGGTGCCGCCCTCGGTTCGGATCATCTTCGAGTCGCTGGGGCTCACGTTCGACAAGTACCGCGCAGCGGGCGGGCAGATCATTCAGATTGATGTCGGCCAGATTCCCAACATGATGCGAAACGGCCGCGCCGATCTTTATTTCGAAAGCGTGTCGCCCGGGCACCCCGCGACTCAGGAGGTCACGCTCACAGTCCCGATGCGGTTTATGGACCTGCCCGACCGGTCGCTGAAAGCGCTCTCTCAGAACGGACTCAAGGTGCATCCGCTCCCGGCATCGTTCAAGGGACAAAACGGTCCGACCAAGGCAGCAGACTTTGGAACCAACCTGATCGTCCACAAGGACATGCCCGACGCCACCGCTTATGCGATTACCAAAGCGGTGATCGAAAACCGCGATGCGATTGTTGCCGAGAACAAGGCGATGGAGGGCTTCATCGCCAAGGATGCCTGGCGCCCCGAAAACGTCGGCATCCCGCTGCACCCAGGCGCAATTCGCTATTACAAAGAACGCGGCTGGATGTGAGTGCGCCGCTCGCCCGGCTGCTGAGCCCGAGGTTCCTGCTCGCACTTGTCTTTCTGCTGTTCCAGCTGTATCTGCTCATCGAGCCGCTACAGCAGGCATTGACCCTGCCGGTACATATCGGACTCTCACTCCTGGCCGTATTCGCCTGGGTGCCAGCGGGTACGCAGCGCTTGCACCGGGTGATCGATGCGCTGCTGCTTGCCGCCAGCGCAGCCGTGCTCGCTTATTACCTGGTCGAACTGCCGCGCCTCTCGGACCGAATGGAAAACGTCGACGACGTTTTAGCCATCGATCTGATGTTTGGATCACTGCTGTTGCTGGTGCTGATGGAGGCAGTTCGACGGGTGGTGGGCTGGAGCCTGATCTGGGTTATTGCCGCGTTCGTTGCCTACTGCTTTCTCGGACCCTGGGCGCCGGGGTGGCTATCGTTCCAGGGCTTCGAGTTTCCGCTGTTCATCGAAATCATGACGATGGCGTCGCACGGCGTGTTGGGGGTCACCACCCAAACCTCGGTCGATTTCGTCTGGTATTTCATTCTGTTTGGCGTGGTGTACTCCGCAACAGGCGGCGGGAAGCTGTTCATTGACAGCGCACTCCGGCTGGTTGGCCAACGTCGAGGCGGTGCTGCAAAGTCTGAAATCGTTGCCTCCGCCATGTTTGGAACGATCAGCGGCAGCGCGGTGGCCAACGTGGTGGCCACTGGAATCTTCACGATTCCTTTGATGAAGCGCACCGGTTACACCGCCGAAGAGGCTGCTGCACACGAGGCCACGGCCTCCACTGGCGGCCAGTTGATGCCGCCGGTCATGGGCGTCGCAGCATTCGTGATGGCCGAGCTGCTGGTCGTGCCCTACAGCCGAATCGCACTCGCGGGGCTCATTCCAGCGGTCGCCTACTACTTCGCGCTTTACATGATCGTCGATCTCAAGGCGCGGCATCGTGGCATCGGAACTCTGGCTGCCAGCGACCTCGCCAGTATTGGCGCGATCGGGCCACGCGCGCACATGTTCGCCTCGCCGCTGGTGTTGATCGCAATGCTTGCACTCGATTATTCCGCTCCGCTTGCAGCGCTGGTGGCGTCGGGTGTGGCACTGGTCACCTGTTACTTTCGCCGAGAGTCGCGGCTATCACTCACCGGCTGGATCGACATGATCGAGGAGACAGCCCGCCAGGCGTCTCAGGTGGCCATACCCATCATCGCGATCGGCATCATCATTGCGGTTGCGATTCAGTCGAACCTTGCGCTCAAGTTCTCAACGCAGCTTATCTCGCTCTCGGGTGGCACGCTGATCGGTGCAATGCTGATGATCATTCTGGGCTGCATCGTGATGGGGATGGGTCTGCCCACGGTTGCGGCCTACATCATCGGCGCGATCCTGTTTGTTCCAGCGATGACCAAGCTCGGGGTCGACACCCTCGCCGCGCATTTCTTCGTGATGTACTACTGCGTGCTGTCAATGATCACGCCGCCTGTTGCCCTCGCCTCCTATGCCGCGGCAGGAATCGCCCAGGCCGACTCCATGAAAACTGGCTGGTTGGCGTTCAAGCTTTCCATGGTGCTGTTTCTGATTCCGTTCGCGTTTGTGTTCGATCCATCGCTACTTTGGAGTGGCGAGCCGCACTGGATTGCCCTGGCCTTCATCTCGGTCATGGCGGCCACCCACGCGTGGGCGGTCATGTTGGAGGGCTTCCTCCGTAGGCCGCTCGGCGTTGTCTTGCGCGCGGTGTTCGGCGGCTTTGCGCTTGCGGTCCTGTTCGCCCCTACTGGCACGCTCGCCTGGGGGCTTGCGGTGAGCGGTCTGGCGATCGCCCACATCACCTTGTGGGCTAAGTCCCGATGAGCGCTTCAGCCACCCCACGCCCTGGTAAAGGCCAGCGCTGGCCACGCGAATGCGCTGAATTCACTGACCCTGTCACGGGGCGCCCTGTTCGCAGGATTACGGCCCACCCGTCCATTCACCACCATCCGTTCTTTTTTGTGCCGTGCTTTGATCGTGCGATGCA
>CAZORB010000058.1:0-23927 GCA_964581825.1 uncultured Bordetella sp.
GGTTGGGAAGGAGACTATGCAGATTTTGATCGGGCAGCTGGCGGAAGAAACGCTCTGCGCCTTCGAGAACAGTCATGAGCCTGCGCTGCAGTTCATCAACGGGTAGCAACGTAATCTTGAGGCCCGTAACACCGGCGAGCTTCGCTACGTCAGCCAGCACCTGGCCATTGGCCCAGCGGTCTCCCTTGGTCACGATGGGCACCTGTCGCAGGCCAAACCGCTTGAGCTCTTCGAACGCCGAGTCATCGGCCAGCACATTGCGCGACAAAAAAGGCACGCCGTTCTTTGACAGAAATTCTTTGGTGCGAAGGCAGCTGGTGCAGCCCGGTTGCCAATAGACCCGGATGGCGTCGTCTCGGATCGGGGTGGCGGTGGTCATCGGCGGCGTCTCCGTGGGCAATGTGCAAAACACCGATGATCAGGGAAAGTTGGCGAGACGGCAACCCATCTCGCCACCGCAAAGAACTGCGGTCGCTACGGCCGCGCGATCGTGACGCTGGAAATTACGTTCGAGGTTGCGTCATAGGTATATCCGGTCCCGGAGATGCTGCTAACTGCGTAGGCAGTCGTCGCAGTCTTGCCGGATAGGGTTCCGCTCGACAGCGTGCAGGTTCCTGCCGCGTCGGTCGTACATCCCACGCCTTTGCCGCCGACAGTGAAATCGCCTCTGACGATTGCGCCCGAGGCGGCGCTGCCATCGGCGCGCTTGACTCTCACCGTGACGCGCGCCGCCCAACCATTTCGCTGCTTCACCGCAGAGCCCGACAATGCACCGACTGAAACCTTGACGGTCACAACAGGCTGTGGCGGCACTGGCACCGAGGTGTTGGCGTCGGCGTAGAGCAGGCGATTGGGCGAGTCAGTGCCAGCGCTTTGAATCGTATTGGGCGTGGTGGCGCTGATCAGCTGTTGCGCGATAGAAGTGGGCGAAGGATCAACTGCCACCTCGAGGAGCTGGGCGACCGCTCCGGCAACATGCGGGCTGGCCATCGACGTACCGCTCAGTGTGGCGGTAGCGGTTGACCCGGTATACCAGGCGGATGCAATCGATTCTCCCGGTGCGAACAGATCGATGCATGAACCGAAATTTGAAAACGATGCACGCTGGTCAGAGGAATTGCTTGCTGCAACGGTGATGGCCTGGGGAACACGCGCCGGGGAATAGTTGCACGCGTTAGCAGCGTTATTGCCTGCCGCGACAACAGCGATAACGCCACGGGCGATAGCCCCTTCGACGGCCTGGTCGAGCGTGCTGGACGCTGTGCCGCCCAATGACAGATTCATGAGCGACCGCGCTGGCGCGTTGGCGGCGACCCAGTCAATGCCCGCGACGACGCCACTCAACGTGCCTGATCCGGTGCAATCAAGAACGCGCACTGGAACCAGCGTGACTGACTTGGCCAAACCCGCGACGCTCCCGCCTATGGTGCCGGCAACATGAGTGCCGTGCCCATTGCAGTCTTCTGTTCCCCGACCATCAGCGATCGCGGTGTAGCCGGCTGCGAGACGGCCTGAGAACTGGGTGTGCGAGCTGAGGATACCGGTGTCTACCACGAAGGCACGAACGCCAGCGCCGCTGGCTGTCCAGCTGAAGCTGCTGCTGAGGGGTAGGCTTCGCTGGTCTGCCCGATCAAGCCCCCATGGGGCCTGGGTTTGCGTCACGAGTTGTCGACTGACGATGCTGTCCACTTCGACTCGCTCGACGTTTGGATTGTTGGCCATCGCGTCGAGAAAAGCGTCAGCGGCTGCGGCAGGCAGCGACACTGCGAATCCGCGCAACGCGGTTTCGTATGTGTACTCGATACGCGAGCCAGCGGCCGACCCTGCCGGCCCACCCATGAACTGCTCTCGCGCCTGGCGACCCTCTGGCGCGCCGAGGTCCGATCTGAACACCACGATGTATCGGGTACGGGTCTGGGCCTGGCTGGCCGCCTCAAGCGCCGCAACCCGCCCGGACTGTTGCGGGGCGGACGCACCCGCTGCTGAGATGATCGGATCGTTCTCCCGCCTGGTGCGGATTTCTTCGATCTTTGCGCGGATGCTGCGGGCGCGTTCGACGGGCGAACCCTGCGGGGCATTGCGAGGGTCTGGTAGCAGTTCGCGAACCGCCTCGGAGATATCTTCGCGCTCCCTTGCGATGCGAGCGACCGCGGCCAGCGTCGCGGTGCGTGCAGCCGCGCCAGTGGTGAGCGCGGTCTCGGCTTTGGTCGCAGCGCTTGCCGCATCGGCACCTTCGCGTGTGGCCTGTTCAGCAGCCTCACGGCGCGCTTCGTCAATGATCTCGCGACGAACGTCGCCCAGACGTACCGTCATGAAAGTGGCGTAGGCGGCCACATCCGGATCACGCCCCTCGGTGAAGCGCGCAAACAGCTCTTTGCCCCTCAGGCGGTTATCTGATTGTCGGACAGCTTCCTCGGCGGCTGCGAGCGAGGCGTGACTGCCGTTTAACACCTCGTGCGCGACCAGCGAGGTGAGAATGTTGACAGGCATTTCTGCGCGAACGGCTCTTACCGATCCGTCGGCGTTTTGCGCCAGTGCTGCGGCCGCTGGTGCAAGGTAGGTGAAGCCAGACTTCCCCGCTTGGGCAAGTGTTTGTCCGTTGTCATCGCGGTCACGTGCGGTGGCAGGAACATGCGAGACCAGCATGGCCTCAGCGAGCGCCGCCTGCGCGACCTTCAGGCCCTGCGGGATGACGAGCGAGAACTTGCCCTGGTCGTCCGATACGGTTGATTCCGGCTCGTTATCGTCGCGGACCTTGTTTCCGTTCAGGTCCAGAAAGACGGTAGCCCCACTGATCGGGCCATCTTCGATGACACCATTGAGCGTGATGCCTTGAAGGGCGCCGCCGTTAACGTTTGATTCTGGCGAGCCGCCTGATCCTCCGCACGCAGCCAGCACGAGGAAAAGTAGGGGCGATGCACGTCGGGCCGCTGAGCGAAGCGGGTGCGCGATCTGAGGAATGCTTTCAGCGCTGAACGGTACGCTGTGGTTGTGTTTGGGCATGGGGGGCCTCGAAAGGGAGCGCAGGAGTCGGATCGTCGTGACGCACGACCGCTCGCTAGTATATGGGAAAAAATCCCATATTTAATGTGACCCAACGCACTTTTTCCCGTCAGGTTGCGTAATTCGCAAAGAAATCCTGAACCGCTCCAATCGCGTGATCCACATCGGCGTCGTCCACATCCAGATGCGTCACCCAGCGCTGCACCACCGCCGAACCATCGCTGGTCGCGCGGCCGGTGACACGGATGTCATGGTGGGACAGATGGGCTGCGAAGGCCTCGGCGATCGCGCTGTCGATGCGGATAAACAAAATATTGGTCTGAGGGGGCTCCACCATCGTGAGCCGTCCGGGATGGTTTGCTGCGGCCTGCGCCAGCCCGTCCGCCAGACGTTTTGCGCGCTGGTGGTCGAGTGCCATCCGATCAATGTGGTGATCGAGCGCATGATGCGCAGCCGCAGCGAGCAGGCCCGCCTGGCGCATGCCACCACCCAGCATCTTGCGCCAGCGCCGCGCGCGCGCAATCAGCGGCTTGGAGCCCAGCAGCAGTGAACCGATTGGCGCACCCAGGCCCTTTGAGAGGCACATGGAAACCGAGTCGAAATTGGCGCAGATGTCGCGGGCAACCTGCCGGGGATTGGCGCCCGCCTGGCCCGTCGGATCACCGCCGCGCTCGCCATCAGCGCGTTGTCGCGCAATCTCGACCGCCGCGTTGAAGAGCCGTGCGCCATCCAGATGCGTGGCAAGGCCGCGCGCGGTGGCAAGCTGCCGGACCGATTTCAGGTAATCCAGCGGCAGCACCTTTCCGCCAGTGGTGTTCTCCATGCAGATCAGCCGCGTGCGCGCGAAGTGTGGGTCGTCGGGCTTGATCGCGCTGTCGATTGAGGCCAAGGGAATCGTGCCGTCCGGGGCGTTCTCGAGCGGTTGCGGCTGGATGGAGCCCAGCACCGCCATGCCGCCCGCCTCCCAACGGTAGGTATGCCATTGCTGCCCGACGATGGCTTCCTCGCCGCGCTCGCAATGCGACATCAGGCCCATCAGATTGGTTTGTGTGCCCGACGGGGCGAACACTGCCGCGTCAAATCCGAGCATGTCTGCGGCATAGGCTTCGAGCCGATTAACCGACGGATCGTCGCCAAACACGTCGTCCCCCAACTCAGCGGCAGACATCGCCTCGCGCATCGCCGCGGTGGGACGGGTCACGGTATCGCTGCGAAAGTCGGGCATGATGTGCGCCTTGAAGAGTTGTTGGGCTTTCGGTCGATTATAAAAACCCTGATCGGAAGCCGTCGATGCCCTGTCTGAGCCCGATCCCTTGCAAGCTGCGCCTGCTAACAACCCGCTAATTACCGGACCCATCCTTCCCACGTTGCTCAGGATGGCGCTGCCCAGTGTGGCTACGCTTGCACTGGGTGTGCTGGTCAGCATCGCTGAAACGGGCTACATCGGGCAGCTCGGCACGGTACCGCTCGCGGCCATGGCGCTGGTGTTTCCGTTCGGAATGCTCGTGCAGATGCTGTCGTCGGGTGCGATGGGCGGCGGCGTATCGTCAGCGATCTCGCGGGCGCTGGGCGCCAACGATCTGGCGCGCGCCGAAGCGCTGGCGCTTCACGCCTGCGTCATCGGCCTCATCGGTGGCCTCGTACACATGCTCTTTATGCTGAGTGCGGGGCCGGCACTCTATGCGCTCTTAGGCGGGCGCGAGGACGTGCTCGCCGAGGCGATCCGCTACGGTTGGGTGTTGTTCGCAGGTGCACCGCTGGTATGGCTGATGAACGCGCAGCTGTCCATTGTTCGAGGCACGGGCAACATGATTCTGCCCGCCCGACTGGTCGTCGTGACATCGCTGGTTCAGATCGCGGTCGGCGCAGTGCTGGGGCTCGGGCTGGGGCCCTTCCCACTGCTGGGCTTGGGCGGTGTGGCCTGCGGCACGCTGGCAGGTTACGGCTTGGGTGCGCTCTGGCTGGTTCGGCGTCTGACCTCAGGTGAAGAACGCTTACGCCTGCGGTTCTCAGGAACCCCGCTTAAATGGCCGTTGTTTGCCGACATCCTGAAGGTGGGTGCGGTGGCGTGCCTGTCGCCCACCACGGCGATCGTCACGATGCTGATCTGTACCGCGTTGATCGCGCCCTTCGGCACGCAGGTACTCGCGGGCTACGGAATCGGGCAGAGGCTCGAATTTCTGCTGATCCCGATTTCATTCGGGATTGGCGTGGCAGCGGTACCGATGGTGGGAATGGCGATTGGCGCGGGGCTCATTGAACGCGCGCGTCGCGTGGCCTGGACCGCTGCAGGCGTATCGATGGTGAACCTTAGTGTGATTGGGCTGCTGGTGGCCGCCTTCCCTTGGGTCTGGACCGACCTTTTCAGCGATGACCCCGAGGTGCTGGCCGCTGCAGCCATGCATTTGCGCTGGGTCGGCCCAGCTTTCGGGCTGTTCGGATTCGGTCTCACCCTCTACTTTGCCGCCCAGGGCTCGGGGCGCATCGCCGGGCCGGTGATCGCGGCAACCGTTCGACTTGCACTGGTGCTGGGCGTGGGCTTACTGCTGCATCGCGCGCAGGCCCCGCTCTGGGCTTACTTCGCGCTGGTCGCGTGCGGCATGTGCGTGTATGCGACGAGTTGTGCCATTGCGGTGCGATTGACGCGCTGGCGTTAGCGGCATCGGCTCAGTCGGCGCAAGGCGCGCCCAGGATTTTCTCGCGCCCGCTTGACGCGTGAACGCTGCCCCCCTAAGGTGCCGGTCGTTTCCGATGGATGCAGGCAAGGAGAGCCCATGAGTGATCGTTTCACGCTGCCGCGCGATGAGCGTCTGGCGATGTCGTTTGTCGTCAATGTCGAGGAGGGCTCCGAGCAGAGCATTGCCTCGGGAGACAAGGCGCCTGAACCGGTGGATGAGTTGGGTGTTGCGCTCAAGATTCCCATCCGGAACTATGGCAACGAAAGTAATTACCTCTACGGTATTCGCGCCGGCGCGCCGCGTGTGATGCGGCTACTAGATCGGTTTGGCTTTGAATGCACGTTCACCGCAGCGGCGGTGGCGCTTGAGAAGGCGCCTGAGCTCGCGAGCGCAGTAGCGGCCGCAGGCCATGAGGTCTGCAGTCACGGCCACCGCTGGGTTCACCAGTTCTCGTATAAAGAAGACCGCGAGCGCGAGTTCATTCGTGCGGCTACCGACAGCATTGAGCGCACGACCGGACGCCGCCCCTACGGCTGGCTGTCTCGCTATCTGCTTACCGACAACACGCGGCGTCTGCTGGTGGAGGCGGGCTATGAGTACCACATGGATGATTACTCAGATGACCGCCCGCGCTGGGAGTTTGTTGAAACCTCAGATGGCCAGCGGCGCGGCATTGTGATCGTGCCTTACGCGCTTGACACCAACGACATGAAATTCTGGCTTGCGCCGGGTTACACGCCCAAGCTCTGGCTCGAGTACGCGGTGGATACGTTTGAGCAGCTCTACAACGAGGGACGTGACCGCCCGGGCATCATGAATCTGGGCCTGCACCTGCGGATCATCGGGCGACCTGGCCGCATTGGCGCACTGGAGCGCTTCATGCAGCACGTGAAGAGCCGGGGCGATGTCTGGGTGACAAGCCGCCTTGCCATTGCGCGGCATTTCGCGAAGCTCAATCCGATCGAATAGGACGGCCGCCGCCGCCAGTGGGTAGATGTGCGCTGGCTCAGCGCGCATCCACCCCCGCCTGACTGACTTTGAACGCATCAGCAGGCGGGTATTCGCGCGCAAGCCAGGCAGGGCCATCCATCGCCATCCAGAGTGATGTCGCCTGCGTTGCTAGAACACGCAGCATGTCGAGGTCTTGCCGAGAGAAGGTGTTGCGTGCCTGCGAGGCCATGATCAATTGACCTACGAAGCGTCCCTTCCAGAGCATGGGCGCGTAAATGGATGAGCCCATGCGCGAGGTCTTCAGATACTGTTTGAAGTCGCCGTGCTCATCGGTATTGGCCAGCAGCAACGGCGCGCGGGTGTCGCGGACGTGGGCAGGGTGACCGCCATCGATCGGAATCATCAGCCGCCGCTGCTCGGCGGGAAAGCCCACATTGCCAACGAGCATGTGCCAGGCTTCATCGGGTGTGACGACAAAACAGCCACCCACATAGAACTGCCGTTCACCGGGTTTCAGACTGCCCGGGCGCGTCCAGGCATCGCGATCGCCCGCGATAGCGAGCAGCGGTGCGACCAGCGCTTGAACCATCGTTTCCGGATCGGCTGCGCCCGCTGCAGCCTCAGTGGCCTGGGCGAGCGTGCTGAACCAATGCTCGGGTGCCAGCGTGACCCGGGTGGGTGCTGCCTGCACAGCGGTGGGATTGCTGGAAGTCATCGTGTGCATCTCCGTGGGGTCTTGGATGCGAGCCTTGAGGTCAATCAAGGGCAAGCGCATGAGGGAACAGCGGTGATCGCGGTGCCAGCGAATCCAGCGCAGGTGCGAGCGAGAGCAGCCAGCGGTCACGACCGGGTGCTGCCATGAGCTGTGCTGAAACGACTCGGTCGTTTGCAGCGATCGGGATGGCCCAGGCGCCGCAAGCGTAGAAATTGGCGAGCGCAGTGAGATCCGCCTGATTGATCGGGGCCGGTGTGCCGTGCGCAAAACTGGTCTGCGGCGCAGTGGGCAAGGCGATCAGATCGACTGCCTGAAATGCGTTGGCCGCATGACTGTGCAGTTCGCGAAGCGTCTGTCGTGCAGCATCAACCTTGTCGCTGCCGGCGCGTTCCGCATAGCGCAGCATCGCGCCAAAGGTATCGGAGACGCCAGGAAGGTCATGCCCGATTTCGGCACGCCACCAGGCGAGCGCATCAGCTTCGCTTGCGAGCAGGCCTGCGCGTCGCGCACGGGTTGGATCCCAGTGATCAAGATCAATGGACGTGATGCGTGCACCGCGCTGCTCGAGCGCCGACAGAAAGCGGCGAAAGCCCTGGGCCACTTCAGGCTCGAGCGTGACTGCATCCAGCTGCTTCGGTACACCCACGCTGAGCTTGGACCAATCGGGAGGTGGGCGAGACGCAGGCTCATGGAGCCCCATCATCACGCCCGCCATCACGGCGCAATCAGCGGCGGTGGTTGCCAGTGGTCCCGCCACATCGAGCTGATGGCAGAGCGGAACGACACCTGCGGATGACACGGTGTCATTACCGGGTTTGTAACCGAATACACCGCAGTAGGCCGCGGGGATACGGATGGAGCCCATGGTGTCGGTGCCGACAGCAGCGCTGCACAAGCCCGCTGCGACCGCTGCCCCGGACCCGCCGCTTGAACCGCCCGGGGTATAGCCGGCATGCAGTGGATTGATGCAGCGGCCAAACGCTTCGTTATCGGTGGTCGCGCCGAGCGCGCCCTCGTGCATATTGAGCTTGCCGAGCAGGACCGAGCCAGACGCGCGCAGGCGCGCCGCTGCAGGCGCATCGTGCGCCGGCATACGGTTGCGAAGCGCGGCACTGCCTGCTGTGCAGGCAAGGCCCGCGACATCGACGTTATCTTTGATGGCGATAGGAATGCCATCGAGTGGGCCCAGAGGCTGTCCGGCCAGCAGGCGATCGCGGCTCGCCTGCGCATCGGCAAGCGCCCGCGCGTGTGCAACGGTAATGAACGCGCGCAGATCAGGATTTCGCCGATCAATCTGGGCAAGCAAGGCCTGCGTGACCTCGACCGGATCGAGGCTGCCCGCGCGATACGCCTGGCCAAGCGCCTCGATAGTGAGTGAGCCGATGGGATTCATGTGCTGACCTGTCAGCCTTTACGCAGATCAAACAGACGTACTGGCTTCTGCCGAGATTC
The DNA here is from genome assembly GCA_964581825.1 of uncultured Bordetella sp. Taxonomy (GTDB): domain Bacteria; phylum Pseudomonadota; class Gammaproteobacteria; order Burkholderiales; family Burkholderiaceae_E; genus SYIM01. The sequence continues at coordinate 8,800 of CAZORB010000058.1, forward strand.
AACGCCAGTGCGCTCTGCGAGCGATCCGGGGGCGCAGAGCTGAACCCGCATATCCACGCCCAGTCGTGCGCGCAGCAGCGCCTCGTACTCGCTACGCAGCGCGTCGGTGAGAGCGCTCTTGACCTCCGCGAACACGGTCATTTCGTCGCGGTTGCCTTCGCGGGTGACCTCGCAGAGAAACTCGCCCGCGTAGTCAGCGCGTTCGGCGGTCAGCAGCGCGCCAATGGCGGTGGGATAAACGTTGATGCCGCGCAGCTTCACCATGTTGTCGCTGCGGCCGCGGAACCCCAGGATTCGGCGAAACGGCAGGCCGATTGAAGAGGTTCCGCTCAGCTCTTCGGTGACGTCGTGTGTGTTGAAGCGGATGATGGGAAAGATATCGTCTTTGTACAGGCAGGTGCAGACCATATCGCCGCGCTCGCCCGCCGCCACCGGCGCGCCACTGTCGCTATCGATGAGCTCCAGGTATTGCGCATCTTCCATGACATACATGCCGTCCATGTCGGGGCCCTCGCCCGCGATCAGACCGGTATCGCCAACGCCGTACCAGTCATAGACCGGGCACCCGCCCCAGACTGAGCTGATGGGATCACGTCCCTCGGGCCCGAGATGACCCGTAATCATGCGCAGGCGGATATCGCGCCCCGGCTCGATGCCGTTTTCGCGAGCCACCTCGGCAAGCCTGCGCAGAAAGTCGCCGAATCCCACCAGGACGGTGGCCCCGAAGTCGCGCATCAATGCAGCCTGCTGAGCCGATCGGGTTTCGACGCCGGTACCTGCGCTGAGCAGCCGTGCACCGACCCAATGCGAAACCGTTTCGCGAATGTAGTGACCGCCGTTGACCATGCCAAAGCCGTACACCGAATGCACCACGTCCTCGCTGGTCATGCCCTGCAGCAGATAGATACGTGCGAGCAGCGCATTCTGCAGCTCGCGGCTGCGCGGGCCATAGAGCAGCGGCTGCGGGCGACCGGTTGTGCCACTGGTGGTCTGAATGATGATCTGGGGGCGTGCCCAGGCAGGATGTGCAGACTGCCCATCAAAATCGCCAAGCGGAGGGCAGCGCTCGACCGACTCCATCAGGTCAGACTTGGAGTAGGTGGGCAGCTTTGACAGATCATCAAGGCCGCGAATATCACCGGGCGTGATGCCCTGCGCGCCCCAAAGCCGCTGGTAGAAGGGCACCTTCCAGGCGAACTCGACCACGCGTCGGAAACGCGCATCCTGCAGCGCACGAAGTTCATCGCGGCTCATGCCGCGAAAGCGCTCGAGAAAACCGGGGCCGATTGGATAATCACGGCGAATGCCGGGAATGTCGGCGGCGTCAAAGTAGTTGAGCATGGTGGGTCAAGGCTTGTTGGCTACTGCAATTCGGAGGTAACGGCGGACAGCGGACCGCCGTGGGCGAGCGCGAGGCACGCGTCAATCATGCGAGCGGCTTTGGCCGGGGAATAGCCCGATGCCTCCATCAGCATGCGCGCCTTGTCGAGCAGTGCATCGGTAGCCAGCGGGCATTCGGTATCGCCCAGTGCATCGGCCCGATGCTCGATCAGGTGGCTGCCGTCGTCCAGTTCGATGTCAAGGGTGGCGCCGAAGTGCTGGGGATAGCGCGCGGTGAGGGACGGGTCTTCCGACAATGTGACTCGTGCACGCAGCGCCGTAACGTCGGGGTCGCGCACCGCGCCCATATCGAAGTCTTCCAGCGAGGGGCGGCCGCGCAGCAGCACGACCGCTGCGGCGTGTTGGAGGCTGAACTTAGCCTCGACCGGTGTGGTCGGGGTGGCGTGATTGCAGAAAAGGATCGCATCGCGGTAGCCCCGCACCTGCACGCTGCGGATCCGGGCTACGTTGACGCCGTCGCGTAGCGCGAGCACGGCATCAATGAGCGGATGCGTATGCCGGCACGCGGGCCAGGGCTTGAAGCTGCAGTCGTGGATCTGCCAGGGGCTATCAGGTTGTGCCGTGAGTTCATCGCGGCGTGCATCCGGGCAAAACCCCGCCCAGAACCCAAGCGGTCCCTCGAAGATGCGATGCGCACCGGTGAACCCGTGTGCAGCAAGCTGGGCTGCGAGCAGTCCCGACTGGGCTGCGCGACCGTTGTGCAGCTGCTTGCTCATTGTGTCTTCGAGTCGGCACTGCCAGAGCCCAGAGGCCTGGGTGCCTGCATTACCCAGCGCATCAAGCATTTGCGATGGGTTAAGTTGCAGGAGCGATCCTGCAGCGGCTGCAGCGCCAAAGACGCCGCAGGTGGAGGTGGTGTGAAAGTGCCGATAGTGGCCGGGGCCGACGCTGCGGCCCGCCCGAATCATGGCTTCCATGCCTCGAACCACTGCATCGAGCAGTGCTTCAGGGCCCGCGCCCAGCGCCTGCGCCTGCGTGAGCGCGGCCGGCACGACCACCGGCCCGGGGTGAACGATTGATGCTCGGTGGAAGTCATCCATTTCGAGGATATTGCCCACTGCGCCGTTGACCAGCGCAGCATCGCGGGCATCGAGCGACAGCGCCCCGACCGTTCGGCAGGGCCCCGGGTTGAGCGTGCGCGCCCAACTGCGTAGTGCAACGCCGGGCGGCGTGAGTGCGCCCGCAGCGGCACACCCGACCCAGTCCAGCACATGCAACGCAGCCCGCTCGCGATCGGCGGCCGAGACGGGCCTGGCGAGAATATTGACCAGCGATTCCGTGTGGGCCTGATCGTTCGAGGGGTTCATCAGTGTTGATCTCGCTAGTCGCGCGCGCGGTGCCCTGGGGCCAGGCGCGCGAGCACTGCCTCGGTATGCTCGCCTACCGCAGGCAGACGGGTGTCGAGCCGCGCCGGCTCATGGCGGAATTTGATTGGGTTACCGATGTGCAGATTGCCCTCGGTATCGCGGATCAACATCTCGCGGGCGGCGGCCTGGGGATGGTGAAAGGCTTCATGCAGGTCAAGTACCGGTGCCAGACAGACATCATGGCTCTGCATCCACTGTTCCCACTCGTCGCGCGTACGCGTGCGAAAAATATCGGCCAGCGCGGCCTTCACGGGCGCATGCGCAGGACCCGGTGGCTGGTTGGCGATCGGGATCAGGTCGGCACGCCCCACTGCTGTGAGCAGGTTGTTGACGAACTTGTGTTCGACCGCGCACAAAACAATTTGCCGGCCATCGGCTGTGTCGTAGATGTTGTAGAAAGAATGCCCGCCCCACGAACGCTCTTCAGGCACCACGGGGGCGCGGTTTTCCGCGAACACGCTGCCCGTGGCATTGGGTAGCCACGACAGCGTGGCATCGTGCATGGAAATGTCGACGTAGTCGCCGCGACCGGTTTTTTCCCGGCGCAGCAGCGCCATCAGGATACCGGTCAGCGCCATCATCGAGCCGGTGATATCGGCGATCGGCATATGCGGATGCACGGGCCGGCCGCTGCGATCGAGATTGAGACTGAGCACGCCCGCGAGCGCCTCCATGCCGATATCGTGCGCGGGGCGCATCTTGAGCGGACCGCTTTGGCCGAAGGCCGCGATCGATGCATAGACAATGCGCGGATTGCGTGCAGACACTGCGTCGTAGTCGACACCCAATCGGGTGACGACGCCTGGTCGGAAAGCCTCCACCACGACATCAGCCTGTTCGGCAAGCGCCAGAAAGGCCTCGCGGCCTGCAGCCGACTTGAGGTCGAGCACAATGCTCTGCTTGCCGCGAGCAGTGTTGCGAAACCACACGCTGTGGCCGCCCGCCCGGTAACCGACGTGGCGAACCGGTTCGCCTTCGCCCGGCGGCTCGATCTTGATGATTTCAGCGCCGTGATCGCCCATCATGGTGGTGAGGTGCGGTCCCGGCAGGAACAGCGAGAGATCCAAGACGCGGATGCCTTCGAGCTTCATGGCAAGTCTTTCAGCAAACGCCGTTTTGGCGCAGCGCCGCGATGTCGCCCGCGCTCACACCGATCTCGCCAAGCACGGCTTCGGTATCGGCACCGCATGCCGGCCCAGGGGTTGCACCGAGCCGCTCGCCGTCGACGCGAATGGGGCTTGCGATCATGCGCAGGCCGTCGGGACGCGCTGGATGCGCCAGCTTCAGAATGCCGCCGGTCTCGGCCAGGTACGGGTTGTCGAGTGCCTGCGGTAGCGTGAGCACCGGTGCGGCGGGAACGGTGCCCGCGAGCACGCTCATCCACTGTGAGGTGGTTTGGGTTCTGAAGACGGGGTCAAGAATATCGATCAGCGCCTGTCGATTGGCGCGGCGCTCGGCGAACCCTTTGAAGCGTGGATCTGTGGTGAGTGCGGGCTGACCGATTTTCTCGCAGAGCAGCGTCCAGAAACGCGCGGTAATACACATCACGAAAATCCAGCCATCGGCGGTTGGCATCATTTCGCAGGGCACCACAGAAGGATGGCCTGAGCGGGGTCTGCGCTCGGTGGCATGGCCCTCGTTCAGGTACCAGGTGGCGGGGTAGGTGAGCTGATGCATAGCGACGTCATAAAGCGTGACGTCAATGTCGCAGCCCTTGCCACTGCGGTAGGCACCCAGCAGCGCAGACGAGATGGCAAAGGCCGCCGTGACCCCGCCCATGAAGTCAATGATGGAGAGGCCCATGCGGGACGGCGGCGTGCCGGGTTCGCCGGTGATATCGAGATAACCTGCCTCAGATTGCGCAAGGTAGTCGTACGCGGGCCAGTTGGCGCGCGGGCCGGAACGGCCATAGCCTGAGAGGTGCGCGCATACGATACGCGGATTGACCGACTTCAGATCGTCATAGGTGACACCCAGCCGGGCAGGCTGATCGCCCCGCAGGTTGTTGGCGACCGCATCCGCCTTTTCTACCAGTTTGAGCAGCAGCTCGCGGCCCTGCGGCGTTCGAATTTCGAGCGACACGCTGCGCTTGCCACGGTTAAACGACTGGAAGAACTGGCTGTCGTTATCGCCCAAGAAAAATGGCCCCGACTGCCGGGACATATCGCCAGCCGGCACGCCGTCGCGCGCCGGTGATTCGATCTTGATGACCTCCGCGCCGAGATCGGCGAGGTGCATGGTGGCGTAAGGGCCAGCACCGTATTGCTCGATGGCGAGCACACGGATGCCAGCAAGCGGCAGATGGGGCGCAGTCATGGCAGAGACCCTGGTCAGACAGGATTGCGGGCAATCAGCTGCCGCGCAATGATCATGCGCTGCATCTCGTTGGTGCCTTCGCCAATGCACATCAGCGGGGCGTCGCGGTAGTAGCGCTCAACATGGAACTCTTTCGAGTAGCCATAGCCACCATGAATACGCATGGACTCGAGCGAGTTCTCAACGGCCGCTTCGGAGGCAAAGAACTTCGCCATGCCCGCTTCCATGTCGCACCGTTCGCCACGATCGTAGGCGCGTGCTGCTTCATAGGTGAGCAGACGCGCAGCCTGCAGACGAGTGGCCATTTCGCCAAGCTTTAACTGAATGGCCTGATGTTCACAGATCGGTTTGCCAAAGGTTTTACGGATCTGCGAATAACGCACCGCATCGCGGAGCGCAGCGCTTGCCAGGCCACAGCCACGTGCCGCCACGTTGATTCGACCCAGCTCGAGCCCGCCGAGTGCGGTTTGCAGCCCTTTGCCTTCGACGCCGCCAATCAGGCGATCTGCGGGCACTCGGAAGTCTTCGAACACCAGTTCGGCACTGTCGATGCCCTTGTAGCCCAGCTTCTCGATTTTTCGCGATACCCGGAAGCCCGGACCTTTTTCAGCCAGAAAGCACGACATGCCTTTGTGCGCCGGATTGGCCGAGGTATCGGTTTTGACCAGCAGCGCAAAGCAGGTGCCGTGGATGCCGTTGGAGATCCAGGTTTTGGTGCCATTGATGACATAGTGATCGCCATCGCGTTTGGCGCGGATCTTGATGCCCTGCAGGTCGGTGCCGGCGTCGGGTTCGGTGAGCGCGAGGCCACCGCGGATTTCGCCGGTGGCGAACTTTGGCAGCCAGGTTTGCTTCTGCTCGGGCGTTCCCATGCGCTCAACGCACGCTGCCATGATCAGATGGCTGTTGAAGATACCGCTGAGCGACATCCAGGTTTCCGCGATTTTCTCGACGATTCGCGCGTAGGTGCCAGCTGGTAGCCCCAGCCCGCCGTATTCAGCCGAGATCGTGGCGCCGAACAGGCCGAGCTCTTTCATTTGCTCGACCCATTCGAACGGATATTCGTCGGCGTGTTCAAGACGCAGAACGTGCGGGCGAACATCGCGTTCGAGCCATTTTTCGATGGCATTGAGAATCTCGGCTTCCTGCTCGTGCGAGGTGCTGTCGTGGGGCGCGTTGGACATCGGGTGCTCCTGGGGCAATCGGTGAATCAGTAATTGGCTTTTTCTTCGTTTTCGAAGCCGCGCTTGGCGACCAGAATCGTGCGGTCAAATTCGCAGACGAGCTTGCCGTGCTGGTTGAAGCCGCGGCTCTTCACGGTGACCAGGCCTGCGTTGGGACGCGATTTGCTCTCGCGCTTGTCGAGCACTTCGGATTCGGCCGTGAGGGTGTCACCAGCAAAGAGCGGATGGGGCAGCCGGATTTCTTTCCAGCCCAGGTTGGCGATGGCTTTCTGGCTGACATCGGTGACGCTCATGCCGACGATCAGCGCCACGGTGAGGGGCGAGCACACGATGCAGCGACCGAATTCACTGTGCTTCGCATACTCGGCATCGAAGTGCATCGGATGCGTGTTCATGGTGAGCAGCGTGAACCAGGTGTTGTCGGTTTCAGTAATGGTGCGACCTGGGCGATGCTCGTAGATATCGCCGATGTTGAAGTCTTCGAAATAACGTCCGAAGGACTCGCGGTAGCGGTTCTCTCCAACTTTTTTGACGGTTCCGGCCATGGGGGCTCCGAGATGAGGTGAGTAAGAAAGAGTGTGTTGAGGGCTTCAGCGCGTTGCGTTCGGGCCGTCGACCAGTGCCAGGATGCGTTGCATGCGTTTGACTACGGGCAACTCAACGAGCTTGCCCTGCCAGGTGGCGACGGCGCCGCCCGATGCTTCAAACGCGGCGATGATGCCGCGCGCCTGTTCGATTTCGGCTGCGCTGGGCGCGAACGAATCGTGAATGACGCTGATGTTGGAAGGGTGGATGGAAGTTTTTCCAGTAAACCCAAGCGCCCGCGCCACACGGCTCTGACGAGCCACTTCGTCGAGGTCGCGAAATTCGACGCAGGGTGCGTCAAGGAGGCCAATACCCGCACGGTGCGCGGCCGAGGCGAGCCGCCCGCGCGCCCATCCCAGGGCTTCGTCGGACAGCGACACCCCCAGTTCGGCGCAAAAATCGACCGCGCCGAATACGAGGAACGCAAGTCGGCGGCTGGCGGCGGCAATGTCGGCCGCGACTTCCAGGCCGCGCGGCGTTTCAATGAACGCGCAGAGCGACAGCCCCGGGTGTGCGGCGAGCAGCTCGTCAGCCCAGCGTACTTCGTCTGCGCTTTCCACCTTGGGTAGACAGATGATGCCGCTGAGTGATGGGGCAGCCTGAAGCGCCAGCACGTCTTTTAGACCGGTGCCCGTGCGGATGGAGTTGATGCGCAGTGCGCGTTCACCTGCGGGGGACTTGGCGCCCAGGAAAGCGACGCCGGTGGTGCGAGCGGAGTCTTTGTCAGCGGGGCCGACGGCGTCTTCGAGGTCAGCGCAGACAATATCCGCACCGGCGCGTGATGCTTTTTCAAGAACGTCGGCGCGCGAGGCGGGAGCAAACAGCAGGCTTCTTCGAGCGGTCACGGCAGTCTCATTGATGGAAATATGTCCGGACAAATCTAGATCGATTCATGCATACTGTCAACGCGATCAGCCTGGATTCGAGAGACGGCCAGCGGTTGGGGTCATCTTGATCGCGGCAGTCCAAAACCGGCATCCGATTTGTCCCATGAAATCTGCATCGCCCCGCTCGCGAAAGCGTCCAACCCCCGCTGCGGCTCGCGCTGACGAGCCCCGCTACGCACGCATCGCCAATGACTTGATCGCATCCATTGCGGTGGGTCGCTACAAGGTGGGGTCACTGCTGCCCACCGAACTCGAACTGTGCGAGCAATACCAGAGCAGCCGGTTCACCATTCGCGAGGCGCTGCGCCTGCTGGCCGAGGCGGGCATGGTCAGTCGCCGGCCACGCGCCGGCACGGTGGTGGTGTCATCGATTCAGCGCGAGCCTTATCTGCAGGCGCTCGATTCAATCGATGACCTGCTGCAGTATTCAACGGGCACCCGTCTGAGGTTGCTGGAGCGGGGCTGGGCGGCGCACGAGCCAGGGCAGGCTGACCCACCGCCGATTCCCGCGGGCGAGGCATGGGTTTTTGCGCGCCTGATCCGGCATCTTCCTGGCAATCCAAGGCCGGTGTGTGTCACCCGGGTTTACCTTAGCCCCGCATTCGCTGCGCTGGGTCGGCGAATCGCTTCGCAGGCGGTACCGCTGTACAGACAAATTGAGTCGCAGTTTGGTGTACGGGTGGCCCGCGTCGAGCAGAGCATCAGCGCCTGTGCACTGTCCCGCTCCGATTCCGAGGTGCTGCTGGCGCGGGTCGGAAGCCCTGCGCTTCGGATCGTCAGGGCTTATCATGGAGATGACGGACAGCTGCTCGAAGTGTCCGATAGTCTTCATCCGGCTGATCGTTTTGGTTACGCCATGACGATTCGCCGCGCCGGGCCCGGCGAGTTAAGCCCGCGCAGAAGCTGACCGCCACCCTTGAACCCCGTAGCAGTCTTGTCCGGACAATTGACCGCTGGCAACCGGCTCTGTTATGGTCTGAGTGACTCTAATACCGGAGACCACTGACATGCGTATTGCATCCCTGATTGTCGCCGCGGTTGCTGCCTGGTCAGCAACGGGCGTGGCCACTGCCCAGACTAAGCTTGATATTTCAATGCCGTGGGGGCCCACCGAGTTCCACACCGTTAACGCACAGAATTTTGCCAAGCGGGTGGGCGAGGTCACCAACGGGCGCGTTCAAATGACGGTTCACGCAGGCGGCTCGCTTGGCATTAAGGCCAACGAAACCGTTCGTGCGATCGAAGACGGCACGGTAGCCATGGCTGAGTTCGCGGGTTTCCAGAATGTCGGTGATGTGCCGATGCTGGGCATTGAAAGCCTGCCGTTCCTGGTCGATAACTACGATCAGCTTCGCACCATGCATGGCTTTGTGCGTCCGCAGTGGGTTGCGGAACTCGCCAAGCGCGGCAATAAGGTGCTTTACGTGGTGCCCTGGCCCAGCCAAAACTTCTTTCTGAAGAAGCAGGTTCGCGGGATCGATGACCTCAAAGGCATTCGTATGCGCACCTATGATCGTGTGACCGCCGAAATGGTGACCAAGCTCGGCATGGTGCCGCAGCAGATGAACAACCCTGACATCGTGCCGGCCCTTGCGTCGGGTCGGCTCGATGCGGTGATGACCTCAGGCACCACCGCCGTGTCGCAGAAATACTGGGAATTTCTCAAGCACACCTACACCACCAACCATCTGTGGGCATCGAACCTGATGGTGGTCGGCACCCGCACCTGGGACAAACTCTCCGCGGCAGATCGCGCTGCCATCGAGAAGCTTGCGGCCGAGATGGAGCCCGAGTTCTGGAAGGTCAGCATGGCTGAGCACACCACTCGTATGAAGCAGCTGACCGACAACGGCATGACCGTTGAGGCGCCACCGCCGCAGATGGTTGACCGTATGCGTGCGGTGACGCGCCCGATGTGGGACGACTTTGGCAAGCGGAACGGCGCCGAGGCGGCCAAAGTGCTCGATGCCTACCTGAGCGCAACGGGCCGCAAGTAATCAGCCTTGGAACCAGCATCATCAGACACGGTTGATCCTGTGACTGACGCATCCTCTCCGGTTGTCCGGTCGGTCCGGGGGCTCTGTCGGCTGATCGATGCGCTAACGTTCGCGGGCGGCGTTTTTGCAGCCGCGTGTTGCGCGCTGCTCGCTGTCATGCTTATCGCCGAGGTGGTGGCTACCTCGGCGTTTTCCTGGTCGCAGCCCTGGGCGGTCGAGTACGGCGCCTACCTTTGCGGGTTCACGATGCTGGCCGGTTCGGGCTACGCGTTGCGCTCGGGTAGCCACATCCGAGTGATGTTGGCGCTTGAATGGTCGCCCCGCCGGGCACGGCTTGCTATCGAGCTTTTCTGCACCGTCGCGGCGCTGGTTGTAGCCAGCATGCTCGCCTGGGGGTTGGCCGAGCTCGCCTGGCGCAGCCACGTCCGTAACAGCGTCTCGTACTTTGCAATCCAGACGCCCCTGGCATGGCCGCAGGCGCTCATGGCCACCGGCGCGACGCTGCTTGCCTGTGCCCTGCTGGCAAGACTGTTGCGCCTTTTAATCGGTGATCCGCCCGACCTCTCTACCGACGCTGGGTCGGCCACCGCGCGAGCCGAGTAAATGACGTTCAAAGCGCTCTTCGCGTTTCAGTCGCGCACGCCCGGCTAAGCGGCTATGGCACCCAGCCTGTTCATTCTGTTTGTCATGCTCGCCGCCCTGGGCTCGGGCGTCTGGATCGGCTTTGCGTTACTTGGCACCGGGGTGATCGCGCTCGAGTGGTACCGCGATATGCCAATTGCCCGGGTGCTAGCGCAAGATATCTGGGCCCGGCTCAATGCCGATGAGCTGGTCACCTTGCCCCTGTTCATTCTCATGGGCGACATCCTGTTCCATACCCGCTTGTCCGAGTCCTTGTTTCGCGGACTCGCGCCCTGGGTGCAGCGGCTGCCAGGCGGGCTGCTTCATGTCAATGTTCTGGGCTGCACGCTGTTTGCTGCAGTGTCAGGATCCTCGGCAGCCACCACCGCCACCGTTGGCAAGATGACGCTCGCTGAGCTCTTGAAGCGCGGCTACAACCGGGATATTGCGATTGGCTCGCTGGCGGGCGCCGGTACGATCGGACTCATGATTCCGCCGTCGATCCCCATGATCGTGTATGGCGTGTTGGCCGAGGTATCGATCCTCGACCTGTTTATCTGCGGCGTGGTGCCGGGCCTCCTGATCGCCGCGTCTTACATCTTGTGGATCATGTTCCGTGCGCTGACTGACCCCACCGTGCAGCCGGCGGTGCGTGAGCGCTCGAGCTGGGCTGAAAAATTCGCTGCATTGCGCGATCTGCTTCCAGTGGTGTTCCTGATCGTGCTTGTTATCGGTTCGATGTACAGCGGAATCGCCAGCGTGACCGAGGCCGCTGCCATCGGCGTTGCAGGCGCGCTCATCATCGCTGCCGTTCAGGGCACACTCAGCTGGCGCCTGCTGGGTCATGCGCTGCTCTCGACAGTGCGTACCTGCTCAATGATTGGCCTGATTCTGGCGGGCGCTTTGTTCCTGTCGCGGGCGCTGGTCACGCTCGGCGTTCCCGCAGCGGCAGCGCAGTGGGTCGGGGCGCTGGGGCTATCGCCTTACATGCTGATCTTCGCGCTATTGATCGTGTATCTGATTCTTGGTACCGCACTCGACGGCTTGTCCGCGATGGTCATGACGCTGCCGGTGGTATTGCCGATGGTGGTTGCCGCAGGATTCAACCCGGTGTGGTTCGGCATTTTCATCATCATCACGATTGAGCTGTCCAACGTATCGCCGCCCGTTGGGTTCAACCTGTTTGTCATTCAGGAAATGACAGGCGACACCCAGACTCGGGTGGCGTTGGCCGCGCTGCCGTTCTGCCTGCTGCTGCTTGGGTTGATTGCAGTGGTTACTGTCTGGCCGCAGATCGTATTGGGCCCGCTAGCGCTGATTCGCGGATGACCGCGCTGCGCGCCTTCACGCGCTGGGTCGCGGGCCATGCGACCTTGTTCATGTCGGTCAGTGTTCTGGTGGGCCTGCTTGCGCAGGAGCTTGCCCGGCTGCTGTCGCCGCTGGTCATCGTTGCTTCGATGACTGCGATGTTTCTGACCGCGCTCCGGCTCGACCGACGGCTACTCCTGGGCTGGGTCAGGCGACCGGCGGTGCCGATTGCAATCGTTGTTTTTACGACGCTGCTGGTGCCAGCGGTAATGATTGCGTTGTTGCGGATCGGTCTGGTGTCGCCGTCTGTTGCGCTGGCCTGTGCGCTGATTTGCGCCACACCGCCAATCATCTCGGTCGGGCCGTATTGCCTGTTTCTGGGAACCGACAATGAGCTGCTGTCGCTGGCAGTGCTCCCTGCGACCGCGGTTGGCATCATCAGCCTGCCCTTCTTCGCAGCCCTTGCCGGTTTGCCTGGACTCGAACCTGGCAGGCTTGCGCTCGAGTTGCTGGCAGTGGTGGGGAGCGCAATGGGTGGTGCGCTACTGATTCGGGTCTGGGTGCCGCTTGAGCGGGTCGAACGTCATGCGGTGGGCCTCGATTTTGTCGCGGTTCTGATGATGGTGACCGTTGCGATCGGCGTGACCGACGGGCTCGCGTCGCTGATCGTGTCGCAGCCAGGCGCAGTAGTGGAGGCGTTTGCCGTCACCGCGCTTCTCAGTCTGGCGTTGCAGGCGATCGGCTGGCTGGCGTTTGCACGCTTCGGCGTTCGCATCGCAGGTAGCGCAGCGCTGGTAAATGGCTTGCGCAACATGGCGCTGCTGCTGGGGCTGCTTTTGGGCCACGTTGACGCGTCGCTGCAGCTGCTGTTGGTGCTCGGACAGCTGCAGCTGTTTCTGCTGCCATCGCTGATGCGCCTGGCCTACCGAAAATTAGGGCTATCGCCGGTGGGAACGCCAGCCCGATGAGCTCAGCGAAGCGACTCAACGAAATCGTCGAGCAACGTGGCAAAGCCTTCGGGGTTGTCCTGGCTCAGCCGGTGATTAGCCTCGGGGAGGCTTTCCAGCCGTGCTCCGGGAAGCTTGCTCGCGACACGCTGAGCCATTTCGGGGGGAAGTACGGTGGAGCACGCTCCGCCGAACACCAGCGCGGGGCCCTGCCAGGCGATTTCAGGACCAAGTTCGCGCATCAGCTCAGCCTCGGTTTCACAGACACCGGGCCCGTAGTAACGCCAGGTGAAGCCACCCTCTGGATGCTCGGCGAGCATGTGATCGAGCGTGTGTGCAACCACCTCAGGTCGCCAGCGCTCTGCGAAAGGCAGCGCTCGCTGGGCGGTCTCGCGGTCGGCAAGCCGCTGCTGCGCGAGAACCTGGTCGCGCACCAGCGTATTCACTGCCCCAGCGATGCCAACCGCAGGCTGCGCTGCGACCACCGCCTGAACCAGCGCCGGACGGCTGGCCGCAATCATCAGTCCGAGCGTCGCGCCGGTGGCCTGTCCCACCAGAATCACGGGTTGATCCGACAGCGCTTCAATAAACGCAATCAGATCGTCGCGATGATCCTCAAGCCGGTAACCTTGCGCAGGCCAATCGGTATCACCGTGGCCGCGCAGGGCGGGCAGCAACATCCGGTTTGGCAGGCGACTGGCCTTCACAACAAAATCCCAGACCCGATTCGAGGTGCGGTTGGGATGAATGAACACCAGTGCCGGTGCAGTGCCTGGGCGCTCGGCGAAGGCAATCTGGATGCGCGGCAGTGCGATCATGGAGCAGGTCAGCGGCTGTGGCGGAGTCCCTGGGGTGGTCGGGGTGGATGCGGTGGTCATGGCAGTGCCCGATTCAAAATTCGATGTGATCTCTGAAGGAGTGTCCGATGAGCGACCGATATTCGTCGCCTGATTTCAATCCAACGCGCGACCTTGCCGAACTGGTCGAACGCGCACGCTACACCGATTTGAGTGCCGGTGCGGTGCAAGCCGCCAAAACCTTTCTGCTCGATACCCTGGGGTGTGGCGTCGCCGGTGGCACAGGCCCTCGTGTGGATGCACTGATCGGTGCGGCAGGGGGCTGGGGCGAAGGCGGGCAGGCCACCGTCTGGGGCGACAGCCGGCGTCTGCCCGCGCCGCAGGCCGCGCTGGCGAACGGCTATCAGATCCATGCGCTCGAATGGGACTGTGTGCATGAGCCCGCGGTGGTGCATCCGATGGCCACGCTGATTCCCGCCCTGATGGCGCACGCTGAACGGCGCTCGGCGGCCGGTCGGCCGGTTGAGGGACGTGATCTGCTGCTGGCGGTTGCGCTTGGCGTGGAAATCGCCGCCATGATTGGTGCGGCGTCCAAATCCGTGATGAAGTTTTTCCGGCCTGCCACCTGCGGTGGCTTTGGCGTCGTCGCTGGCCTGGGCTCGATGGAGCGGCTTGACGCGGCCACGATGATGCATGCGTTCGGGATTCAGTACGGGCAAACCTCGGGAACGATGCAGGCGCATGTGGAGGGGTCGCTGCTGTTGGGGCTGCAGGTGGGTTTCAACGGGCGCGCGGGGTTGTCGTCCATTGATCTGGCCATGGCGGGGTTGACCGGACCGCAGCAGATCCTGACCGGCATGTACGGCTACTACAAGCTGTTCGAGACCGAGCACGACATTGCGGGCTGGTGGCCCAAACTTGGTCGTGAATGGCAGATCACGCGGGTGTCGCACAAGCCGTTTCCGAGCGGTCGACTCACCCATGCCGCGGTCGATGCAATCCAGCAGGCGCGCGCCGAACTGGGCTTTGTTGCCGATGATGTGCAGTCCATGTCGGCCAGCGTGCCGCCGCTCACTCATCGACTGGTCGGTCGCCCCGACATTCCCGATCCGGCGCCGAATTACGCCCGGCTGTGCATCCCGTACGTGAGCGCGATCACTCTGATTGACGGCAGCTGTGGCCCCGAGGCGTTTTCCGCATCCCGGTTGCGTGATCCCGCAGTGCATGCGCTGGCAGCGCGGGTATCGGTCAGCCTGGATGACAATCCGGACGTGAACGCCCTGTGGCCGCAACGTTTCGTCATTACCCTGCGTGACGGGCGCCGCTGGGAGCGCCAGATCAATACCCCGATCGGCCATCCCGACAATCCGCTTGGCCGCGAGCGCCATCTGAATAAGTTCCGAAAGTGCTGGGCAATCGGTGGCATGCCCGCCGATCAGGGGGAAGCGCTGATTGCGAAGGTGGACGCACTGGAAGGCTGCGCCGACGCGGCAGAGCTTGCTCGGCTACTGGTTCGCCAGGCCGTCTGATCCGCGCGGCAGGACCGCGCCAGGGCTACGCCGGTTAATGACGCGAACCGGCGTGGTGCAGGGCAGGGGCTAGCGCGGATCCAGCCCGAACGGGGATTGTCCCGGGTGAGATCCGGGGTCTCCCCCTTGAAAACTCGGTTTTTGCCTCAATATCGCGCCTCGACCGGCGGCAAAGACGCCGGCGCACGA
>CAZORB010000059.1:0-7688 GCA_964581825.1 uncultured Bordetella sp.
CATCAAGCTTTCCGTCCGTGACCACATATGAGAAGGACGCCGCGCCGTTAAAGTTTGCAGTCGGTGTAAACCGCACGGTGCCGTCCTGGAGCAGTACCGCTCCGCCCGTGACCGCGGAAACACTCTTGATAGACAGCGTATCGCCGTCGACATCAGTATCGTTGCCAAGTAACTGCGCCGCCGTGTACGTAACGGCCGTATCTTCCGTTGCCGCAAGCGTGTCCGCAGTTCCAACTGGTGCATCGTTGACCGCCTTGATATCGAAGGCAATCGTTTTCGCCTCCGCGGATTCAAGCCCCCCGGCATCAACCACACGGAAGGTGAACTTGGCGACCTCCAACCCGTTTACGTTCGCGGCTGGCGTGAACACCAGCTTATTGATCACTGCCGCGTCGATCAGCTCATTGGCCTGGACCGCCCGCCCATCGAGGGCGAGCGTACCCGCTGCAGATGACGGGAGTTGAACGACCCTGACCTTGGCGAGCGTGTCCTGCGGATTGGGATCGCGGAACAAAAAGTCATCAGCAGGCTTAAAGGTGTAAGCAGTGTCTTCCTGAATGATGATGGTTCTATCGAAAGCGACAGGCGCCTTGGGTTCGTTGGGCGCGACATCGTCCGCACCTCGGATGGTGACCACTACCGAGCTGTCGGTGCTCTTCACCCCGTCGGACAGCGAAAACGTGAATACCTCGGTACGGGTATCGTTCGCAGTAAGGAAATCGGCCTTTGACTGGTCGAGCGTGTAGAAAAACTCACCCGTGAGCCCAACCCGCTTCAACGTACCAAACTCACCCAGGATTTCGGCCCCAGACCCGGCGCCGAGTGAACGAACTGCCCCCACCTGCGGCTTGAAGCTCACTGCACCGAGCTGCAGTGTTGCACCCTCAGGGTCAACGCCTGCTCGCAGCAGGTTGAATGCCGCAACGCCGCGTGCCAGCGGGTCTACACCAATTCCCTGTTCAAACACCTCATCCTGCAGTAGCTGAACAACCGGCGGGTCGTTCCGGTTGCTGACCGCAATCACCAGCGAGCCGAAGTCATAGCGGGCAGCAGGCGCAAGCGTAGCCGTACCGTCCGCCGAAAGCCGATAGCTGAAGGCATCTTCAACGACCGTATCGGGCTGAGTCAGCGTCGTGGTAACGGTATATTCATACCGACCGTCTGCCCACAGCCTTAGCGTACCGTGCGCCCCGGTAAAGGAAGAGAAAGAGGTTCCTGTGATTGCGGTGTAGGTTGGGGTGACCGCGAGTTCATCTCCCGCCCGAGCAGAAAAGACCGACTTGCTGAAACCAATGGGCACCAGGTCGTTGTTGAGCAGATTGCCGCTTACATTACCCTTTTCAGTTACGCTTCTATATAACGCAAACGCGTTGTCGTCGATGGCGGTTGCAGCAACCGTCTTAGCAGAAGAAACGAAAACCGTTCCGACTGAAGCCCGCGTCTGAATAATGGCGGAGTCAAGGAAGCTGTTGATCTTGGTGGCATCGCCGCTGATGAGATCGCTTAGCGACGCTAAAGCGCTCGTCAGTAAGGTGGTGTCCCCGGTAATGGCAACGCTTGCAACGGCCTTGGCGGCTGCCTGCGCCAACACCTCTTGAGCAACGATCTGGTACTGAACTGCCGCCGACAGAGCAGCCCCAACGTCGAGGTTTTCAAAATTAGTGCCGGCTTTGGTCACCGCAGCTTCAACAGCCTGGCTGATTGCGCTGTTGATGGTTGCGAGACCTTTGGCTACCGACTCTGCCGCTGCTTTCAAAGCCGTTGACGCGTTACCTGTTACGAGCGTAGCGACCTGCTCAATAACGACTTTCAGACCTGCGGCTGAAGTTAGATCGACAACGGATGTGCCCGTGCCGATCAGTTTGGAACCGACAACTTCTGCGACCTTGGCCGCATTCGTAAGGCCTACGGCGTCTGCCGCTTCCTGAGCCACACGCAGAATATTTGCAACCTGGATCGAGGCCGCCTGAGCCCGAAGCGCATCACGCGCGCCCTCAATGGTGGTTGCATCAGCAGCCTGGGCCAGGGGATCGGTATTGAACGGATCGATAGACGCCGCTAAACCTAGGGCCGTTCGAACCTTGACGACGTCGCCGCCCACCGCCGCAGCCAGCGTTGACAACGGATTGACGATCGACGAGTTCGCAGGGGCTGTGTACCCACCATCCCAGGTGCGATTCGTGGAGATGTCGATGGTTTCAAGGATGACGTTCGGATTGCCGTTGATCGCCCCGCCGAAGGTCCACGCGACAGCCCGCAGCGGCTTGTTTCCATCGGCGCCACCACCGATGACCGGCGATTCGCCGCGCGCGTTCGTGATTCCCCAGGGTTCTGCCGAGAACGCCCCACCGTTGTTGATGACAACCGTGTAGTTGCCGTTTGTTTCGGTAACAGACACTGAATTGATGGGACTGTGATCCCACAGGCCGTCACCGTCGGTATCGCGGAAAACCAACGCGCCCTTCAGGTAACCGTCAATGGTTTTGACGGTATCGCTGTTGGCGAATGTGACGGAGAACGTGTCTGCCTTGGAGGCCCCCGCACCGTCGGTCGCCGTGACGGTTATTTTGTAATCGCCCTTTGCCCCCAGCGGCGCGGTGACCACGACGGTTTGATCCGCCTCGTTCAACGTGAACTTCCACGCTGTTGTGTCTACCTTTTGCCCAGCCGCGGTTGTGACTGCGAATTCGAACGAGAGCCGGCCGCCTTCGGGATCACGGAAGGCGCCAATTTTGAACGTAACGGGCAGCCCCTCATCAGCCTTGACGCCCGCATTGAGAACCGCCAGAGAGGTAACTACCTCGGGCGGGGCGTTGACGGCGGGTGTTGCAGAGGAACTTGAGGAGGCATCCCGCAAAACAAGCACGCCGGCGCCGAATGCAAACAACGCAGGTGCCATTGAGGCGATCTCTGCCTGCGTAAGCCCGAAGAGCCCAGCGCTGGACCCGCTGCCGGACGCGCCCGAGGCGCCAGCATCGGAGTTGCCTGAGGTGGACGCAGCGCCGGTGCCAGCCGCCTGCGCCAATAACACCGTATTTGAGGCGTCATAAGCAACGCCTGCAGGCGCCGCGATTGCCTCATCGGCATCAACCGTCCAATCGACCTGTCCGGTTGAATCTTCCGCCTGCCCTGAAACACGTTTGTCTTTGCCCGCTCTCGGCGCCTTTGCTGCGGCGACACCAGCTTGGGCGCTTCCGCCCGGTGCGGCGGAGGTGGCCACAGGGTCGAGCAACAGCGCAAGTTGCTCTGGCTGGAGAACAGAGGTGCCCAGGGATGTCGGCCTGGCAGCCTTCCCTCGAATAGTTTTCGGAGCGCCTGATTGTGTCATGACCGACCCTGTGCAGTTCGTTGGATTCGAATAGAAAGCCAAACCCGGAGTTTAGCTCTGAAAATTGACGTCGTTGTAGATTCAGGGATTGCTATCAAAAAAAGAGACCTCTGATGGATTCCCGGGATTCCCGAACGTCTTGATGCATGCCTTATGCGGCCCTTTGGTCGACCGCTGCCCGGGTATCGACCGCGGCAGGTTCGACTAGCAAAACTGGCATAGGGGCCGCGGCCGCCCAGGCCCGCGACACCAAAAGATGGAACGCGACAAAACTGCCGCAGAAAGCAGCGATCAGCACCCAATCCGCCAGCCCGAGGCGCCAACCGATGGTGGCCAGCAGTGCCGCCCCCATTCCCAAACCTGACTCTACGGCCACCACCCCGCCCGGGCGGAGCCCCCTGGCGAGGAGCAGGTGATGCAGATGATCTCGCCCCGGCTTCATTGCACCGGAACGCCTGGATAAACGTCTCAAGATAACGGAAAGCCCGTCTGCCAAAGGCATGAAGCAACACCAGATCACGACCGCGGGGGGCACGCCGACCCGGTCGGGCGAGGCGATAACCAAGGCAAATACCGCAATTAAAAACCCGAGGCTGAGGCTACCTGCGTCCCCCATAAAGACCCTGGCTGGCAAACCCATGGGGCCTCGCAGGTTGAAAGCAAGAAATCCCAACAGGGCAGCGGCAGGCAGCAACACCTGTAACGCAGTGACGGTGTGCCCCGCCAGTTGCGACATCAGGGCAAGCGACAGAAGCGCGACCACGCCAAGCGAACCGGCCAAGCCGTCCACCCCATCGCTCATATTCACCGCGTTCATGACGCTAACAATGGCAAATACCGCGAAAGGGATTGAGAAAACACCCAGCCCCACCACCCACCCGGGCAAAACCTCCCCCAAGGACGGCAAGCCCAGTTCGCTTGCAATGACCACACAAGTGGCTATAAAGGCTTGTATAAGGAATTTCGAGCCGGCCCGCAGGTGAAGGGAATCGTCAACCGCGCCAAGCAGCACAAAGGCTGCAAATCCAAGCAGCCAAGCCGTGTGCGGACGTGTTTCAGGCAGGAGCGCCCAGCAAACCGCCAACCCGGCCGCCATTGCAAGCCCACCCACCACCGGCGTCGGCGAGCAGTGCTGTTTGCGCCCACCAGGCCGGTCGAGAAGCCCGAATCGGGGTGCGAGCCTGCGGAGAATTTCGGTGGCGACCAGCGTTGTCAAAAGCGCAAGCGCCATACCGACCGTGAATGTCGACGGAGTTATCATTTGAGAGGTATGAGGGGTCGACTGGAACGCGGATCGCAGCTATCCCCCAGCCCCGCCCGCCTTAAAACCGAAGTTTACTTGATATCGAGCACAACCTCGTCGGCATGACTGAGAAATTAAGCACACTTTTTGCCGTCAAGTTGCAGCACTCACAGTACCAGCGCAACGGCGTTTAATCGGTGAGGCCAAACTTCGTGTCGAGCCGCGAGGCGACGTACAACACCCGGTAACTTCCGAAAACTTGTTGGGCGTACGCATCGATTAATTCTCGACCTGCTGCCTGAAGTACCTCCTGGGCATTCAGCAGATCTAGCAGCGTTCCCCTACGGAAGGCGAACTGCTCGCGCACCGCTCTTAGCGACGACGCAGCAAGTTCTGCCGCCTCGACGCGAGCGCGAACCAATTGCTCGGACGATCGGGCCTCGGCCAGCACCTGCGAAGCAAACCGTTCGAACGACAGCACCGCCGACTGGTAGTCCTGATCGGCCTGATCGAGCCGCGCCAGCGCCTGCGACTCGCGGGCCTGAGCAGCGCCGCCGGTGTAGAACTCGTACCGAAAATTAAGCAGGGCGGCCCGGTCGTTAGCGGGCCAACCATCGCCTACCTGATCGCGTCGGGTAAAGGTGCCCTCGAGGTTCAACTGCGGCAGCGCTCTTGCAGCCACCGACTTCAATTCCGATTGCGCAGCTTCGCGCGCGGCAGACGCCGCACGAACTGTCGCAAACCCAGCCGCCATCTGACCTGTCGACCCCACGTCCGGGACCTCGACAGTCCGCATGGGGCCGCTTCCCTCCGCCGGCTCTACGCCGAAGATCTCGCGGTAGGCCGCCGCCGCAGATTCAACCCGCGTTAGCGCCGCAACCGACCCCGCCTGTGCATCAGCAACCCGCGCCTGAGCGCGGAGCACATCACTGAGCGACCCACCCCCTAGTTCGTATCGATCGCGCACGTATTGCGCGATCGCAAGGCGGGCACGTTCGTTTTCCCGCGCGAGGGCACTTTGCAGGCGGGCGGTTTCGAACTCGATCGCAGCCTGGACGGCGCGAAGTACAAGTTCAGATCTACGCGCCTCAACCCTGGCGGCCGCGATCCGCTCACGAGCTTCGGCCGAACGAACCGCCGACTCGGCAGCCCCGAAATCGAAGAGCAGTTGCCGGAACGACAGTCCCCATCCGGCACTGTTGTAACGTCGCTCGGGGACTCCGAACAGCCGATTGGCATCGAACGAGCGCCAGCCGCCTTCGGTCTGCCCAGAAACCTGTGGACGCAGGCTCGCCTTCGCCTCCTCAGTAAAGCCGCGAGCCCCAAATTGCGCCGCCACGGCTCCTTGAACTTCAGGGTGGCGTTTGACAGCATCTCGAACGGCATCGCGAAACTGTCGCTCGCTCGCCTGCGACTCGGCCCTGCCTCGCGATGCCCTCAAAGCCTCAAGAAATCCGATTTGCGCCTCGCCCAGCCCAGGCACTTGCTCATGGATGGGGGCGGCCGGCAATCCGCGCTGCGGCCCCGACAAGATACTGGCTGGTTGCGCCAGCCCAACCTGCGGGCCGCCGAGCATGACGGACAGGCCTATCGCGAAAACCGATTGGCGCACAGACCAGGCCTTAACGCTCACGGAAAGCGTTCTCCCGCACGGCGACGACCGGTTTCGACAGATATTGCAGGACCGTTTTGGAGCCGGTGATCACGTCAATCTGTGCCTGCATGCCTGGCAGAACAGGTAGTTCGCGCTCGCCAACCAGTAACACCGGCGCCTCGGTCTCGATTCGGGCAACGTAGAAACTTTCCCCGCGCTCGTTCGTCACGACATCGGGACTGACCTGAACGACAGTCCCCGTCATGGCGCCGAAAATAGAGAAGTCATAGGCCGAGATCTTGATGCGCGCCTTTTGGCCGACCTTCACAAATCCAATGTCCTGGGGAAGGATCATCGCTTCAAAAACCAGTTGATCGTCGACGGGCACGACTTCGGCAATTGCCTCGCCAGGCCGGGCCACGCCACCGACGGTGGTCACCATCAGACGATTCAAGATCCCATTAACCGGTGACCGGAGCTCGGTTCTACCGACACGATCGGCAAGCGCAGGCATCACCTCTTCCATCGATCGAAGTTCAGCAGTGGCCTGGTTCAAATCGGCCTGGGCCTGGGTTGCAAGTTGACGAAGCGTCGCGTCCTTGCGCGCAACCACTTCCGCCAAAGCGGCTTCGAGCCTGACGATGGCCGACCGCGCAGATTCAAGCCGGCCTTCTACCTCCGCAATCCCTCGGTCTAGCCTCACCAGCTCGATCTGCGGCTCAAGCCCCCGGCTGACCAGCTGAGCAAGAATCCTGCGCTCCTCTCGCGCGAGCGCAAGGGTTCTTTCGGAGGTCTGGATGACCACCCGGGTTTCCTCGATTTCTCGGCTTCGCTGATCACGCTGCGAGTCAAGTACCCGGATCTGCGCACTGCGTTCGTCGGCGCGCGCGTTGAACGCAGCGCGTTCGATCGACACAAATTCCTTCGCCTCGCGTTCGAGTTCGGGACTGAATTTAAGCGCAGTACCCGCCAACTCGGCGCGCAGCCGCGTGGTTCTTGCCAGCAAGGCAAAGCGCTGCTGACGACGAGCCTGGTAGTCGCCGTCGGCCTGCACCGAACTGAGCGATACGAGCGCGGCTCCATCGGCGACCTTTTGTCCCTGCTTCACATGAATCGCCTGAACGACCCCACCCTCGAGGCTTTGAACGACCTGCACCCGTCCCGACGGGATCACGCGCCCCTGCGCTCGCGTGACAGTATCCAAATGGAACGTGGACGCCCAGACAAAAAATGCGACAACCGATCCGAGCACCGCGTACAACAGCCAGCTTGCGCTTCGCCGCAGGTCGTGTTCTTGCAAGGCGGCTGAGATGGTATCGCCTGAAGGTTGCATGGGCTTCGCTTTAAGCACCTATTTGCTACCGGCGACCGGTGGTACGACGACTTCAAGCGTTCCAGGGGCCGCCGCCTGAACACCGAACGGGCGCGCGGATAGCGCGGCACGAACATCGGGTGACTGCGCTGCAGCAGACGCCGGCCTCCTGATTGCAGGAGAAACCGTTGGTTCGACTGCTCGGCCTGGC
>CAZORB010000059.1:7698-23574 GCA_964581825.1 uncultured Bordetella sp.
CTGGCCCCCTGTCAGTACCGGAGGGAGACACGGTAGGGGCTGGCGCTGGGGCTGAGGGCGAACCAGCCCCCTGTGCCCCACCGCCCCCGAGCACCTTATCGCGCGGCCCATCTGCGATCACTTTGCCCTGCTCCATCACGATGACGCGATCAACCAGTTCGAGCAGGGTTGCCTTGTGTGTGATGACCACCAGGGTGGAGCGCCCGATAGCGTTCTTTAGCCGTTCGATTAACTGCCTCTCAGCGTTAATGTCCATTGCGCTAGTCGGTTCGTCTAGCAACAAGATTGGCGGCTGGCCGACCAGCGCGCGGGCGATGGTAATCGCCTGGCGCTGGCCACCGGAAAGGCCCTCACCGCGCTCGCCGAGCTTCAGGTTGTAACCATCGGGATGCACGCTGATGAAATCATGGACTCCTGCGATCTGCGCAACTTCAACGACCCGCTCGTCCGATGGATGATGAGCGCCCAGTGCAATGTTTTGTCGGACCGTTCCAGTCATCAGCCAGATGTCCTGCATGACCGCGCCGATATTCCGTCTCAGATCCGCTGGATCGAGCTGTCGGACATCAGAGCCCCCCACCAGAATCGCCCCGTCGGTCGGCGGGTACAGACCCAGCAAAAGCTTGGCCAAGGTGGTTTTTCCCGAGCCGACGCGCCCCACGACGGCGACCCGCTCACCCGGGGCGATCTTCAGACTGACCCCATTCAAGCCGCCGGCCTGCTGCTGCGGATACCGGAACGACACCTGACGCAGTTCAATCGAACCATCCAGCACGTCGCGAGGCATGACGTTCCGAGAGGGCGCATGCTCCCGCGGTTCTGTCATTAATTTTGCGAGGGCCTTATAGCTTGCATAGGATTGATTCGCCCGCGTCAGCAACTGCGCCAGCTGTGCAAGCGGCGCTATGGCGCGCCCAGCCAGAATCGAACAGGCGATGATCGCGCCCATTCCAATCTGGCCCTTCGCCACCAGAAACACCCCCACCGACACGACGGCAACCTGTGACGCCTGCGATGCGAAATTCGCAAAGTTTCCTGCAAACTGCGCCAGGAACCGGGTCTTGAGCCCTACCCGCGCCTGATGGGCAATTGCCTTCTGCCAACGCGCACGCATCACGGGGCCCGCCCCAAGCGATTTGATGGTCTCTAGCCCTGCGATCGATTCAACCAGCACAGCGTGTTTGGTCTGCCCATCTTCGTAGCCAGTCTGGACCAGGCGCCGCATAGCGGGTTGGAGCGCAATTCCAACCAGCAGCATCGCGGGGATGATGATGAGAGGCACATAGACAATCGGCCCGCCGATCATCCAGATAACGCCAACAAATAGCAGTGCGAACGGAATATCGACGACGGTCGTGAGCGTTGCCGAGGTCAGAAACTCGCGCACGGATTCGAACTCTTTCATGACGTTGGCGAGCGAGCCCGTGGAGCCACGGCGCGCCCGCATCTCAAGATCAAGCACATGATCAAAGAGGGAGTCGGCGATCGCCATATCGGCCCGTGCCCCGGCAACATCCAGGAAATAGCCACGCAGCGTTCGGATGACGAAATCGCTGACAAAAACAATCGAGACGCCCACCACCAAAGCGATCAGCGAGTCGATTGCATTGTTGGGTAAGACACGGTCGTAAACGATCATCGTAAAAATCGATGTCGCTAGCGCGAACACGTTTGTAAGGAGCGCTGCAAGCGCGACCTGTACATAGAGCGAACGAGCAGTAGAAAGCGGGCCCCAAAACCAATGTCCGAAGCGGCCACGCGGCACATCTAACTGTTCGGATGGCATTCGTAGTGGGGCCGAGATGGTCAAAGCGTTGTCGTCGGCAAGCAGGGTTCCGATTTCGCTGCGGCTGACTTCGACGCCGGCGCCTCGCTCGCCCGAGGCAGGATCGAAGAGCGTTACAACGCCATCGAGCCCAGCCAGTAGCAGGCCGGGCCTTTGGTCAGGACGAAGAGCGACCAGCGCTGGAAGCTGTGACGAGCCAATGGTAGTGGGCTGAATGCGCTGCTCTCGAACCTGGAACCCCTGGCTCGAGAGTGCTTCGACGAAGTCGGCCCGCGTCCACGGACGATCGAGGCGAATCACCTGCGATCGCAGCGAGGCGCGCGACATGGCCTTGTCGTTCGCGGCGAGAACCCGCAGCAGACAGGCTTCGTAAGGATCGGATGGGAACCGCTCTGAGGCTTGGCTAGGATCGATTTCAGTCACAAAGGAAGTGTAGCGCCTTAATGGGGGAACCGGGCGGGACGCGCGCCCCTATGATTGCACATAGAGCTGGTTCAAAAACTCCGAGAACGGTACGTATAACTGCGGGAGGATCTGATCGGCCAGCTCTTAGTTACGGATTGTCTAAACGCACGGTGCTGTCGCTGACAAGCTCGCCGTGCGCAACCTATTTCCTGAAGGCGCGCACAAGCGACGCGCGAGCAGACAAGTCGCTCAGGAGTACAAGTCGGCGTAGATCTGTGCGAGAAGCTGTTCGTGATTGACGTAGACGCTCGCCACCGACTCAAAAATATCTTGGGGCGAAAGTGAATAGGGTGCAACAGAACCCTTGGCAAGAGCTGTCCCCTGTGCAAGAGCCTTCGAGGTAAGGTCGGCGGCTACGTCAGCTGAGCTGACAAGCGTTCCGGTGGACAGCAATAACTGGCTACCTGAGGACAACAGCGAAAAAGGCGCACTGGGTCGGCTTGCTGCATCAGCGGATACCGGCTGCAAACCTTGAACAACCAGCCCCGCCACCGAGAAAGTTGCGTCCCCGCCGCTTGTTACGCCTACGCGCGTACCGATTGCGCCAAGCGAGTTACCGGGCTCGGATGCGGTTCCCGACCGCAGTGCTGAAAGGTCTAGGCCGTCTAACTGGGTCAAATCCGCAGCATGCGCACGTAACGCAAGATCAGGGCGATCAGTGCTGCCGTCTACCCCGGCCACACTCACCACTTTGAAGACATCTGCACCGGGCCCACCCAGCATTCGGATGGGAGAGCCTACTTCGCTGGCGCTCGCGATCAATACATCTCCACCCGAGCCACCCAACAACACGTCGCTTTGCCCCTGCGAGGAAAGGGACGGCATGGTATTCGCCGAGTTAGCGCGTCCTCCTTCGTCGGCGAACAGAATGTCCGAACCTGAGCCGCCAAGAACGGAATCCCACCCAGCGCCACCGTCCAGATAATCGTTCCCAGTGCCGCCCAGCAAAAGGTCGTCTCCACCGGCACCTAGTACTGTGTCGTTGCCAGCGCCACCGTCGATAAGATTCGATGCCGCGTTACCGATCAAAACGTTGGAATGCGAGTTGCCGAAGATGTCCGCTGCACCTGAGCCCAGCACTGTGAGGCGCGTGACCAGGCTACTTTCAGCGAGCTTGAACTCCAGCCCTGGCGCCTCAGAGTTCAGCAAGAGCACTCGCAGGTTATCCACCGACACATTCAGCTGCAGGCTGCCCGACTCGATATGGTCTGGGGCAACGACAATCGTGTCCCCCGCGGTCGCCGACGCGAGCGCGAGCTTGATCGATGCAAAACTGGCGGTGCCACCTGTTCCGACCAGCTTAAGGGGGCCACCGGTACTCAAGAGTGAAAGCGGACTGACTGCCGACGACGCGCCAGTGAACTGAACCGCCTCGGCCTGCACCAGCGTGCCAGCAGATAAGTCACTTCCGGCGGGCCCAATTGCGAAAAGCGGGCGGTTCGCCTCGAACTCGGGACCTGCGGCTGAAGCAACGGATCCAGCCAGGGCGGGCCCGGCCAACTTCACGACAGTTCCGGCTGCCGCGAACCCAAGCCTGGCGAGATCACTTCCCTGACCACCGATGAAGGTGTCTCCTGCCGCTAGATTGGTCGCCGTATCATCGCCACCTAGCCCCAACACCAGCGCCCGCGCCGAGACGCCCGCGTCCAATGTGTTGTTCGCGCTGTCACCTTTGACAATCGCCGTTCCGGGCACATCAATTTTGAAATTTGGCTCAGGGATGAGCATTGACCCGGGCGCGGATGACGAAGCCGCGTAGGCGTGGGTCGCGTCGTCCGTGAAATATTCAACCTGAACAGAGACGGGACTGACTTCTTTAACCAGCGGCTTGACATCGAGTTCGAGAGACAACAACTTTTGCATGCCAGCTCGATCGCCCGATGTCTCGACCTTGGGTGGCGTATAGATTTGTTGTCCGGGGGTTGTGGTGCTCTCGATGCTGTTGAACATGACAGCAATGATGGTGGAGCCGCCTCCCACCATGCCCGTCCACCCGGACGGGATCTGATAGGCGCTGGTTCCTGCCGCCAAGCTTGCATCGGCAGGGTCTAAGCTAATTTTGAAAGCGGCGTCGACCAACCCACGAAATGCGGTCTCTTCAAGGCCTTTCTTCACCCAAATCTCGAGGGCTAGCTTGCCGGAAGGCAACTGGCTCCATTCAAGATCGAAGACCGAAACTGGCGACTTGAGACGGGGAGGAACGGTGCTGGCCATTTTGCGCGGGTTCTCAATAGTCGGATCGATTGAGGATATCAGAAGACACTGTCACTACGCCTTTAAATTTTTAGTCTGGTTCGAGACATTTGCGTCATGAGCACCGCTAAAATCAGGCGGAGGCGCGCAGGGCTCTCATCCACCATAAAGTGGATCCAGAGGGTTGATTGCCATCGGTGCCGCCCCCCCGGATGATGTCGTCGACCAACTGCCGTCGACGTCGCCCACCAGGATGCCCACCCAGTCGATCCGCGTCTGGATTTGCGCCTCAAAGGCATACCCTCCTGCGACACTGGCGGACGGAGAGCTGGACAGTTCCGCTTGCTGTCCTGGGGCAGCCACTTCGGGTATTGGAACGAATTGCCAGCGGGGCAGCAGCGCACCCTGCTCTCCAAGCGCAGCGCGCAGGATATGTGCCGCGTCCGACTCGTCGACAGACCCGTTCGAATCGAAGTCGGCAGCCAGCAGCCGGTAGGAGGCCTCTGCTGGATGGGTCGCCTGAACGGACGCCGGGTCGCGACCGGCAGCAAGTTTCAGCGCGTGCAACACATCAGTTGCTGAAACGGAATTGGCTTGACTCTGATTGGCGCTTAGCGACGCAGATGCAACGAACCGATCAAAATCAAGCCCAGGTAATGACCACGATCCATTTACTGCAGACACCTTTTCGATCGAAGCGCTGTCTGAAAGCTTTACTTCAGGTGTCAGCCGCACCGTAACCCCCGGCAGCGGTTGCTGCGTCTTCCAATCAATGACCGTACCTTCCACCATAGCGGAGGTTAGAGAGAGCTTGGCTACTGTATCTCCAGACATACCGCCCTGAGCGTCTCTGACAATGAAAGAAAGGTTGGTAGCCGGATGAGCGAATGCTTCCTGACCGCGGACGCTGAACTGCAACCGGCTGAGCTCATCGCCAGTAAGCGCGCGATACACCTGATCAGCAAACCGAACAAAGGGTTCCGTTGCCTGGGGGCTTGCAGACCCACTGATAGCGACGGGGTTTACCTCAGTTGTGACACTTGCCAGAGCAGGGAACACCACCGAGCCCTGCCCGTCGATCACGAGCGTGCCAGTGGTAGGTTCCGCCACCAGCACAGGCCGGGGTACCGCCTGCAGCCAGTCCGCAATCAGTGTTGAGGCGGCGGGCGAAGCGGAGGCAGGATCGACCAGATCCAAACCTGACGCGACGCCTGCGCCCGCCTGAAAATCATCCCCATAAAAGAGTGTCTTGCCTAGCGCCGCTGGGCGCCCCGCCTGTACCGCAAAGGTCTTAGCGGCCCCCGGGGCAGCACCTACCAGATACGGTGCAAAGTTAGGTGTTGAATCGAGAATGATCGAAGCACGCAACTCCTGCACGCTCTCGCTACCGAACTGAAGCGGGAAATCTTTGAATCGAATGTAGAACCCAGCCTCACCCTCGGAAAGCGTGAACAGCGTTCGCAGGGTCTGCGCGCCAGCGGTGACGTTTGCGAGCAGCGACAGAAACTGCAGATCGAGCCAAGGCCGGCCCGCCGCGTCAACGCGAGACGCACCGAGAACCAGACCATCGCTCAGGTCGATCTGAACAAAATCTTTGACCTTGCGAGAATCGCCATCCACCGCGATGCGCGTGACGTTGTCAGGGCCCGTCTCGACCCGCACCGCCACCGACCCAGAGACTGGGGTGCGCAGCGCAGAGGCCTCCGCACCCAATTCGAGAATTGCATAAACCGGCTGGTTAAACGTCGGTATGGATGAAAGAGGAAGCGAGAAAAACGGCGCATTTCCCGTCGACGGGTCTGAATCCAGCAGCTGAAGCAGATTCGGCTGCGAAAGAGACACGCCTCGGACCGCCTGCGCTGTACCGGCACCAATCGCAGCCTGCAGAAGGCCGGATTGAAACCCCAGCGCTGTCAGGCTGGAAAAGGAGCGACCTGACCAGTAGTCCGTCAAGGTCAAAACTTTGTCGCTGACTTGTAGCATTGCCTGCTGAGCCATAGTCTAGGATTGGATCGCCCGAGCGTGCCTGATAACGACGGCTGCGCACGCACTTCGCGCAGCCACGCGTATCCTGCGCACAACTTGTTTAATGTCCATCACTCGCATTTTTGTCGATCTTCGAAAGCGCTATGGCTAATTTCCTTTTTGTTCATCAGAACTTCCCTGGTCAGTATCGACACCTTGCCCCTGCGCTCGCTCGCTCGAAGGAGCACCGCGTGATTGGCGCTCGCATCGGAGACGATACTGCCTGGCAGGGGGTTACTGTTAGGGGTTACCGCGTCAGCGCGCAAGGAAGCGGCGCTGGCCACCCGTGGTTGACCGACCTTCAACCGAAATTGATCAGAGCCGAAGCCCTGGCACGCTTGGCGGTGAAGCTGCGAGAAGAAAACTTCATACCAGATGCCATCATCGCGCATCCAGGATGGGGCGAAACATTGCTGCTGCCCGATGTCTGGCCGGGTGTGCCCATCGGTTTGTACTGCGAATTTTTTTACAGCAGCCAAGGGGCCGATGTTGGGTTCGATCCGGAATTTCCTCCGACTAGCGAACCCCTTGCGAACGGCGGCCGACTGCGCCTGAAAAACGTGAACCAACTGCTTGCGATGGAAGACGCGACCCGCGGCATATCGCCCACGCAATGGCAACGCAGCCTCTATCCCAAAAGGTTGCAACCGACAATTGATGTCGTTCACGATGGTATTGATACCAACCTGCTTGCGCCCAACCCGCGGGTAAGCATGCGCCTGAACGACAAACTGCTTACCCGAGACGACGAAGTCATCACTTTCGTGAACCGGAACCTGGAGCCCTATCGCGGATACCACGTATTCATGAGAGCCCTTCCTGAACTCTTGCGCAGACGCCCTAACGCGCGGGTTCTCATTGTGGGTGGCGACGGAACCAGCTACGGTGCTGCGCCACCCTCCGGAAAAACCTGGCGCAATATCTTTCTTGACGAGGTTCGCGACCGAATCGATTTGTCCAGGGTGCACTTCGTAGGAAAGCTCAACTACGGTGATTTCATTCAGTTGTTGCAACTCAGTCGGGTGCATGTTTACCTTACGTACCCGTTCGTATTGAGTTGGAGCCTTCTTGAGGCAATGAGCATCCAGTGTGCAATTGTTGCCAGCCGAACCGCGCCCGTTCAAGAAGTGATTAACGACGGAGAGCACGGCCTTCTCGCTGACTTCTTCAATACCGATGACCTGGTAGAGAAGGTGTGTGGCCTGCTCGAGGACCCAGCCCTGCGCGCTCAGTTGGGTGGCCGAGCGCGCGAGCGGGTAAAGCAAGAATACGACTTAGCGACTCGCTGCCTGCCGCGACAACTTGATTGGGTAAACAGCCTGATTCGAGATTAAATCTAGACCTGCTGCAGTGGCCCAATAACGCCGTCTAGTGCGAATTCAACAATCTCGACATCCCAGACAAACGACACAGCACCACTGGCTATCTCGCGAATCGCGTGACCACCCGCTGGTACTTCCTCGCCGAACCCTGCGGCGACCTCCCGCGCAAATGCGAGTTGCCCAGCGGTAGCCGGAAGAATCTGATAAGCGGTGCTGGCGCCGTTAATCCACACTGCGTCACTACCTACTCCGCCAAAGAACACGTCGCCGTCACCCAAGCCTGCCATTCGATCGTTACCCTCTCCGCCGAAGAAGGTGTTTGCCCCACGGCTTCCGAAGTTGGGCTCGCCCGAAAGAATGCCGAGCAACAGATCGTCACGCTCGCCGGAGAAGTAGATATCGTCTCCGGAACTGTCCTTGAACCGATCGCCGGTTCCATCACCAATGGTGTTAAAAAAGTTATCGGACGCGTCGCCTGCAATAAGCGGAGACAGCGCTTCAGTATCCCCATCGCGCTCAAGATCGAGCCCACTCTCTCGCTCAAGCTGAGCCTCCAGCGCAGGGCTAATGTCGGCGAACTCAATTTCTCCATTGACGAGTACGATTTCGCCTGTTGCAGCTCCAACCTTGACGGCCGCCAACTCATCGTCAGAGCCCAAGATAAACAATAGATACTGTTGCGGGTTAGACGGGTCAATCATTACGGCGGAAAGCTCGATTTCCTCATCAAAATCATAGGTGTTCAACGGAGTGGACTGATACTTGATCGGAAGCTTGACGTTGCTCGAATTGATTAGTACGAGATCACCGTACGCATCGGCATACAGATCGGGCGCAGTGCCTACGCCCTCGGCAAGAAACACATCTTGACTGACGAAGTTGTCGCCCTCTAGATAGGCAACTGCGCCGCTGCCATTAACGTCGAACCCGTATTCAACCTCAGATTCAAGAATTTCAGTGTCACTGAGATATTCAGAAGAAACCAGCGATCCTGAACCATCGAAATACATGACGAAGAAATCGTCCGGGTTTTCGTTGGACTTAACAAGAAGTTCGTAGCCAACAATCGAGGCCCCGGAGGTGATTGACTGAATATGCTGTGCCGAAACTTCGAGTGAATCGTTAGTGATCTTGTCGGGGGTTGGATCACCATCGGCGTCATACGTCAGATATTTATAGAACTCTGAGTATCCGCCTGCCTCAGAAAACACAGGTTTCTCTACCTGGCCCGCCATCCAATGGCCCCTGGGGTCAAGGTAAAGCACCGCGCCTGTTGCTTTGTCGAAGCTCACCGCATGGCCCACGGAACTAAGCATCGTATCGCGAACGCCGACCGCCGCGCCGCTGGCATTCTTTGCCGACTCAATTTCGCCTGCATCTTTCAGCGGGGCAAATGTGATGGTAGAAGCGTTTGAGGGGAGAGCGCCCGCCGCAAAGGGGTACTTGAGGGCAACGGTCACGCCAGTTTCCGGTCTGGTATCGCCGGTGATGTCTACCGAACCAGAAAGCTTTAATCCAAAACGTACCTCAACGTTGCTGGACAAAGCATTTTGAACGGCAGTGTGAAACGCCTGTGCGGACGTTGCGCCGACAATTGCGCCCTTGAGGGCATTGAGATCAGCGTTTCCAGACTGAGCGGTTTTCTCTAAGTAAACGATTCGGGTACCTGCCTCAGTGCCCGAGAGAGTGTAAACGCCTTGACGGTCGTCTGCTGTATTTGCTGAGCCGTTGTCCGAGAACGCTGAGGCGATACCCGAGCCCACGGTCAGGAAGGTGGCAGCGGATGGTATATCCCCAACTGTCGCGTTCGAGCTCGGGCTTGATGAAGCATCCCGCAATTGCGATGCAACGGGAACAGGCGCAGAGCTTGCCGCCTTCTTTGCAGCGTTTGCCGCCCACCCCCGGGTGGACCATTCCGGAATCGTTGGCGAATGAAACGCCAGCAACATGCCCGAGTCTTTAGTAAGGTAGTCAAGGTCCGACGTAAATGGAGACACCCAGCCTGAATTTTCATTGCTAGGCCCCCACGGGTTATAGATGTTTGTCGTGGTGTTGTTTGGTGTAGTTCGCGCATTGTCGTAGGCGATGTAAGCATGGCCCGATACAAAAGTATCTTTTTCGCCGGGCGCTTTAACGAACGATGCTAAAAATAAAGACTCACCCGAATTCATTTTGGCTGTAAAGTTAGCCAATCGTTTCGCGACATCCCGCTCGCCGGTCACGAAGAAATTCGGCTTATACAATTGATCGGACGCGTCATAGATACTGACACCGCCGCCAATGAGTGACGCAACGGGTTCAGCGAGACCGCCCTCAATCGCGAAATACGCGTTTTCCGACTTCGCCCTGCCGAAAATGCCCATTTCATTGGCCTGCGCATAGGCCTTTTCAATGAGCGGCACCCACAACTCAGATGGCCCCGACCCCGTTTTAGCCGGCTTCGAATACAACGCTGTAGTGTCCGTGGGGTTTTTCACCACCAGCTGATTATTTACCGTAACCCAGTTTGCTTTACCGTATTGGTCAAAAAAGCGAACGCCCCAGGTGGGCGATGCGCCGGCGTTCGAAGTAAAAACTTGGTCAAGTGCGGTTTGGTACGGCTTCAACACGCTCGACGCGTTAGCCCCCAGCGTATTCGAATACGTCTGAGTTTCCGCAACAAACGCAGCTGCTGCAAGCAGGTAGCAGGTTCCCGCATTTCCCTGCTGCACGTCGGTCAAGTTGAACCCGTCTGCTGCCACCAGCACGCCAGAAAAGGCCTTATAAGTGCCAGACGCTGCAACCGCCTTGGGGTTAGCTGTATCGCCCTGCGTACGCGGATCCGGAAGGTCTTTACCGAGTAGCCATTTATCGCGAAGTTTCTCAAGCGATGCCACTGGCGAATCAGCGTTCAGATTTCCCAAGGCTGTCGGCGTGGTGGTTCCACCTGTGAAAAAGGCATTCGCACCAGAGGTATTGACGACCTTATCAAACACATAACTTAGGTAGCCCGACTCCTTACCAGTAAGATCGGGCGAGGTGAACACACTGTCGCCTCGCGTCGATAACGTACGCAAATCAGCGAGTATCGTTGCGCCCACTTTAGTATTGGTGGGCATCGCAGTTTTTGCTGCGCTGATGGCCGCGTCAATAATCGATACGGCCTCTGCATGCGTGATTTTTCCGTCTGAGGCCAGCGCCTGGTCAACAGTGCCTCGAATAAGCGGGTTCTTCAGAGCCTCCTGGGTCCAGCTGGCGGGCCCGGAATACAGCAGACTTTGAACAAGCTCGGCTACCGGAGTCGCGGACGTTTGCGTAGACGTAGCAACAAACTTGACCGGATTAGAACCTACCGCAAGCCCTGGCAGAGCAGAAGCTGGCATCGACCAATTACCACTGCCGTCTGCCTGCACCGCAGTACTTGCAGTGGTTAGGTTACCGGTGCCAACAACCGCCTTCACCCAAAGCCCCGCTCCCGTTTTACCCGCAATCGCGGTAGTGGTGGGACTGATTACGGGGGCGCTGGACAGAATCAAGGGTTGTGCCGCTACCGACTCCACAACGTCGCCAATATTGATCGTCGCGATCAAGTCGGGATTACTGCCATCCGAACTGTTTGTCTGAGACCCGTCAGATGAAAGAGCACGAATACGCAGGGTTCTTGTGGCGCCAGCTTCGTAATCAACAAGCCCCGCGACCGAGACAACACCTGATGAGGAATCAATCCGAAACTCGCTGCCCGCATAGTCGGCAGTCCCGTCTGAATTAACGAGCTTGTAGGTAACTTTGTTATTGGTACCGTCGAGATCGCGAGCAAGTGCAGTCACCGCGACTGGCGTGCCAACCGGAGAGTTCTCGACCACGAAGTTGGCGGCTGAGTCCCTGTCGGTAAACGATGACACCTTGAATTCATTAACGTCCTGAAGCTCGACGGTGACCGTACGGTTGGTAACGTTACCCGCATTGTCTGTGACAGATAACGGCACCGAATAGCTATTCGATCGCGTCGTTTGCTCAAAGTCCTGATTGGCCTTGAACGAGAGGGACCCGCTCGCCAACTGAAACACCGACGCATCGCCGCTTGTGCCCAGGGCCCAGGTCACATTGGGTTCACTTGCCGTGAGCGTAGCGACTGACGTAGAGTTTTCATTAACCTTAATGGGCGTGGATACCGTGATCGCCGGCGCCACGTTGTCAACCGAATACCCCGAGAAGTTCTGACCCACAACGCTCGTCGTGAGCGCACGCGCCCCCGAACCGACAATTGTCCCGTTATTGAGCGAAAGGCCGGTTAGCTGGAACGAACCGCTTACACCCGCAGGCGCCTGTCCCGTAAAAATCAGCTGCGATGTACCGCTGCCAGATTGATACTGCGCTACTGTCGTAGTGTTGCCGATCGAAAACGTGGCGGATGGCGTGCCGGCGGCTGTTGAAACAGTAACCGCCTCGGATATCTGAACGACAAAGGTCAGCGGATCACCGGCCTTACCTGCGGTGGGTGAGCCGACGTTATCAGAAACCGTAAAGCCTGTTACAACGACCTCTGAGGCGACAACGAGGGAGAAACTTTGGGTAGCGGCAAGCGCGGGACTACCACCGTCGGTAGCTTTAACAGTAATGGTGACCGGAGGTGCGGCGGTGGTCGGTTTGCCGCCTAGGGTGAGCGTTGTGCTGTTGAACGTGAGCCAGCTGGGTAACGTCTCGGCGAACGAATAGGAAAGCGTACCGTTCGCGGAGGTGCTCAAATCTGGGTCAGCAAACCTAGCAGCGATCGTAAGACTGAATGCCTGGTCAACGCTAACCGTTTGGGTACCGAAAGAACCTACGGCAACTGGAGACTCGTTGACGTCGGTAACCGTGACGACAGCGTTCTTCGGAGCAGACACGTTACCCGACGAGTCAGTTGCCACCACGGAAAGGTTATAAACTGGACTCCGTCCAGATTGCTCAAAATTCGGAGGGGCTTTAAACGCTAGAGTACTGCCAGTAATCTGAAACAATGCGCCGTCTGCGCCCGACGTCGCCCAGGTTACTGGTTCATTAGCAGACAGGGTTCCGACCGTGGCCACTCCCTCCTTGATTGAAAAATTCAAGGTGCCGCCGGAAATGGTCGGAGGGGTAGTATCTGCGGTAGTGAGAGGGCCTATGCCATCACTTACGAATGGGTCGTATGGCAAACCCAACTCGCTCTTCACAGCCTCGGCGTTTACAAATGCTTTGTCAGAGCCCGCGGCTGTAAGCTCGAGGACACCCCCAAGATTTTTCCCTTCAAACCTTATAGAGGTGGGGGCCTTCGCCCTCGGGACGAAGGCCGTGAGCGCCATGTTGTTAGAGATTGAACTCTGGTTATCAACATAGACCCTGTCACCAGCATTAAAGCCCGAGACACTTACGTAGAAGTCTCCCGCCAGAATTCCGTCATATCCGATTCCCAGATTCGCGCCGTTTGGGTCATAGTCACGGAAAACCAAAGCCGTATTTGAGCCAGATAAATCCAGTGCTGCGACCGAATTGGTCGAGAAATTTCCAAGCCCTTCGATATCGAGAAACGAGTAACTCGGAGAAAGACTTCCTGAGTCACCCATGACAACAGACGGCACGGCATCTGCCACCTTGGGTAAGAAAGAATCCGTTCGCCCGGGCGCTACCGTGGAGAATTTGAGAGCAGCGCCCGAAAATGCATCGCTCGACTTGCCACTTGCCCCTATGAATGCGCCCGAATCGATCGAAATGTAATAGTCGTTCGCAAAATCAAGATCTACGTTCGGATTGATAATGACCTTCGAACCGCTTACAACCACCTGGTTAGAATCAACAACAATATCTAGCGTGTTAGCAGTTGACTCACCCCGAAACCCTGCACCGCCAGTATTGACTAGATGGATCGCGCGCCCTGCGACGGGGGTCACCGCTTCAGGGAACATCAAAACGATATTTGAAGAGACGTCAAGGTTCAATACGCCGTTGAGCGCACTGGGAAGCGGCGCGAGCCCGACCCCAGGCGTGCGAACATTTGCGTCGAAAGAGGTTATACCGCTTAGCGAAGCTGTAAGGTTCACGTCGAGGGCGTCCCAGGCACGCTGACTGTCAACGGAACCGTCGGAGAAAACTAGCTTGTCATTCAGGCTGAAGGGGCCACCGGACACTCTAACAGTCTCCGTCTGCCCGTTCACTGAACGAATCAAAACGATTTCCGACCCATCCAAGGATTTCTGGTAATCGCCCCAATTACCCCGAAAATAAATGAAATCTTTACTAGCACCAAGGAGCGTTGCATTAACAATCGCACCATCGGAGACGTAAACGGTATCAACCCCAATACTCCCCACGTAACTCGTAGCGATCCCCGCCTTGCTCGGTGCGAAGGTATCGCCCTCAGCCCCCCCGAGGGCGAAGGCCTTAACGACGATATTCGGGGAACTAAAAGCCGGTGGTATAGAAATATTTGACGAGGTCACTCCTACGGGAACCGGCGCAGCAGTTTGGTCGGCGAGGCTATTAAAGAGAGTAAATGTGCTTAGTGTCCCATCCGAAAAAATCAGCTTATCGCTGGCAATTTCACTGCCAGACGGCGCTACCGACACCTTTTCTAGAGACTGGCCGGCCCCTCTTTGAAGGACGATGATACCGCCGTCCAGGACGGTAGAGTAATCGGTGAACTTACCGCCAAACAAAATCTGATCTGCACTTGATCCACTGAACGAGAAATTAATTGACAGCCCCGGCCGGACGAAAATTGCGTCAACAGCCCTCGATCCGATAACCGAAATATCTTCCCCAGCAAGGGTTATTCGATTACCAAGGGCAGCACTACCAAGGTCAAGATCAAAATCGATCAAACTTGATAGCGAGGAAGGAGGGGTATCACTCGCCGTATAAAGAACAAAATACTTGGTCTGCTTAGGCATCAGAGTCCCCTCAAGCCGAGATAACTGGAGCGGTTGATATCAACAGTTTTGACTGCAAATCTGCGAAACTGCTAAACCCTCTACTGTCGCTGATTGCAATGTCAATTAACCCAGGCAACTGACTGCCACCATCGAACATCACTTTCGCGGGATTTCCTCTCAGCACGGTCGTATACGTCAGATTGTTTAAATTCGACGTGTTGTACCCGCCTTGATAATCGATGTAGAGCAGGTCATCCGCTCCGAAGCCAGAAACTGCAAGCGAAAACGACTTCACCGTGACGCCATCAAACCCGGTCGAGGCGTTCGCCCCCTGGTCGTTGTAATCTTTGGCAACTAACGCAACGCTTTGAGCGCCGATGTTGAGCGGTACCTTGGCAGAGTCATTTGGATTTCCAACACCTTCGATATCCAGCCAAAGCTTTCCTGCTGCGAGGGCGCCACTCGCCGTCATAACCTTTGATTCCGCGCCATCCGTTGCTTGGGGCGCGCTGGTTGAGGCTGGTCGATTGGGATTCACGGTTGAAAAATTCAGAAGGGTTGGATCAGAAATCGCCGCATTGGGCATCCCGGTATCTCTACCCTTAAACGCCCCAGCGTCCACCGTGATGTAGTAGTTATTCGCAAGATCGAGGTCTTGAATTGGATTGATGGTGACCAGCTTGTTAACTGTGTCGTAACTGACCTGGGAGGCGTCGTCGGCGGCGATAACTAGCGTATTGACTGTCGCTTCTCCACGGAAGCCCGCCCCAGCGCCCAATGAGGGATCGCCGTTGACAATGCGGATTGACCTCCCGGAAACCCCCGAAACAGCTTCAGTAAACTTAAGAACAAGATTTGAAGAGGGATCAAGATTCAAAACCCCGTCTAGCTCCCTTGATAACAGGGCAGGCGCGGGCTCGGTTACGTCAGTTACCTCAATCAAAAACTCCTTTACCGCAAAGGAAGGAATCTCGCCCTGGGTCTCGTCGGCGCGAACGTACAGCGTTACGTATCGCTTGCCATCCGAAGCGGCCACAATCGACTCATAGTCAATTACCGCTGTACTCGTGGAGATGACGCCGGTTGCATCGTTGATTTTGAAACTATTGACTGTATAAGGAGTTTGACCAACAGAATTCGCGACGAGTGAGTAGCGGACATCGTTTTTCGACCCGTCGGCATCGAATGCGGAGGCGGTAACTCCAACGATCCGATC
>CAZORB010000059.1:23584-23867 GCA_964581825.1 uncultured Bordetella sp.
GCCTTCGCTGATGGAATTCGATCTGGTGTCGCTGTCGCCCTGATTCGCGGTGGTAAACGCAACGTTGGATTCGTCAACATCGGTTAGCCTGATTTCAACCGGCAGTGTTCGCTGATTTCCTGCAGGGTCGGTTGCGACCAACGTCACAGAAAAGGAACGAGCAACCGGCAAAGCTTCAAAATCTTTTCCGCTGGTTGTATCGAAATTTAGAACGTTTGTGGTTCCCGCGGTGGCCGAACCCAGCCTGATTGGCCCTTGCGTTCCCTCCAGCAATGTCCAGACC
>CAZORB010000060.1:0-2038 GCA_964581825.1 uncultured Bordetella sp.
CACTGCTTCGCGCGATCATGGGCCTCACACCCGGCTCCGGTCAGGTGGATTTTGAAGGCACGCCGCTGCCCAGAAACGATCCGCGCGCAGTCACCCAACGCGGGGTGGTGCTGGTGCCAGAAGGCCGTGGCGTGTTTGGTCCCATGAGCGTTCGCGATAATCTGGAACTCGGTGCCTATCTGCTCAAGGGTCATGCAGGCGAATTCGCTGCACGACTCGACCGCGTGTTTGCGCTGTTCCCCCGGCTGCGCGACCGACAATTGCAGCTGGCGGGCTCGCTCTCGGGCGGGGAACAGCAGATGCTCGCGATCGGCCGCGCCATGATGGCGGGCCCACGCCTGCTGCTGCTGGACGAACCGTCTCTGGGGCTCGCGCCCCGGCTGGCGGCCGAGATCCTCGAAACGCTCGCCACGCTCAACCGTGAGGGACTACCGGTGCTGCTGGTCGAGCAGCGCGCGCCCATGGCACTGCGTATTGCGAAGCGCGCCTATTTAATGGCTGTGGGGCGAATCGTCGCCGAGGTCACACCCGATCAGATTACTTCTCCCCATGATCTGGCCCGCTACTACTTTGCCCATGAAGCCGTCTGACTCCCCTTTAAATCTCCTCTCGATCGCCGGCTGGGTGGCCGGGGCTGCATTGGTCGGCTATGCATTCTTTGACGGCGGCTATCTGGTTACCGTGCTGGGGTTCGCCGCCATCTACGCAATCTTTGTGTCCGGTCTGAACTTCTTCATGGGCTACACCGGCCAGGTATCGTTTGGACAGAATGCATTTGCTGCGATCGGTGGCTATACCTCGGCGGTACTCACCACGGCTTTCGGATGGGGTGTGTTCCCCGCCATGGCCTTAGGCGTCGCGGCAGCGGCGCTGCTTGCCCTGTTAATTGGATTTCCCACGCTTCGCCTTCGCGGCCACTACCTCGCCATGGCAACGCTCGCGCTGGGCATGATCGTGCAGGAAATCGCGGTGCAGTGGGACAGCGTCACAATGGGCTACACCGGTATTGCGGCCATTCCTGCGCTGGGCGCCTTTGGCTATGAACTTCCCAGTGATCGGGCCCAGCTGCTTGCATTGCTGCTCGCGCTCGCACTCTGC
Source organism: uncultured Bordetella sp. (assembly GCA_964581825.1). Classification (GTDB taxonomy): domain Bacteria; phylum Pseudomonadota; class Gammaproteobacteria; order Burkholderiales; family Burkholderiaceae_E; genus SYIM01. The sequence continues at coordinate 1,099 of CAZORB010000060.1, forward strand.
CTGTGGGTAGCCTCGCGGCTCAAGCACTCGCGGCTTGGTCAGGCACTCGCTGCCATCGCAGGATCGGAGGATGCCGCCCGCGCGCTGGGTATCGATGTTGCGCGGTACAAGCTGATCGCCTTTGTCATTGCAGCCATCTATGCGGCCTTCGCAGGCTCACTGTTTGCGCACTTTGTGGGCTTCGTCAGTCCTGAAGTGTTTGGTCTCCACATGGTCGTGCTTGGCTTCACCATGCTTTATGTGGGCGGCATCGGAACGGTGGCTGGCCCGATGGTGGGTGCACTCATCATCAGCCTTTTGCCCGAGACTTTTCGCGGATTCAAAGAGTTTCAGGATCTCGCCTACGGCGCAGCGCTCATCCTCATTCTGATCTACGCCCCGAAAGGCCTCGCCTCGCTGGTACGACGCCTGCGAATGCGCACAGATAAGCGGAGGGTTGTATGACCGCGATTCTTGAGGTTCGCGATCTGACGCAGCGCTTCGGTGGGCTCACCGCTGTCGACCAGGTCAGCTTCAATATCCATGCCGGCGAGGTCAGCGCGGTCATCGGTCCTAACGGTGCTGGAAAAACTACGCTCTTCAATCTTGTGTCCGGCTTTCAGCGGCCTGTGTCGGGAAGCATCCATTTCGAGGGCCGCAACATCACCGGTCTGGCGCCCCATCAGATCGCTGCATCCGGCCTGGTACGCACCTTTCAGCTGGTGCAGCTCTTTCCCGAACTCACTGCCCGACAAAATGTTGAAGCGGGCTGCCATCTGCGCGGCCGTGGCGGAATCTGGGCTGCGCTCAGCAGACACCGCAAGGCTCGCGAAGAGCTCGCTCAATCGGCAAGCATTGCGACTGAACTGCTTGAGTTTGTCGGACTGCAATCGCGGGCCGACGTCGAAGCAGCGGCACTCACCTACGGTCAGCAGCGCCTGCTGGAAGTAGCCAGAGCACT
>CAZORB010000060.1:2048-23684 GCA_964581825.1 uncultured Bordetella sp.
CCTATTGCTGCTCGATGAACCCGCAGCAGGGCTGAATGCCATCGAAACCGATGCGCTCGCTCACACCATCGGGCGGATTATTGACCGAGGTACGACGGTACTTCTGATCGAACACGACATGAACCTGGTGATGAGGGTGGCTACCCGAATTGTTGTACTGGATTTCGGGCGAAAGATTGCCGAGGGTACCCCCGATCAGGTTCAGCGCGATGCGGCTGTTCTTGATGCTTATCTGGGTGGCACCGACGCCGTGTCTGCTCCGGCGGATCAAGCAAGGGTTTGAACATGGACCCCACGCTTATCATTCAGACAGTCATTTCCGGGGTCGGCACGGGCATCATTTACGGGCTGATCGGCATCGGATTCTGCGTGATCTATAACGCCTCGGGCATTGTCAATTTCGCCCAGGGAATGTTCGTCATGCTGGGCGGTATGGTCACCCATGCCCTGCTTACACGCGCAGGACTGCCGCTCGCGCTGGCAATCCCGCTAACAATCCTCTTGGCTGCCGCGCTCGGTATCGCGGTGGACCGGCTGGTCGTGCAGCCCCTGTGGCGGCGCAATGCCACCATGTTTGTCATGATTCTCGCCACGCTCGCCGCGCAAATTGTGGTCGAGCGCGCCACACTGATGATCGCGGGCGATCAGCCGCGCACGTTCTCGGGCTTCACAAGCGCAGCGCCCTGGAAAGTGGGGGGCGTCGCAATCAGCCCGCAACTTCTGTGGATCGCGGGCGTATCGCTTCTTCTGGTCGGAGCGCTTGCGCTGTTTTTCAAACGCACCCGAACCGGCCGAGCGATGCGCGCCTGTGCGATCAATCGTGAAGCCGCTGCACTCCAGGGCATTCCAGTGTCCCGCATGCTGGCCTTGTCTTTCGCCCTGGCGGCTGCCCTGGGCGCGGTGGCGGGCATCCTGATCACGCCTACGCAATACACCGCCTTCAATGTGGGCGTCCCGTTTGCGATCTCGGGCTTCATAGCCGCCATATTGGGGGGCTTTGGTAACGCTGCGGGTGCCTTTGCTGGCGGCATCATGCTTGGCGTCGCGCAGGCGCTTGCCATCGTGTTTTTCGGCGCAGGCTTCAAAAATGTCGCTGCGCTTTCTATCCTGCTGGTGTTCCTGCTTGCCAGGCCGCAGGGTCTGTTTGGAAAAGCGCACTGACTTCAAGAAAGGAGACGATATGTCCTTGCATCAGGTTGACTGGAGCACCCTCGACTGGAAACCAGTGCGTGAGGGCGTCGCACGCAAATCCTTCTCTGGGTCGGGCTGTACGCTGGCGCTTCATCGCTTAATGCCCGGGCATGAACCCAAGCCGCATCAGCATCCGCACGAGCAGGTGGTGTATATCCTCGCCGGTCGGATCCGATTTCATGTGGGCGACAACGTGACCGAGCTGGGGGCCGGTGGCCTTCTGGTGGTGCCGCCCAACACCATGCACTGGGGAGAAGTGCTTGGAGATGAACCTGTATTAAATCTTGATGTGTTCACCCCTCACCGACCCGAATACGACTAATCCGCAGCACCGGAGCCAACGGCGCCAGCGCCGTCTGGCTGCCTGACAATCCCGCCGATCGGCACGACCGATACCGAGCTGCCGGCTATCGTAGCGAGTCGAGGGTCGCCCCCTCCCGGATCAAGCACGCGATCAATCTCCGGATGGATGCTGAGCGAATCAGCGACACAGCACCAGGGAGATTGACATGGACACTGGCATCAAGACCCAGGCGAGTACGCGTCGCCGCGCGATGTGGTTCAGCGCGCTCGCACTTGCGGCGGCACTCGGGGCCGCTTTGGCGGTAACCGACTGCGGAGGTCGAAACAACAACTCCGCGGGCTCGGCCACTAACGCCAACCGGAGCACGACGACAAACGGAACGGAACCCATACTGGCCGCGCAAACAGTCACCGCTGCGGCGACGACTACCCCCCTACCGGTTCCGTTGTACGGCGTGACGATCGACGATATCAGCGAGCTGCCCGCCGTGATCGAATCGCTACAGCGGCTTGCCAAGAAGCCCACCGCACGGATCGTTTTCGATGAAACGATGGGACCCGCTTACTACCGGAAGGCGGCCATCGCGATGTCATCGGTGAGCTGGCTGATGGGCGAAATTCTCGACTCGGCCTACGTGAAGCGCTTCAGTGTGACCGGCTATCTGAACCGAACCACCCGTTATCTCGACTCGATGGGTGACATCATTCATATCTGGGAGGTCGGAAACGAAGTCAACGGGGAGTGGCTGGGAACCACCGCCAGTGTGGTGGCGAAAATCACTGGCGCCTACGATCTTGTTAAAGCTCGTGGCAAAGTCACGGCGCTCACCCTGTACTACAACGAGGACTGCTGGTCTCGCAGATCCAACGAGATGTTCACCTGGGCCCAAAACAATATTCCAGCCCGTATGAAACAGGGTCTGGACTATGTGCTGGTCAGCTATTACGAAGAAGATTGCAACGACCTTCGCCCAGACTGGCCCACTGTGTTTGCCAAGCTCGCAGCCATGTTTCCGAACTCTCGGATTGGATTTGGCGAAATCGGTACAACAGACCCTGCTCGAAAGGCCGATTACCTCACGCGGTACTACACCATGAAGATCAATCAGCCCAACTACATCGGCGGGCATTTCTGGTGGTATTACCGCGAGGACATGGTGCCCTGGACACAACCGCTTTGGACAACGCTTAACAATGCCATCCAGGCCCCATAGCCACACCCAGGTTTGTTTGCAGCAACATCGGGGCGAGACTAGCATTCGGTCTTTAGAAGCTGATCACCTTCTGTGGCCGACACGCGCTCGCCCCAACTTACTTCGCCTCCTCCCGACACTGCTTTTGCGCACGACCGATCCACCGCCGTAGGCGCAAGCTACTCGGGCCTATGCATCGCCGGATGCGCACGCAGCCGGGCGTGGCTGGTCAGTTTTCTGCGTGAATTGGGTTGGTTGAATACCCGTGGTGTGCCCTTCACCGCCAGCGAAATCGATATTGCGCTGTCCCGCTTGATCGCTGATGGGTGGGTTCGCCGCGTGCAGGGCATCGGGTTTGATGTCGATGAAGCGCCGCGTGAAGAGTGGCTGCTCGAGCATCTTGACCAGGCCTTGATGGCAAACGCCTGGCGAGCCTGGCTTCGCGCGCAGTCTCCCGAGGCGTCGGTTCATGTTGTCACGCCCTCACCCGCATTGCGCACCGATGATGAACGGATCGCGTTGGGCCGCCTACTGGTCTATTCAACGCTTGATCGCACCCAGTTCGAAGCGCAGCGTTTTCACCTGGGCTTCGACAGTGAGCGGACCTTAGTCCTGGGCCTGTTAAACCCCTTTCTGCCAAGCGCCTTCGGGAAGATCGATCCGAAATTGCGACGCTCCTTTCTTGAGCATTGGACTGCAAAGTTCGATACCGGAATGCCCGTCTGGCGCGACATGCTCGACTGGCTGGACGCGCGTACGCCGACATCCGCAGACGCGCCCGCCGCCGAGGACATCACACCATCGACGCGCCTTGCAGTGGCTCGGCGCCGTGCCCAGGCGGGCAACGCGCAGGCGGCGATGTTTGCCGTGCACGGCGTCGACCATCCCAAAGTGGGGGAGGTGCTCGCCACGATTTCAGCCGTCCGGGGCGACTGGGCCGAAGCCATTGAAGGATTTCAACTTACCCGCAAACAGCTCGCGCGCGAGCGTGGCGTTCGCCAGGGCTTACTTGCCAGCGATTCGCTGCGCTGGTTGCTGATCGCGTTGCTCGCGCAGCGCACCCCTCAGGCATGGCAATCGGCGCGCAAACTCTGCATCGCGGAATCCGGCTCCCGCGCTCCACGCCCCGAGGGTTGGGGCTTGTGGGCTCACGCTATTGGCTGTCGGCTCGGCCTTGAGCGGCTCTCGCCGAGGGCATTCACAGGACCCGGCGCGCGGCGTGGTCAATGGTCAGACGATGACCCAGACCGGCTACTGCTCGCCGCATGGCTTGATATCGAGCCGGAGGCCTGGCAGCCGCAGGACTGTGATGCAGTGCTTGAGCACCTTGAATGGCTGCGCCAACCTTGTCGGGCTGACCTGGTTCGCCAGGCGATATCACGGCTGCGTCTTCAAACTACGGTCGCGTCATCCAAGCGTCGCGACAGCGCACCGCCATTCTTCGGTTCGCCTCGCGAGGCATGGCGCGAGGCGTTGGAAGCGATCACGCGCCTCGCGCCTGGAACAGCGCAGAGCCAGCATACCGAGCAACCGTTGACGCTCAACTGGGTCATCGAACTGGACGACATCGGCCGAGTCATCGATATCGTTCCGCATCAGCGGCTGGAAAGCGCACGGGGGCGCGCCACACTGCGCGAAGTGCCGCTCTCGAAAGTCGCACGGGCAGAGGCTGTCGCACCACAAGACGCACTGGTGGCACGCTGCATTGAGCCGCTTCGCAGGGGCCGAAGCAGCTTCGGCATCGATGTCGCGGCGGCGGTGGTCGCGCTGGTGGGCCATCCCGGCGTCGCGTTGCGAAACGCACCGGATCAATCCATTGAACTGCACGAATCGCTCCCTGAGCTCGAAGTCCGTCGCCTTACCGATGACACAAGCGCCGAGTGTTTCGAGTTCCAGCTGCTTGATCCCATTCAGGAAGAGGATCTGCCCCACCTCGGTGATCGCTGGACCGCGGCGAACCCGGAAACCGAAATTGAGCGACGGAACAGCATCCGAGTATTGCCAGGTCTGGACGGGCGCGCTCGCTTGCTTCGCATCACGCCGGAGCAAAGGCAGGTCGCCGAACTGGTGTCTGGGCGATGGCAGGTGCCCGCCAATGCACAACAGGAGCTCGATGCCGCACTCCGGACCCTGGCCGGCCACTTCCAGGTGCATAGCGATGCGGACACCAGCCACAGCGCCAACAGCGACAGCCGCCTGCGCGCACAACTGACCCCGCGCGGTAACGCGATGGTGCTTCGTCTGGTGGTTCGTCCGTTTGGCGAGTTCGGGCCGGACCTGACCCCCGGCGCGGGTCGCGAGCGAACCCTGACCGTTCACGAGGGGCTGACAGTCTCGACCCGGCGCAATTTGTGCACCGAACGCTCGCACCTGGCGGAGGTGATCGCTGCCCTGCCCGAACTCGATCCGCCCAATCAGGACGAGCCGATCTGGGTGATTGACGATCCGGAACAAGTGCTGCGCATCGTCGAGCGTTTGCCCACGCTCGCCTGTATTGCGGGGATAGACTGGCCGCGCGGACGCTCGCTTCGGGTCACGCGCGTTTCATCCACTGCAGTCAGGCTGAGCGTCCGCTCCAAAACCGACTGGTTCGAGCTTCAAGGCGGAATCGCTGTCGACGACTCGCGCGTTGTCACACTCCAGGATCTGTTGCGAAGGCTAAGGGAGAATGGCTCTCAGCGGTTTATCCCGCTTGGAGAGGGTGAGTTCCTTGCGCTCACCGACCAGCTGCGTGCCCAACTCTCAGATCTTGCAGCACTGGCCGATCTATCCGACTCTGAAGCTCGCCTTCCGCGCGCAGCAGCGGCGCTCGCAGAGCAGATACTCGACGGGATGGCAGTCACCGCTGATCCAACCTGGCTCGAGGGACTGCAACGCCTCAGTGAGGCCTCTGCGCTGCAAACGCCGACACTGCCTGTCGGACTGAAGGCAGACCTGCGCGATTACCAGCGAGACGGTGTTGCCTGGTTACTTCGAATGGCACACGCGGGGCTTGGGGCGATCCTGGCTGACGATATGGGTCTCGGAAAAACAGTCCAGACCCTTGCGCTCCTCCTGATGCGCGCAGCCCAGGGTCCTGCCCTGATCGTGGCACCCACGTCAGTGTGTGGCAATTGGGTTTCCGAGCTGGGTCGCTTCGCCCCATCGCTACGGGTGATGGCGCTGCTTGGCGCCAGCTCCGGTGCCCGCCCCGCTCTACCAGCCCCGCCTGGGGCTGGCGATGTCGTCGTGGTCAGCTATGCGCTGGCGATGATCGAAGGCAAGGCGCTCGCGAAGCGAACCTGGACTACGCTGGTACTTGACGAAGCGCAGCTGCTGAAAAATTCGGCGACCCAACGCGGTCGGGCTATCGCCGCAATCGATGCGACATTTCGACTGGCGCTTACCGGAACGCCGGTTGAAAACCGGCTGTCTGACCTCTGGTCAATCATGAACCTGCTTAATCCTGGACTGCTTGGCAGCAGCGCCCAGTTCAGCGAGCAATTCGCGGTGCCCATCGAGCGTCGGCGGGACGAGCGCGCTCAAGAGCGGCTCCGGAGGCTGATCAGCCCGTTTCTGCTTCGCCGAACCAAGGCGCAGGTTCTGGCGGACCTGCCCGAGCGTACCGAGATCGTTCACCGGATCGAGCCTGGGCAGAGGGAGCGTGAGTTCCTCGAGGCGATCCGGCGGGATGCCGTAGAACGGATTGCTGATCTGGACGATGGCGATCCGCAGCAGTCCTTTCACGTGCTCGCCGAGTTGACGCGCCTTAGACGGGCGGCCTGCGACCCGCGACTGATCGCACCGGAGCTCGGGCTCATCGGAGAAAAGGTTCAGGAATTCGAACGGCTGGCGATCGAGCTTCGCGCAGGGGGACACCGGGCGCTGGTCTTCAGCCAGTTCACCGACTTTCTCGATCTGCTTGGTCAGCAGCTCGACCAGGCTGGCATTGCGTTTCAGACGCTCACTGGAAGTACGCCAGCCGCTGAGCGCTCCAAGCGAATCGCAGCGTTTCAGGGCGGTGCGGGCGACATTTTCCTGATCAGTCTTAAGGCCGGTGGCTTCGGATTGAATCTGACCGCCGCGGACTACGTGATCATCGTCGACCCCTGGTGGAATCCTGCTGCAGAGGATCAGGCGAGCGGCCGAGCTCATCGGCTTGGGCAGCAGCGGCCCGTCACCGTCTACCGTCTGGTCACCGCGGGGTCAATCGAAGAGCAAATCATCGACCTGCATCGAAGAAAGCGGCACCTGGCCGACGGCATTCTTCACGGACAAGACACGGCGATATCGATCAGTGCTAGCGATTGGCAGGCACTGTTAAGCGCAGGCTGAGGTGGTCCGGTTAGGCACGTCCCCTCACTTGAGTTAGTAACCGAAATGTGAAAAACTCCCAGTTTGGCTAATCCACCAATATGGACGGAAGCCCCATGACGAAACTGCCGCTCTCAAATTCGGGGGGTGCCCCGACGATTCACGGCGCCGCTTCCACTATTGTTCGATCGCCTGGATTTCGGCTTCCCGACCGACTAAGCCTCGAGACGGCGGGCAAGGCGTTCATGCAGGGGCCTGATGCTATTGAGGCGCTGGCGAACCAGCTGGGATTCAAAGCGCCTGCAGCCGACAGGGTGGCCGCTCAGGTGGTCACTGGGTGGGTTAACTCAGCCGATGGCGCAGTGTTCATCGCGCCCACCGCAGGCTGGCAGCCCGCCTCCCCTGCCTGGTATCCGCTTGTGGGGGTGGGTGCCGACTGGCTGGCGCGCTTTATCCCGCCCAAGCCGGCGCCTGTGAAGCCCGATCAGCCGGTGAAGCCCATCGCGCCTGAGGTCATGCCTCCGGAGATCCCGGCAGGCAAACCTGGTCACGATTGGTCGCTCGCCCGCGAATTATCCGAGCAGGAATGGCTGAGTCTGCGCAAAGGCTTGATGCTCCTTCGAGACCGTCCCGACCTCGTGGCCGAGCGCGCCGACGCGCTCGACTTCACGCCCCCCGGTAAAGATACGATGACCGCACAGGTGTTGATCGGTTGGATCAACGCCAGCACCGGAGACGGTTTCGTCGCTCCCAGCAGCGGCTGGACGCCCCCGAGTGATGCCTGGAAGATCGTTGCGAAAATCCCGCACGCTGACCTTCCGCCTTCGCCAAAACCCCCTCTCTTGGCGGTCGATCCAGTCGACCCGCCCGCTGCGCCGCTCGAACCGCCACCCGCCCCGCCCATCGACAAGATTCGGATGATCGGTCACGTGCTCAAGGCGGTCGATCCCGTCGAAGCGTTCGTACGGGTAGGCAAAGCCGATGATGCGCCCGATAGCGCAACCCGCATCGACTACCAGTGGCGTCTGGGCGATAAGGTAATTGAGGGCGCAACCAGCCTCAAATTGCCGATGATGCCGCTGCTTGCGGGCAAGGAAATCTCGGTCAAGATCTCAGTATCCGACCCGGACGGGATCCGCGAATCGGTCACCGCGAGCCTGGACGCCGCCCCCGACACGATCCGCGAGGCAGCGGGCAAACTGATGCACTGGGCAAGACTATCTGGGAAGGCCGCAGACGAAGCCCCCGAAGATGTGAACGCCCCCGCTCTCCCGGGAAAGCCAGCTGATTCGCAGGATGCATTCATTGCAACCGATCGCTGGGACGTTGAGGGGGTTGATTTCGCACGCTACTCGGTTCGTGCATCCGCAGCACCCGCCCCGGATGATGACGCAGCCATCAATGCGGCTGACGTCCTGGCCGCGCTGAAACTCTCGCACGGTCGCAATCCAAACGTTGCCCCAGATAGCGCGGATTCGCAGCGGGCCTCCGACCCGAAGCCTTTCCAGCTGATTGCCGCCGATATCGATGGAAACGGCGTGGTAAACCGGGCAGACGCTGAAGCGCTGCTCCGCAACATGACCGAGTCAGACCAGGCTGTCCCAAAGCATCGCTGGCTCTTCATCCCCGAGCGAGCCGAGCTCTCTGGCATGTCACGACACTCGGTCAACTGGGAAGAGCCAGAGCAGACGGCCGACAGCAGCGCGCCGGCAAACTGGATCGGCGTGATGTTGGGTGATATCGATGGAAGCTGGCGGGCTGATCCTTCGGCCCCTTTAACCTGACGCGGGTTTGAAGAACCCGAGCAGCTGGCTGACCACCTGCTCAGGCTGCTCCTCGGCCAGATAATGGCCACAATCCAGCGGTTCACCGCGAACGTCGTTCGCAACCCTACGCCACTCGCCCAGCACATCGAAGCAGCGGTGAACCACGCCGTGCCGCCCCCACAGCACCAGCAGTGGCGTTTTTAACGTCTGGCCTGCCTCGCGGTCGGCGCGGTCGTGCTCGAGGTCGATGCCAGCAGACGCGCGGTAGTCTTCACAGAACCCATGAAGCGTGGCGGGATCCGACGCACAGCGCTGATATTCAGCCAGCACCTCCGGCTCAAACGGGGCTAATCCGGCGTGACGTCCGCCCAGCATGCATCGGACATAGTCGGGGCCCTTTGACGCAAGCAGGGTCTCAGGCAGCGGATGCGGTTGAATCAGAAAAAACCAATGCCAGTAGGCACGCGCGAACGCGTCCGATGTCTGCTCATACATCGCAAGCGTGGGTGCAATATCAAGAAGCGCCAGCGCCGAAACGCGTTGTGGATGATCAGCAGCCAGCCGGTGCGCCACGCGCGCGCCCCGATCGTGTGCGGCCACCATGAACGTGTCATAGCCAAGACTGCGCATCAACTCGACGCAATCTGCAGCCATCACGCGCTTACTGTAGTTGGCGTGATCGGGCGCACCCACTGGCTTATCGCTATCGCCATAGCCACGCAGATCGGGCGCAACCAGCGTAAAGCGCGGCGACAGTTCAGACCATACTTTTCGCCACATCAGGTGCGTCTGCGGATGACCATGCAGAAGCAACAGCGGCGGGCCTGATACGGGGCCTAATCGAACATTCAGACTGACGCTACCGTAGGTAGACACGGGCACGCGGCGCATCACTGCATCGTGAATCGACATACTTACCACGAGGGTTTTGTTAGGAAGCCGAAGATACCTGCCCGCGTCAGCTGATTGCAAACCTCGGGCGTAGACGGGCCGCCGATGGCCTGCTTTAGATCATCAATTCTTGATGCGTTGCATGTGTTCGATCGCCAGCTGGCAAAACGCCTCGACCGCAGGAGGCAGGCTACGGCGCGCGCGAACGTAGATCCCCAGCAGCGATGGCGCGGCCTCCTTCAGAGGCACATGCACCAGCCTGCGCCGCGCAAGCTCATCTTCAATACCGAACTGGTTGACAAAGGCGATCCCTCGCCCCTGAAGCGCGACCCGCTTCATGAGCTCGAAAGATCCAGTCTCGATGATCACCTCCGGCGCTTCAATCTGGGCAGCAAGCAAGGGGTCAAGCGCCTCTCGAAGTGTCAGCTCCCGGGCAGGTAAGACCATGGGATAGCGCATGCACTGGCTAAACCTCACGGTTTTCAGCTTGGCAATTGGATGGGTCGGGCGGACCACCACCCCCAGCTCGAACTCAGCCACCGCCAGCTGCCGTAATTCGGGATTGCGCTGATTCACAAAGCCAATCGCGATATCGGCCTGCCCGTCAATCACCTGTTCGACCGCGCGCTTGGAGCCACCGATTCGTACCGAAAAATTTACCCTCGGAAATCGAACGGCCATGCGCCCCAGGACCGCGGGAATAAAGGCGTGTGTCAGCGCCTCGACCGTGACCAGTTCGACATGCCCGGCCTGCAGCCCCTCGAGCGCCTGCAGCTCAACGCTCATCCGATCCTCGTCCTGCATGACCTGAATGGCATGACGAGCGACCACCTCGCCGGCTGGTGTCAGTCGCAATCCGCTGGGTAATCGTTCAAACAGAGGTGATCCGATTTGCGCCTCAAAGGCCAGCAATTGCCGATTGAGCGCAGAAGGCGATATGTGCAGCTGACGCGCTGCCTGCCGAATCGAGCCACTACGGCGAATCGCATCAAAATGACGCAGCGCGCGAGATTGAAACTTCATGATCGGAGTGCCACTCTGAAGACCAGCGCCCAGATAGCCAGCGCCCCGGCACTGAACGCCAGGGTGCCAGCAACACCAAGCCAGTCACCCACGGCGCTCAATCCGATCACGCCAACGACAATACCCAGGAGCCGGGTCACGTTGATCAGTGAGCCCGCAAGACCGCGATTATCGACGGCCACCGCGTCAAGCGTTTGCTGCTGATAGCTGACCTGAAACACACCCAACCCTATGCCTGCAACGCTTAGCGTCAAGGCAAGTAGAAGGGGGCTTTCCAGCGGCAAGACCGATGCGCTCCCTGCCAGGCCCGCCACTGCGAACCATTGGCCAGGCAGGACCCCTGACTGAGCCGTCAGCGTTGCGGACTGCGCTGCGCCCCGGGCTAGCCATAGACTGGCTGCCAGCGACCCGGCAGGAAAGACTGCGATCACGAGCCCGGCCGCAGTGACGGGAAACTCCGACCAGCGTGCCAGCGCGAACGGTACCCACAACATGATCGCGAATACCGCACCCTGAATCGCGACAGACGAACACTGCAGCAACACGAAGCGACGCGACAAAAATGAGCGCCAGGCAATTTTCGGCCTGGAGGATGGCGCATCAAGCCCACCCCTCTGAACAGGCGACGCAAGGATGCTTGGGACCAGCATGAGGACCGCTAGCGCAATGGGCGCCCGGAACAGAAACACGCCGGGCCAACCAAGGCTCGCCGTCAGCAGCCCGCCCGCAACAGGCCCGATTGCAAGGGCGGCACTGATCGCGCTGGCGTAGAGGGCCAGGAACCGCCCGCGCTGCTCAGGGGCACTCGCCGCGCTGACCAGCGCCGGCGCGCACGCCATCGCCATCCCTGCTGCGGCACCTTGCAACGCGCGCAATCCGATCAGCCAACCGTAGCTTGGCGCCAAGGCCAGGGCAGCATTCGCAATCGCGCTGGCCAGCATACCCAGCATGAACATCCGGCGATGTCCATAAAGATCACCCAGACGTCCAAAGAACAGCGACGCGACTGACTGAGTGAATACAAAAGCGAGCACCACCCAGAGAATCTCCCGAGGTGCCACGCCAAATGAGTCGACGATATTCGGGAAGGCAACATTGACCGCGGTGTCTAGCGGCGCCACCATCGCGCCCACGCAGATCAGCGCAACGGCAGCGAGCGGCGGCAGCACCGTCCTCTTATCGGCTGACGCCATCAGCCACCTGACGAATCAGCTGCACACACGCTTCGGGTCGGGTGAGAGGCAGCATGTGGCCTGCATCCAGTGTCCGATAGAGTGACACCCGCACCTGCTCCGCAAACCATGCGCCCTGATGCTGCGGCGACAGCACAGCATCTTGTAGACCATAGAGCATGCCGACGGTCGGATAGCCCGGAGACCCGAGTTGGTCGTACCGCGACACGACCTCGTTTAGCCAAGCGGGCAGTGCTATCAGGTCTCGGCAGGCAGCAAGCAGTTGCCCGGAACGAAGCGTTAAATCGCCACCGCCCTGCACGCCATAGTCCGCCGGCACAGGGTCGGGCGCGAACAGTTCAGCGCGAAATCTTTGGCGTCGAACGCGCAGCATGGGCGTCGCAATCGTGAGCGAGATGCACCGCCATAGCCAATCCGTGCGCGCCATCCATCTCGCGAGCCAAGGCGGAACGCCCACCGGCAGGCGTGTAAGCGGTGCAAGCAAGGCGACGCCCGCCACACGGTCAGGATAGTGAACGGCAGCGCCCAGGGCGATCGCACCACCCAGCGAATGCCCCACCAATACGACGCGCCTAAGATCGAGATGCCGCGCGAGTTCGTCGATCAGAGCCACCTGCGCATCCAGCGTGTGTCGGACCCCGGCTCTCCAGCGCGAATAACCCGAGCCAGGTCGGTCGATCGCGATGACGCGATAGGACTGCGCCAGCTCGTCAATCAGGCGATAACTGAAGTGATGCGTCTGCCCCGCCAGCCCATGAATCATGATCAGTACGGGCGCCTGAGCCGACGCCGCCTGGCCGCGATCAATCAGATGGAGACGCGCGGAGGGCAGGTCGATCCAGCGTCCTGCCGGCGGCACCCGCACCTCCGCCTGCCGCGACAGAACGGTGGTGACGGCCCACAACGTGACCGTCGCGACAACCAGAACGGCGAGCGCAATCAACAGGAAGGGGCTGAGCATTCTCGGATCGAACCATCAATAAGCGAGGCGTCAGTGTATCGGTTAGCATCCGGGCACCGCGCTGCCATGCAGTGCACTTCGCAAAGCGATCCCATCCATGCACGGAATTTTTCAGTGAATCCGGCCGAAGCAGTGTTTCGACCGGCCTCGCGAACCATCTTCAATACGCCTCTGCTGTCGCCAGCATTACGCGCCGTATCGCGGACGATGTTCAGAGCACTGGGTTGGCGACTCGATGGGCTGATTCCATCTGACCTTCGTCAGGCGGTTGTCATTGGCGCCCCCCACACCAGCAACTGGGACCTGCCCTATGCGCTCATGGCCGCGTTTGTGCTCGACCGCAAACTTCACTGGCTTGGGAAAGCTCAGATTTTTCGGTTTCCGTTCGCGGGTCTGATGCGGTGGATGGGCGGCATTCCGGTGGACCGCAGCCGATCCAACAATCTGGTCGATGCCGCCGTGCGCTGTTTCGCCGATCAGCGAGCTCCGCTTTTGCTGCTGGTGCCGCCCGAGGGAACCCGAAAAGAAGTCGAGCGTTGGAAAACGGGCTTTTACTTCATCGCCCTTGGCGCAGAAGTACCGGTTGTCATGGCTTATATGGATCACGCGACCCGAACCTGCGGCGTGAACCGGCTATTTCATCCAACCGGCAATCTTGAATCTGACATGACCGACATTCGGGCGTATTACGCGCCGTTCAAGGGATGGGCGCGCAGACGCGACGGCGAGCGCTCGCCCAAATCCCAGTAGAGCCCGGTCATGACCTGAAGCGCTTCCCGCAGCAACTCGGCCGGGAGGTGCTCATTGGGCGCATGCTGCGAGCAGCCCGGGTAGGAGTGTGGCACCCAGATCGTCGGCAGACCCAAGACCTCGGCGAAGATGTCATTTGGAAGCGAACCGCCTAAATTCGGAAGAATCGCCGGCTTCTTTCCGGTGGTCTGTTGCAGCGACGCCGCCGCCCAGTGCACCCAGGGATCATCCGGGTCAAGCCGGGTCGCCCGAAAGACTTCTTCGCGTGTGGGTTGAACCTGCACCATGCCGAAACCATGGCGCTCGAGATGACGTCTAAGCGCGGGAAGGATCTGCTCTGGATCTATCCCAACAACAAAGCGCAGCTGACAGCGTGCCCAGGCGCGCGGCGGTATTGCATTCACGGGCGTATCGGGATTACCGGTTCGATACGCCAGCACTTCAAATGAACACCATCCGAAGACCCGTTCTGCCGGGGTGAGTCCCGGCTCGCCCCAACCGGGCTCGACGGACGGTCCGTCCGAGCCCCCATCGACCTCGCAGTCGGCCAGCACCTGCCTGACCGCTGGAGGAAGCGCTGGCGGCACCCACTCGGCAATTCGAATCTGGCCGGTGGGCCCTGCAATACTGGCAATCGCGTGCGCAAGCTGAAGACCCGGGTTGGAGATGAGCCCGCCCCAATTACCAGAGTGATGACCCCCTGCACGCGCCTCAATCACCAGATCAAAGTTGAGGCTGCCCCGTGAACCGAGGAACACCGTAGGCCGATCCGCACGTAACCGCGGGCCGTCGGAGGCGATGAGCAGATCAGCCTTCAGCAAGTCCCGATGTGCCTCGCAGAGCTCGCGCAAGCCCGGAGAGCCGGTTTCCTCACCCATCTCGATCAGATACTTCGAATTGAAGCCGAGGCTGCCGCGTTCGGCCAGCACCAAGCCAAGCGCCTCCAGGTTGACCGAATGCTGTCCCTTGTTGTCGGCGATGCCTCGACCATACCAGCGCCCGTCTCGCTCAGTCAGCGTCCAGGGGGACAATCCCGAATGCCATTCGGTGGCCAGACCGCGAATGACATCACCATGCCCGTAGCCGAGCACCGTTGGCAAACCTTGTTCCTCGAAGCGCTCAGCAAACAGAAACGGCGCAGCCGATTTAGGGTGGGACAGGAGCTGACAGCGGTAACCCATCGCCTCGAATGCAGGCTGCAATTCGGCCTGAAGGTACTGAGCCAGAACCGGCGCGCGCTCCGGGTTCTGGCTTTCAGTTGGCATTGCGATACGCCGCTCGAGCAGCTTCCTGAATACTCCGGAATCGAAGACCTGCTCAGCGCGGCGCAGCGCCGCTGCGCGGTTCATGGCTGGGCTTACTCGGCTTTAGCCCCTGATACCTTGACCGCGTTGGCCCAGCGCGGCATTTCGCTGCGGATGTACTCTGCATACTCCGCTGCAGAGCCACCGTGAATGTCGGTGCCCTGCGCAGCGAGTTTGGAGCGAACCTCGGGATTCTGCAGCGCCTTGTTGATTTCCTGATTCAGGCGAGCCACGATGTCAGCAGGCGTGCCGGCGGGTACCACTACACCCTGCCAGGCCGCAGCCTCAAATCCTGGCAGTGTTTCGCCTAGCGTGGGCACATCGGGTAACAGCGGCGATCGGCTGGCGCTTGCCACGCCCAGCGGACGTAAGCGGCCATCGCGCACATACGGCAATACGGTGTTCATGGTGTCGATCATGAACTGCGTCTGGCCCGACGCGAGATCGATCAGCCCGGGAGCGCTGCCCTTGTAGGGCACATGCTGGGTCTGGAGTTGCAACTGCGCCGACAGCATGGCGCTCGCGAGGTGGGTAATGGTTCCGGTCCCGGAAGAGCTGTAGTTAAGTTTGCCGGGATTTGCCCGAGCGTGGCTGATGAACTCGTTGACAGACCGCGCCGGCAGTTGAGGGTTCACCACCAACACCAGCGGGACACTGGCGGTGCGCACGACTGGGGTGAAATCTTTCAGCGTGTCGTAGTTGACCTTCCCGTAAAGCGCTGGGCCGATTACGATGGCCGAGGTGTTGTAGAAGACCGTGTATCCGTCAGATGGCGCCTTCGCCACGAGTTCTGCCGCGATGTTGCCGCCCGCGCCAGGCTTGTTATCAACGACCACGCTTTGGCCGAGCTGTGTGCTCAGTTGCTGAGCGATCACCCTGGAGACGATGTCGGTCGGCCCGCCTGGCGGGAAGGCGATCACCATCCGAATGGTGCGGTTGGGCCAGGGCCCTGTCTGAGCATGGGCACCGCTGGCACCGAGCGCGGCCAAGGCAGCCAACATGGATCGACGCATGGGGGACGATACAGATTTCATACCAATCTCTTGCTTAGTGGTTGAAACGATCAAGCACCTGGCCAGGCCCACGCTCGAGCGCGAGAGGTTGCCTGCCATCGTGCACCATGGTGCCATTGACCCAGACGCCATGCACGCCTCGGGGCTCACGCACCCGGCGCTGAGCCCCGGCCGGTAAATCGCGGCGCACCATTGCCGGCGTGATTCCAACGCGCTCCGGATCGATCAGCAGCATGTCGGCGGGCGCCCCCTCCTGCAGCCGTCCACGGCCGGGAATTCTGAATCGATCCGCCGGTTCACTGGTCAGCCGTCGAATGCCCTCTGCCCAGTCAACGACACCACGGTCTCGCACCCAATGCGACAGGAAGTGAAGGCCGAAACCGGCATCGCACATGTATGCCAGGTGCGCGCCGGCATCGGACAACGTGATGACCCCGGCAGGATGCTTCACCAAAGGCGCCACACCTGAATCAACGTTCTGAAAAAACTTGCCTACGAAATGGGTTTGCAGGGCTTCGGACAAGGCGAGGTCAAAGAACACATCGACCGGATCCTGACCGCGTTGCGCGGCCAGATTGGCAACGCTCATCCCTTCCAACGCGCGATGCTCAGGCTTGAAAGTTTCACCCACCTCCACGTGATGCCAATTGCCCAGAAACAGCGTTCCTGCGCGGGGCGCGGTGAGGTCTTGACGAAACCGGGCGCGAAACGCGGGATCACGATAGATCTCGGCAAGCCGATCAGACGTGGCGGTCTTGACCACATCAAATGCAGAATGGCTCAGAAGGACATAGGGATCCAGCAGCGTGAAATCAAATGACAGTGGCTGACATGAAGTCAGGATGTACAGCTCGTTGCCGCGAGCAATCGCCTGCGCCGCCCTGTCGTAGTAGCTAAGACACAGCTCAGGCCGCGACTCGTTGAACATGGTGAGCACGGTGGAGATGAAAGCGGGTCGGCCGGTATCGGCTGCAATCGACTCCATGATGTCAGGCGTGGCCCGCGAGCCGGTTGCCATCATGAACACACCGCTTTGCTCTTCACCCAGCACGGCGGTGAGTGCGCGCAGCTCATGCTCTGAAGCAATCGTTGAGGGCATCGGGCGGCCGCCAAATCCGCTGTGATTCGGCGAGAACGACGACGCAAACCCGATCGCTCCAGCGCGGAGCGCCGCACGGACCTGCTCCCGCATCGCCTCAAGCTGCGCGGCGCTCGGCTCGACCAGTTCACTGGCCTGCTCGCCCATCACCGCGGTGCGGATCACCGAATGCCCCGCGAACACCGCCACGTTCAGATGCGGACGAATACGGCGCAGCTGATCCATGTACTCGGGGAAGGTTTCGAACTCCCACCGCACCCCCGCCATCAGCGCCTGAAGGTCCATGCCCTCCACCACCGACAGATTTTTAAGCATGGTTTCTCTAAGCGCCGCTGGGCAAGGCGCAATGCCGAAACCGCAATTTCCCATGACTGCAGTGGTCACGCCCAGCGCGCCAGAGGGTGACAGCGTGGGGTCCCAGGTGACCTGCGCATCAAAGTGCGTATGCAGATCAACGATGCCAGGCATCAGCGCGAGGCCGTCGGCCTGTACGACGTTCATCGCGCTTTCAGAGATGCGCCCGATTTCCACGACACGGCCGTCACGCACCCCAACATCGGCGAGGGTGGGCGGACGCCCCAGTCCGTCGTAAACCGTTGCGCCTCGAATCAGTGTGTCAAGCATGATTCAGTCGATCTGTGCGCCTGAGGTCTTGACCACTTCCGCCCACGTCGCCAGGTCGGCCCGCAGCATGTTGGCGAACTCAGCGGGGGTGCGCGCAAGCGGATCAGCCCCTTGCGAGTTGAACCGCTCGATCACATCCTTGTTCCCGAGCAGTTCGTTGACATCCTGATTGATCCGACGGATGACCGGGGCGGGCGTTGCGCCCGGCGCGAACAGGCCGAACCAGGGTGCCACATCGAATTGACGCAAGCCTGACTCTGCGAGCGTCGGGATATCCGGGAACGTTGCCGAGCGCTTTGCGCTGGTCACGGCAAGCGCGCGAAGCTGGCCGCCGCGCAGTAAGCCAGCTACCGACGGCAAACTGGTGAACACGATATTGATCTGCCCACCCATCAGATCCTGCATGGCGGGCGCAGCGCCCTTGTACGGAACGTGCGTGAGCTTGGTGCCAGTGTTCATGGCGAACATCACGCCCAGCAGATGATTCACCGAGCCATTGCCTGCCGAACCAAACGTAAGTGAAGACTTGCCCGCCTGAGCGATCAGTTCGGAGACGTTCTTGAACGCGGCATCTGGACGGGCAACGAGCACAAACGGCAGGGTGGCAAGCGTTGCCACAGGGGCAAAATCTTTGACCGGGTCAAACGGCAACCGCTTGTAGAGTGCCGGATTGATGGCATGAGAGCCCGCATAGCTCATCAGCAGCAGGTAGCCATCGGGCGCCGCCTGCGCAACAACCTCCATGCCAACGTTTCCGCCTGCCCCAGCGCGGTTCTCAACGACAACAGGCTGCCCCCACTTTTCACTGAGCTTTTGCGCGACAACGCGTGCCAGCGCATCCGACGCACCGCCTGGCGTTTGAGGCACCAGAATGCGAACCGTTTTGTTGGGAAAGTCTTGTGCGGCCACGATGGGCGCTGCCAACCCTAGCCAGCACGCTGCGACGACCGATCCGATACGACGAAACATCACTGAGTCTCCTTGATAAGCGATCCGCTCAGCTCCAGTGCACCAGGCTGCCATCGGGCATGCGCCCGACGAAGGCGCCAATTGACACTCTGGAGTGCATGTCGCCGGTGCCCGCATTGACGAGATGCGGGTTCCTCACGTTAAAAAACACCAATTCTCCACGACGCGGCTGAAAGCGGTACTTCGGGGCGGAAGCAAGCGCAGACGGCTCGAGCCCATAGCTGGGGGGCGCCTGACCATCAACGAGCTCCGCCTGCCAGGGTTTGCCGTAGACCATCGTGTCGCCGCCCACTTCGGGCACCTCAAAGTAAATATTCCAGCCGATTTGCGCGTCGATGGCCGACACCGCCCAGCGCGGGGCATTGATCGGCGCAAAGTCGGCATGCAGTTTGATACCGCCCCCCGCAACGCGAATGATGCCGGCGAAATACGCGCCCAAGCCTGGTTCCTGCGCCACGCCTACGGGAAACGGCCACGCCTTGGCCATCGTGGTAATGACTGCCTGTACGGGGTCGAAGCTTTGATTGAAGATACGCTGGCACGCCTGATCAGCCGCCGCAACATCTGAAAAATAGTCAGTCTTCGGTCGATTCCAGCGATACTCGTACTGCGCCATGCCCAGGTACGCAACCGGTGGCTGAACACTGTAATGGCGAAGTGGCGCGGTCCGGACGGCCTGGCAGAATCGATCGCACAAGACTGGATCGATAAAGTCAGCCAGATGAATCGCTGGAATCTGGTTGGCAAGCAAGGCCTCGAGGCTGGCCTGCGTCAGGGTGCTGGCGGGCGGCCCCGCCCACTCCTCAGGCGAATAGTCACAGACCAAATTGGGTCTGGATGTCTGCTCGACACTTTGATTCATCAGCGTTTCTCCACTCAGGCCCGACACGCGTGAGCGAAGAATAATGTACTCCGATCGCTCGTCGCCAGGCAGGCTTACCACCTCATCAGTGTTGCCGGATGACGCGGTTCCGCAGGATGCCGAGCCCGCTGACTTCCAGTTCAACGACGTCTCCGTCGTTAAGGAATCGGCCCAATTCGAGCCCACAACCGCTGCCGACCGTCCCTGAGCCCAAAAACTCTCCTGCCCGAAGTCGCTCGTCCGCCGTCACGTGCTCGATGAAGTCTTCGAACCGGAATCGCATATCGCGACTTGACCCGCGCGACCACTCCACCCCATTGACCCGCGCCACCATAGTGAGGTTGTACGGATCGGGGATCTCGTCGGCCGTTACCAGCCAGGGGCCCAACACATTGCCCGTATCGAAATCTTTGCCCTTGCAGGGGCCCAGCTGACCAGCCATCTCCGCCATCTGCGCATCACGGGCACTGAAGTCGTTGAAGATGCACCAGCCGAAGATATGGCTGCGCGCCTCGTCCCGGCTTAAATTTTTCCCATCTTTTCCGATGACGCAGCCAAACTCGAGCTCGTAGTCCATCACGTTGGAGTATCGCGGCCAGATGACATCCGTACCAGTGCCCACCACGCTGAACCGATTGCACTTGTAATAGATCGGCTGTTTGTACCAAACCGCTGGCAATTCAATCTTGGCGGGATCGCTGGGCATGCCTGCGATACCCAGCAGGTGACGGTTTGCACGCGCCTGACGCAGATGCTTTTCAAACGACAGGAAATCGCGCATCTGACGGGGCTCTGGCAGCGGTGCCCGTAAGGTCACCTGATCGAGCCTGACGGTAGCGCTGGCGCTTCGCACCAACGACCGAGCCCGGTCCAGGCCGGGCTCGCCGGAATCAATCAGATCGAGCATGCTGCGAAAGGTGGGCGACGGATCAGCCTGCGAAAAGTCTGCAATGGTTTTTCCGTCATCGAGCAAGGCACCGATGTGCTCGGCGCCCTGTGCAGTAAAAAAACTGACGAGCTTCATGCCTTCATCCCCCGAAATCATTGAGCCTTGATCGACGCACTCTTCGCAAGCGCGATATACCCTTCAAGCTCTTGCGCCATCTGCTTTTGGAAGGCGTCCAGCCCTAAGCCAACGGGCTCATTGCCGCCGCTCAAAACGCGCTCGCGGAACTCTGGCGCCTGCAAAATCCGCAGGAGCTCTTCATGCAGCCGCCGCGACACCACAGGTGGCATCGCAGCGGGCCCAAGCAGCCCCAGCCAGGTATCACTGAGCAGGCCATCAAAGCCAAGCTCTTTGAACGTTGGAGTATCTGGCAGCAGGGCCGACCGCTTATCAGCCATCACGGCCAGCACGCGCACCCGCCCGCCGCGAATAAAACCGATCGAAGAACTGACCGCTGACACCGATGCGGGCACGTGCCCTGCGACCACTGCCTCAATCGACTGATTGGCGCCTTTAAACGGCACATGGTTCAGCTTGATGCCCGCTTTGAATGCCAGCAGTTCGCCGGCAAAGTGAACGGTGGTGCCAATGCCTGACGTGGCGTAAGAGAGATCACCCGGTTTGGCCTTGGCAGCCGCGATGAAGTCCGCCACAGAACGGAAGGGCGAATCGTCTTTGACTACCAGCATATTGGGCGTGGTTGTAAGAAGTGTGATGCCGGTGAAGTCGTTGACCGAGTGATACGGCGTGGTGGGATTGATTGCGTGGTTGATCAGATGAGTATTGGGCGCCATGTACAGCGTGTAGCCATCGGGGGCTGCCTTTGCCACCTGACCCGCTGCAATCATCCCGGACGCACCCGGCCGATTCTCAACCAGCACCGACACACCCAGCGCCTTCTGAAGCTCGGGGGCGATCAGCCGAGCCATCACGTCGGAGACACCCCCTGCAACGAAGCCGACCACAATCCTGATCGGTCGCGAAGGAAAGGCATCCTGCGCCCGCGCGGCGCCTGGCAGCCATCCACTGACCGCAGCCGCTGCGCCAGCGCCCAACAGCGCGCGGCGACCGATCTGGCCCGGATGCTTTTTATTCGATGTCATTGCAATGCTCCCTTTGGTGTTTGTGTTGCCATGGCCGCGCGCAGCCGTCGGGTCTGCGCGTCATCGACCGATCCGTCCGCGAAAAGCGCAACGCCATACTCATCGCGCGCTGCTTCGACTGATACAAAACCCAATTCAAGGTCGGCGAGCAC
>CAZORB010000061.1:0-7830 GCA_964581825.1 uncultured Bordetella sp.
AAGCTCGACGTGAATGCCTTTCGTGCCGCCTGCCGCGCGTTTGCCGAAGAGCAGGCCGGCTCACGGAGTAAACCATGACCACCTCCTCATCAGGCCTCAAGGCCAGTCTTCGCCACATCGCTATTTCGGTACCGGACATTGAACAGGCGGCGAAGTTCTACGAGACCACGTTCGGCATGAAGCGGGTGAACTTCGCAGCAACGCCGTTTGGCGACGGGCTTTCGCTATCAGATGGCGTTGTCAATCTCACGCTGTTGCACTTTCATACCGATGATGCGGCCGGCGACGAACGCGGCAAAAATTTCAACGGGATTCATCACATCGGTTTCATCGTTGACGATCTGGAAGGCATGAGCGCACACATTGAGCGCAATGGCGGACGGTTTCACCGCGAACTGAAGGGCGGTGGCGGCGTCGACTTCGAGCGGAAGTTCCGAGACCCCAACGGCGTGGTGTTCGATATTTCGCATAAAGGCTGGGTTGGGGCGAAGCCTTGAACTTTTTGCGCGACAGAGCCCTGCCAGGTGTCTCATGAAGCCCGCTGCGTTTGCTTATCTCCGTCCAGACTCGCTCAGTGCTGCACTGGAAGCGTTGGCGCTGCATGGTCCCGATGCCAGAGTTCTCGCGGGTGGTCAGAGCCTCATGCCCATGATGGCGCTGCGTGTCGCGCAGCCTGCGGTGCTGGTGGACATTAGTCGTGTCGAGCAGCTGCGGGGCATCCTGGCCACCCCGAGTTCAATTCAAATTGGTGCGCTCATGCGGCATGCAGAGGTGTTGGGTTCGGCGGTAGTGGCGGAGCGCCTGCCGCTCCTCTCCCTGGCGCTCCCGCATGTTGCGCATGCAGCGATCCGTAATCGTGGAACGCTGGGCGGCAGCCTCGCGCTCGCTGACCCCGCAGCCGAAATGCCTGCGTGCGCGCTGGCGCTCAACGCGGTCATGCATATTGAGGGGCAGGCAGGCCGTCGCTCAGTGGCCGCATCAGAATTTTTCCAGGGGCTTTACACCACTGCAGTCCAGGACGGCGAAATCCTGGCGGCGGTGGAGTTCCCGGCAGCGATGCCCGGCGACCGAGCATTCTTCGATGAAGTCAGTCGGCGACGTGGCGATTACGCGATTGCCGGATTGGCTGCTGTGAAAACGGCAGGGCACGAAGTACGCCTTGCATTTTTAGGGTGTGGCGATCGTCCACAGCGTTCGTCGAAGGCGGAATCCCTGGTTGCCGAGCACTTGAACCGCGGGCAACAGCCCGCTCGAAGCGATATCCGGGATGCACTCGGAGCCGATCTCGATCCTCCGTCCGATCTGCAGGCCGATGCCGATACCCGGCTTCATCTGGCAGCGGTTCTGGTGGAGCGTGCTTCAAAGTCATGGCTGGCAGGAGATACACCGTGAACACCCCACTAGCGCCGGACAGCCCGACGTCAGAACTTGAGGTTCGTCTGTCGGTCAACGGACGCCAGATTCGGCGTCGGGTCGAAGCCCGCATGCATCTGGCTGACTTTCTCAGGCACGAGCTGCAGCTCACCGCAACTCACGTCGGCTGTGAGCATGGCGTGTGTGGTGCGTGTACCGTCCGCGTTGATGGCGAGATCGTCCGCGGCTGCCTCGTCTTGGCAGCTCAGGTGGATGGGTGCGAGGTGACGACGCTCGAGGGGCTGGATGCAAGCGGTGCAATCGCCGACCTCCAGCAGGCGTTTGTTCGCCACAATGCCTTGCAATGCGGGTTCTGCACGCCGGGCATGCTGCTCTGTGCTGCGGAGCTACTCGAGCGTGCGCCCACAACCGATCGCGCACAAATCCGCGATCACCTTTCCGGCAATTATTGCCGCTGCACGGGCTATCACGCGATCGTCAGCGCAGTAGCCGAAGTCGCCCAGCAACGGCTGGACGCAGCAGGGCGCGCCGGTACGACCGTTGATCAGCGCTGACAAGCGTTGCTTTGCGCTCAGCTTCCGGGCGTGGCTGACGGTTTAGGCTGATCGGACCAGAGCGCGCCTGCGGTCGCCCAATCGTGTCGCTCAACGTCGTTGAAAATGATGTCAACGCTGGCGGGGGCGACGCCCAAGGCCTTGACGCAGGCCTCGGTCAACGCAACGGCAAGCGCGCGCTTTTGTTCGATGGTTCTTCCGGCAAACAGATCCACACGTAATGAGGGCATGGTTAAGCTCCTGACAGGCAAAGCCCTCAGCATGCCGTGAACTGGTTCTCCTGCGCTACCATCGACAATTCCGAATACCGTTGGTCAGATGAGCCGTTGATGAAAGATGCATTCACCCTGATCGTAGGCGCAGGGCCAGTCGGGCTGGTGCTGGCCTGGCGCCTCGTGCGCGCAGGCCACGCAGTGCGCGTTTTCGAGCGTGCCCCAAGGCTGGAGCCCATGCTGCGCAGCTCAACGTTTCACCCGCCTACGTTAGACCTGCTCGACGAAGATGGGATTGGCGCTGCGTTGCATGCGTCGGGTCGCATGACGCCAACCTGGCAGATCCGTCTTCACGAGACCGGCGAGCGCGCAGAGTTCGACCTGGCAGCCATCGCCGATGCCACGCGCCATCCGTGGCGGCTGCAGTGTGATCAGTCGGTATTGGTGAATACGCTGGAGGGCTGGCTCAACCGTCATGCGCCAGGTTCGGTCGTACGGGGCGCAACCGTTGAGGCGGTTGGACAAGATTCCGGCGGCACGTGGTTGCGTTGGCTTGATCAGCAGGCGAGCGAACACCTGGTGCGCGGCGATTTTCTGGTGGGGTGTGACGGGTCGCGTAGCGTCGTGCGTGAGGCGATTGGTGCAGAGTTTTCAGGCACGGTCTATCCGGAAACCACGGTTTTGGTGACCACTACATTCCCGTTTGAAGACCACCTGCCGGGGCTCTCGGGCATCAATTACGTCTGGGCGCCAGATGGAACCTATAGCCTGCTTCGTCTTGCAGATGTCTGGCGGGTCAGTCTCCACCCCCATGAGGGCGAATCCGCCGAGACCTTGATGGCGCCCGAACGTGTGGCGGAACGGCTTGCGCAAATCACCCCGGCAGCGGCCACAGCGCCGATCGGCGAGGTTCGTCCCTATCGAGTGCATCAGCGCCTGGCTTCGCATTGGGTTCAGGGGCGCATCGCGATTGCGGGGGATGCCGCTCACTTGAACCATCCCAAAGGGGGCATGGGCATGAACGGCGGGATCCACGACGTGTTCGAACTCGCAGAGTCGCTGCTTGAAGTTGCCAAGGGAGCTGATTCGCAGGCGCTGCTGTCTCGTTACGAGGCATGTCGGCTGCCAGTCATGCGTGACGATGTGATCGGTCAGGCCGACGGAAACCGCGCCAGAATGTGGGAATCATCGCTTGAGGGGCGACGTCGAATGCTGGCCACCCTTCAGGCAATCGCTTCCGATCCCATCAAGTGCCATGCTCACCTGATGAAAACATCGATGATTGACGGACTCCGGCGCTCAAAAACGCTGGCTTAGCCCGTTGTCTCAGGAAATCTCGCCTGGAACGAGGGGCGCCAGTCGCCGCCCGCGATGAAATCGCGAAGGCGCGGCGCATCAGCAGTCTGCTGTTGTGCTAGTCGCAGCGCATTCCATGCGAGTGCCACCATGCAGGAAAAAACTGGCGCTGACCGGTGTACCGGGTGCGCAAGAATCGTTCGAAGCGAGGGCAGGCCTGTTCCCAGGCAGATGATGGCCTGGGCCTCATCGGTTTGTACCGCCTGCAACGCCTGCAGCGTTGCGCTCGCCTGAATCGAATAGATCGGATGAAAGGCCGTGGCGTTCGATCCTACCCGCACCACTTCGACCACCTCCAGGCCTCGCGCCTGCCAGTAGGCAATGCTCGCAGTGGTCAGCGAGTCGGAATAAGGCGATAGCACCGCGATGCGACGTGCGCTCAGAGTTTGGCAGGCCTGCACCACCGACAAGCCTGCGCTGGTGACTGGAAGGCCGAGCTCCGAAGACAATTTGGAAAACAGCGCGTCCTCGCGCTCTGGGCCAATCAGATACGACGATCCCGTGCAGGCCACTGCGATTGCGGCAAGTGGCGCGTTAGCGAATTGAGCGATCGATTGATCGAGTCGCTCAAAGTACTCAATGAGTCGTCCCTCAAGATCGGGTTGCGCGCTGGTCATACGTGTAACCAATGATGCGAAACCGGGCGGCATCATCGCGCTGAATTCAATCTCGGCGGTAGTGTTGGCCTGAGGCGTCAGAACGCCCAGCAGCCCGCTGGGGGCGTATTCAAGACTCATGGGATGCTCTGCGTGGTGACCAGGTCAGTCCGGCGAAGCATCAGGGCGATAGCCGCCTCCAGGGTGGCGACCTGAACCGAGAGCGACACGGCCGCCGGTGCGCCATGAATCGTGTGCGGCGCATCCTCGCGGTCGGCACTCCGCCCATCATCGGACCGCTGTTGCTC
Organism: uncultured Bordetella sp.; assembly: GCA_964581825.1. Classification (GTDB taxonomy): domain Bacteria; phylum Pseudomonadota; class Gammaproteobacteria; order Burkholderiales; family Burkholderiaceae_E; genus SYIM01. The sequence goes on from CAZORB010000061.1 coordinate 4,401, forward strand.
GGGAAGAATCGGCAGGTGAATGAACCCGCCCGGCCGCGGCGCGCGCTCGAGATGATGCATCAGCCCGTAAAACAGATCGTTGCAGACGAACGTGCCTGCGGTGTACGAGGCCGCAACCGGGTGCCCGTCGATACGTAGTTGCGCGACCAGTTCAGCGACCGGAAGTCGGCTTGGATAGGCATAGGGACCGTCGTTAACCACGGCTTCTTCAGTCGGCTGGTGGCCCCTGTTGTCAGCGATTCGAGCATCGCGAATATTCAGCGCAACGCGTTCCACGGTGATCTGGGTACGCCCCTCAGCTTGGCCAAGGCAAATCACCAGCACCGGCTGGTGCTGTTGGATCAGCCGCCCGACCTCATCAATACATTCCCCAAACCGACAGGGAATCTGTGCCGCAACCATTCCTACTTCAGGAAATACAGCGGCCGCCCGGCTTTCGAGGGTTCGCGCGACCTCCCAAGAGACGTTGATTGAATGGCCATCGAATGGCTCGAAGCCTGTCACAAGGACAGTGGGCTTGCCGTTCACACGGCGCGGATCAGGTGGCGGGGGGTTAGACATGGCGAATTTCTGTCCAGGACACTGGGCGCCATTTTCGCGACGAAAACGTCGAGTGTATCCTCCGCGCGGGTTCGTCAGTCGATTCAAACGCCGCACCGAGGGTTGCCATGAGTTCGAAAATTCCCGCCACGCTGATTGCCGGTGACGGCATCGGGCCCGAAATCGTTGAAGCGACGCTGGCTGCGCTGGAGGCGCTGGGGGCTCCTTTCGAATGGGACCGCCAGATTGCCGGCCTGGAGGGTGTGACCAAGGCGGGCGATCCGCTGCCGCGTGCCACGCTCGACAGCATTCATCGAACACGATTGGCGCTGAAAGGTCCTCTAGAAACTCCTTCTGGCGGGGGCTACCGCAGCTCGAACGTTCGACTTCGTGAAGAGTTCCAGCTGTATGCCAACTTGCGGCCCGCCCGCAGCCTGGTGCCTGGCGGGCGCTTTGAAAATATCGATCTGGTGGTGGTTCGCGAAAATCTTGAAGGCTTGTACATCGGCCACGAGCACTACGTGCAGATCGACGATGATCCGCATGCGGTTGCCATGGCAACTGGCATCAACACGCGCGCCGGATGCATGCGCATCCTGAACTACGCGTTTGAGCATGCCATCGCAACGGGACGTCGAAAAGTCTCGATCGTGCACAAAGCGAACATCATGAAAGCGCTGACCGGCATCTTCAAGGAGACCGCGGAACAACTCTATGAGGAGCGCTACCGGGGCCGCATCGAGATGGAAACCGTCATCGTGGATGCGTGCGCAATGAAGCTGGTGCTCAACCCATGGCAGTTTGATGTGATCGTGACGACCAACCTGTTCGGCGACATCTTGTCAGATCTGGTGTCGGGCCTGATCGGCGGGCTGGGCATGGCGCCGGGTGCGAATATCGGCGCAAACGCAGCCATTTTCGAAGCGGTGCATGGATCGGCGCCCGATATTGCCGGGCAAGGCAAAGCGAATCCAGTGGCCCTGATGCTCGCCGCGGCGATGATGCTCGAACACGTTAAACGCCAGGATCTTGCGCGCCGCCTGCGTACTGCAATCGATCAGACCTTGAATCTTGACCGTGTGCGGACCGGTGATTTGGGCGGTTCGGCCAGCACGACAGCCTTCACCCGCGCGCTGGTCAGCCGAATTGCAAACAGCTGACCAGCGGCGGGACGCTGCGCGTTAAGCGGCTGGCGCGAAGCGTCGCTTCCAGAGTCCCCAGGGCCGATCAATCACAGCCCTGTTGGTTGCCTCGGACTGGGTTGCCTCATCCTCGGACAGGTAGGTGACATCTCCGCCCAGCGCAAGGGTGCGGCTTTGCAGCTCGGCATTGTTCTGCGTGTAGACCGCCCGGAAGACTGCCACCGGAATGGTCTGGCCGACACTGCAGTAACCGTGGCCGCGCATCAGCACCACGGTGTCGGCTGCCAGTACCTCGGCAAGTGCCTCGCCTTGCGCCGGATTGGTGATCAGCATGTCGGTGGCACCGAAGCGCTCGCGAATCTCAAACACCGATACGGCCTGGGGCAGGAAGCTGCCCATATGACAGATGGGCCGCAGCCTGACCGACGAGCTTGAAAATGGCACCACCGAAGGCGCGTGGCTGTGCACGACCGAGTTCACATCGGGACGTTTGCGGTAAATCTCGCCATGAATGAAGCGCTCGAGATAGGGTTTGCGGGTATCGGGGGACACCGGCGACCCGCCGAGGTCGAGCTCCATGATGTCGTCGCGCGTGACCAGCTCCGGTGCGAGCGAGCGTGAGATGAAAAAGCGATCGGGGTGATCGGGGTGTCTCACGCTGATGTGTCCAAAGCCGTCCACTATGCCAAGACCCGCAAGAATGCGGTTCGCGGCGACGAGATCGTCAAGCAGCGCTGCCAGGTTGTCGTTCATCGTGATGGCTCTCAGCGCGAAGCTGCGTTGTACCAGGTGGGGTCGTAATAGGCCTCGATGGACTGCATTTTCTTGGCTGGCTTTCCGAATTTCTCACGTAGAGCAATCGCAGTTCGAATCCCGGTATCGCTCACCTTCGCGTCTCGGGTAAACCCAGTTTTCGGGTGGAGGAGTACGTCGTATGAGGTGGCAGCGCTTTGCGGCGTCGCACCCTTCACCTTGGTGACGAACAGGTCCAGTGCCGCCTGCTTGTTCGCGGGGTTGTAGAGCCATTCCAAGGCTTCACGATAGGCCCGAATGTAGCCGGTAAGCGCTTGAGAGTTTTGCTGTGCCCAGTTGCGACGCACGCCTGCGACCAGACCCTGATAGTCGCCCAGCGCGCTATCTGCATCAGCCAGCACATTGAAGCCTTGCGCCTTGGCCATCACCTCAAACGGTGAGATCAGCATGGTGGCCGCGTGCTCTTTTTTGAGCAGCGACTGGTAGCGGCTCAATACGCCCCCAGCTGACACCGTGGTGTAGTCGCGATCGAGCACCAGGCCATTGCGGGCCAGAATCTCAAGCAGCACGAAGGCGTAGCCGGTGGTGAGCGCATCCACCGACAGTTGTTTCCCTTTGAGTTCAGCGATTGATTTGACTTCAGGCACGCTGGTAAGCCGCAGGAAGCCGTTGTCTGCGCCCATGACGGCGATCAGCTCGCGGGCATCGATTTCGATACCCGCCTGCCCCTCACGATAGGCGATCAGGTTGTCGATCGCCGTCATGGCGACATCGAACTTTCCTTCGATAAGGCCAACTAACTGTGCGCGGGAGTTAGGCGTGTCGATGGTGGTGATCTTCAAGCCGTGCTTGGCGAAAAAGCCTTGCTCCTGCGCCACCCAGATCGGCCAGTTAAAGCCGCCGGGGAAGATGTTGACGCGCAACTGTGCAGGCGGGCCGGAGACGGCGGGGGAAGAGGGCAGTCCGGCACAGCCGGCCAGCAAGCCTGCTGCGGC
>CAZORB010000061.1:7840-23632 GCA_964581825.1 uncultured Bordetella sp.
CCGGGAAACACATTGACGTTGAGTTCTCGAGGCTGCGACTGAGCGGCCACCGGGGCTGAACTGAGGCCGAATGCCGCGGCAACGCAGACACTTGCGGCCAACGTAAGCAGATTGAAAAAACGCCTGGATGCGGTCATGGCTGTCTCCTTGAAGTGTTGAAGTAAATTGTTCTTATTGCTTCCGCTATCGATTACCGATTCTGCCCGAGTCACGTCGAATCAGGGTTTTCCTGATTCGAAATGTCTCAAGACCCAATCGTTTCTAAGGGAATGCGACACCATTTTCGCCTGCGCCGCGATGATCCGCCATAGGATTATTCAAAGTCACTTTCGATCCGGTCAGAGAACGCGCAGGGTTTGCGGGTAGACTCCGCGCGCTCCGATTCCGGCACTAAGGTTTGTGAACTCTCGGCCCTGCATGAAATCCGGCATCTCAACACCGAGTCCGTTGCCCTGTCTGTCCGATTCGCCGCTCGGGCAGCCCGCTTTGTCACTCGGTTTGTTTCTGATGCCCGCCAGCCTGCCGGGGCGTTCGCTGTCTGACGCATTGGATTGGAATCACGACGTTCTCTGCATGGCTGATCAATTGGGCTATGCGGAGGCCTGGGTCGGGCAGCACTTCACGACACCCTGGGAGCCGATCGCGTCGCCTCAGCAGGTCATTGCTCGGGCGTTGGGACACACCTCACAGATTCGCCTGGGCACCGGCGTCGAAGTGCTCTACAACGCGCATCCGGTTCGACTGGCGCTTGAACTCGCACAGCTCGATCATCAGGCGCGAGGTCGACTGATGTTCGGATTCGGTTCGGGCGGAACGGGTACCGACTTTCAGCTGTATGGGGTTGATCCGCGCGCCGATCAACACAGTGCGATGGCCCGCGAGGCGCTTGAGATCATTCTCGACTGCTGGAAGCCGGGGGGGCCAGACCGGTTTGATGGCAAGTTCTGGCAGGTGCATCGACCCGCCTATGATGACCGTTATCAATGGCATATCGAGCCCTACACCGACCCGAGCTCGCGAATCGCCTTTGCCGGGTTCATGCCGCGTTCGGCATCAATGCGGATTGCTGGTGAGCGCGGCTACATTCCCTTGTCGTTTCACGTTGCGCCCGAGCATATGTCGCTGCACTGGGCAGGCATCTGCGAGGGGGCGCAGTCTTCCGGACGAACCCCCACTCGGGCCAACTGGCGCCACATCCGCGACATTTACGTGGCTGATACCGCTTCGGAGGCCCGGCGCGCGGCGCAAGAGGGCTGCATGGGGCAGTTCTGGGATCGGCACTTCATGAAAACGATCGCCAAATCGGGTTCACTTGATCTCTTCAAGCGGCCTGCCGCGCCCAAAGAGTCATTGGGCGATGCGGCGTCGATGATTGAACACCGCTCATGGTATGTCGGCACCCCGGATCAGGTTGTCGAGATGGTGCTCGAGCACTATGAGATCACCGGTGGGTTTGGAACGCTGCTTCAGCTTGGCTATGACTACTCGGATCCGGGGCGGCGCGAGGGCTGGATGCGTTCGATGAAGCTTCTGGCTACTGAAGTGATGCCGGCTGTGAACCGCAGGTTGGCGGCGATGCAGACAGCGCCATCACACCGCGATTCGAACTCCCTCCAATAACGCTTGTTACACCCCAATTAATCTGATGGATGCCATGCAACTGATCCAGCAACTCATCAACGGATTGATGCTGGGAGGCATTCTTGCATTTGTCGCCGTGGCGTTCACGCTCACGATCGGCATGCTTAACTTCCTCAATTTCACGATCCCGGCGCTATTCATGGTGGCGGCCATGCTGGCCTGGGCGTTGGTGTCGCCAGGCGCGCATCCCCTGGCACTTGGATTGCACTGGATTCCAGCGATAGCCGTCGGTGTACTCGCTGCAATCGTTGCTTCGCTGCTCATTGAGCGCTTTACTTATCGGTACATGAAAACGCGCTACGGCGATGCCACCGAACATGCGTTGCCGCTGGTCAGTTCACTGGGCTTTCTCATAGTCTTTGAACATCTCGCCATGACCCTCTGGGGCGGAGACCCCCAGCGCTTTGAACTTCCGTTTCGCAATACCGACCTGAATGTGGGCGGCTTTGTGATTGGACTTCCGCAACTGTTTTCGCTGACCTTGGCGATCACGCTGGTCGCGGCGTTGCAAACGCTACTGAACCGGACTCGAATCGGACGGGCCCTACGCGCGATCGCGGAGAACCCGGACGCCTCCACACTGATGGGCGTAGAGGTCCAGCGCGTGGTTCCCTTGGTGTTTGTCATTACCGGCGTGCTGTCGGCGCTGGCAGGCATTCTTTATGCGGTCAGCTACGGAACGGTAACCCCGTTTATGGGTGATGCGATCGCTACCGATGCCATCGCCGGCATGGTGCTGGGCGGGCTAGGCAATGTTTGGGGGGCCATCGCGGGTGGCTTATTGGTGGGCCTGGTCAAGGTACTGGCCATCAGCTTTTTCGGCGCGGAGATCGAGAAAATTCCCGTCTGGGGGCTCCTGCTGCTGATTCTGGTCTTCCGGCCCTCTGGCCTCTTCGGTGCTTCGCGCATCGGTAAAGGTAAGTTCTGATGAGTGGCTATCTTGAGGGGCTGATCGCGGTACTGGCGATCAACATCATCATCGCGTATTCGGTTTACCTTCCCGCAGCCGCCGGTCTGCTTAATTTAGGGTCCGCTGGCTTCGTTCTCGTGGGGGCCTACACCGCTGGCGCACTCACATCGATTTATGGGGTCTCGCTCTGGCTGGCTGTACCAGCGGGTGGGCTGCTCGCAGCGGCAATCGCCTTCGCGGTGTCTTTCCCCATTCTTCGAACACGCGGCGTGTACATGGTGCTTGCCACCTTTGCTTTTGCTGAAGTGGTCGGCGGGGTATTGCTCAATTGGCCGGGGCTTGGAGGCGCAGCGGGATTGTCGGTCATCGCGTGGCCGGGACTCGGTGCCGTGGTGGCGGTGGCGGCGGCGGTCGTAGCGGGCGCTGCCTGGTTGATGTCCACGCGGTTCGGTCTATCCGTTCGAGCGATTCATGACGATGAAAGCGTCGCCCGATTGTTTGGCGTTGATCTGCGCGCAACACAGGTTGCTGCGTTCACCTTGGGCGGGTTTGTCGGCGGCGTAGGGGGAGCACTCCTGGTTCATCAGTTCAACTTCATCGACGTGCAGGGTACGGGGGTGCTGTTCAGCATCTATGTGCTGCTGTATGTGCTGATGGGGGGGACACAAACGGTTTGGGGCCCCGTATCTGGGGCACTGTTTTTTACGCTGGTACCGGAGCTACTGCGATACCTTGCTTCGCTCGATCCATCGCTTAAGTCACTCGAATCGGGCCGTTTCATCGTGTTCGGTGTGGCAGTCGTGCTCCTCATGGTACTGCGACCGGAGGGCCTGATTACTCGGACGATGATCGAACGACTATTCCGTCGCCCCACCGCTGGAGCCCAGCATGGCTGATGCCCTGATACTCGATTCAGTGAGCAAGGCATTTGGCGGCCTGCAGGTGATCGAAGATCTGAGCTTCTCTGTTCCTCGCGGCAGCAGAACAGCGTTGATTGGCCCTAATGGTGCCGGTAAAACTACGGTGTTCAATCTCATCAGCGGAGTCTATATCCCCGACTCTGGCCGAATCCTGATTGGTGATACCGATACCGCTGGCGTATCAGCTGCGCGACGCGTTGGGCTCGGATTGTCGCGGTCCTTCCAGAATATTCGACTGATGCCGCACCTGTCGGCGGTTGAAAACGTGATGCTCGGTGAGCATCACCGGCGGCATCCGCTCGCAGCCGCCTGGGGAAAGCGCGCCACAGCGAAGGCGCGCGCAGCGCTTGCCGATGCCGGGCTCGGTGCGTATGAAGGCATGGTGGTGTCAGAGCTGCCCTATGGCATCCAAAAGCGTATTGAAGTGGTCAGGGCGCTGCTTGCCGAACCGTCGCTGCTACTGCTGGATGAACCTGCAGCCGGATTGAACGGCGCGGAAACAGATGAGTTGCGTCGTCTTTTGGAGCGCGTGTCCGAGCGAGGGGTCACCATCCTGGTGGTTGAGCACGACATGCCGTTTGTGCACAGCTTCTGTAATCACGTGGTGGTGCTCAACTTCGGTAGAAAAATTTACGACGGCGACAACGAGGGTGTCCGCCGAGATCCGGCAGTGCTCGAAGCCTACCTGGGTAGTCAGTCAGGAGTTTCCGATGCTGCTTGAGGTCAATGCGCTTGATGTGCGCTACGGCACCACGCGTGCGGTTCGCGAGCTCGACCTGAAGGTCGAAGCCGGTGAAATCGTGGCGGTGCTGGGCGCCAATGGCGCAGGCAAGAGTTCATTGCTGCGCTCGGTACAGGGGCTGGTTCGCCCTGCAGGCGGGTCAATCCGTTTTGAAGGCCAATCGGTTTTGGGTTTATCGGCGGCCAGTCGCGTGTCGCGCGGCATGGTTCTGGTTCCAGAGGGCCGCCAGATCTTCACCAGTCTCACGGTGCATGACAACCTGCTGATGGGGGCTTACTCGCGCCGCGATGACGTCTCATCTGAAATCGCCCGCATCTACGAGCGTTTCCCCAACCTTGCGCGCCGTCGCGACATGTTTGCGTCGGTGTTGTCGGGTGGCGAGCAGCAGATGCTCGCCATCGGACGGGCGCTGCTTGCGCGCCCCCGTCTGATGATGCTCGATGAGCCCTCGCTTGGGCTGAGTCCGTTACTGGTGCGCGCGCTATTCGACCTGATTCGCGAGTTGAACCGCGACGGTCTCAGCATGCTGTTGGTCGAACAGAACACGCAGATGGCGCTGCAGTGCGCCAATCGCGCCTATGTGCTTGAGTTGGGGCGGCTGGTGATGTCAGGTCCGGCCGCTGAAATTCTTGGCGATCCCCGGATCGCTGCTGCCTATCTTGGATCGTCTGAAAGGAGACATTGATGAAGCTGAAAGCACTGGTGTTGGCTGCTGCGCTGGCTGCGGCGGGGCCGCTCGCGGCTCAGGATCTGGTTTTGGGACTGACGCACGCCAAGACCGGCCGGTATGCCGGGGTGGGCATCGGTACCGAGGTGGCGGTTGATATTGCGGTGGCCGAGATCAATGCGGCAGGTGGCGTCAACGGCAAGCGTCTGCGGGTTGAGAAGTTTGATACCGGCAGCGACGCGAAGAATGCGCAGGTTGCTGCGCAGAAATTTGCGCAGGACGCTCGCGCACTCGGCATCGTCGGTCCGTTCTCAAGCCAGGAAGCGCAGGTAGCGTTTGCGGCGGGCGAGCGTCTGGAAATCGTTCAGATTCCGAATGCGGCTTCTGCACCCGGGCTCACCAAAGATCGCAGCTGGGCATTTCGGATTACCGAAGATGAGGGCAAGCAGTTTGGACGTCTGTTGAAGACGCTTGAGACCAAGGGTGGTTTCAGCTCGAAAACAGCAGCCGTGATGTTCCCCAGCGATGAGTTCGTGGGAAAGGCCCTGGCGGGCTGGATGCCATCGCTCCTTGAGAAGTCAGGCTGGAAGATGGTGATTCCGGCCGAGGGGTTTGCGACCAACGCAACCGATCTCTCGCCTCATGTCACCAAGCTCAAGGGCAATACGCCGGCCGTGGTTGCGTTTGCCGGCCTGCCGGAGGGCGCCATCAAGGTTATGAAGGAAGTGCGCCGTCAGGGGCACAACAGCACGCTGATCGGCTCTCAGATTTTCGCTGACCCGGATATCGCGAAAGTGCTGGGTGCTGATGGCGAAGGCGCCATCTTTGTTTCCTGGTACTGGTGGGACCTGAACGATCGTACTCGCGCCTTCGAGAAGAAGTTCCTGGAAGAGGCTGGCAAGCGCGGCATCAACAAGTCCGGCGCCCACCATGTTGACGCCTCGGCCTATGACATCGTGTATGCGTATGCCGATGCAATGCGGCGCGCCAAGGTCACAGGCGATGCCGCCAAGCTGAAAGAAGAGCGGGCTGCGATTCGTGAGGCGCTGCGCACGACCGACCTGGCTGGTGTTACGGGCAAGGTGTGCTTCAGCCAGGACCGCGACTCGGAACTGTCCGCCTACATCATTCAGATCAAGGGCGGTAAGCGCACGCTGCTGGACTCGCACGCGCCGGATTCCTGCAAGTAAGATTTGCCTGCCGGACACAGTGCCGGTCGTAGAGATTGAAAACGGGGTCGGGAAACCGACCCCGTTTTTTGCGCCGGTCAGCCCTGGCCCGCGATATGGTCGCGGCAGTTTTTCAAATACCACTCGGCGACCTGCTCCCGGGTGGTCCACCATACATCCGACCGGCTCTTCGCATGGGCCAGAAACTCGCGAAAGCAGGGCATCCGGTGCGGGTGGCCCGACACGTGCGGATGCAGTCCGATGTTCATCAGTCGCGCGCTCTCAGCGCCTTCCCGATAGAGCTCGTCAAACTGGTCCTTCAACATGCGCGCCGCATCCCAGGTGGTCATCGCTCGCCGATGGAAGAAGGTGAAGTCGTTGACCTCGATGGTGTAGGGAACATTTACGATGGGGCCCGAGGGGGTGTTGATCAAGTACGGCTGATCATCGTTCATGTAGTCGCAGAAAAACAGCAGCCCATTCTCCGCGAGAATGTCTGGCGTGTTGGGGGTGCTACGTAGCGATGACGACAGCCAACCACGCGCCTTGCGCCCGCAGACCTGCTGGTACACGTCAAGTGTGCGCTTGATCAGCTCCCGTTCTGCGGCGGGGTCGAACGTGTAGCGCGTTAGGAGCTCGCCTTGCTCATAGTTGTGCGCCACGATTTCCCAGTTGCGCTCAAGACCCCAGCGAATCACCTCGGGGCGTTCAAGCCCCATCTTGGCGTTCATCGTCAATGACATCGGCACGCCCGCCTCTTCAAAGAGGCGGAAGAGTCGCCATACGCCGACGCGCTGACCGTACTCGCGCCAGGTGAAGTTCGGGAAGTCTGCAACATTGCCCGGCAGCGGGTCAGGCAACATCGGCGGTCCGCCGGCGTAATACGGCTCTGACCCGGGTTTGGTCAGATCCCAGTATTCGCAATTCATGGTGATGATCACCGCAAGGCGCTTGCCATCGGGCCAGTGAATCGGTTTGCGCGTTGGCGCGGCAGACCAGGGATAATGCATGAGGCATCCTGTGATGATGAAAGCGGCCCCCGGCTGCCAGGTGCAGCGCTGGCGGGCCACGATTGAACAACAAGGAGCTTTGATGGTAACGCAGACCCTCGGTGAATTCAGGATCGACCGCGTGGTGGAGTCGGAGGGGGCGTTTGCGCCCGCTTCCATGCTGATGCCGGGCTTTGATCCAGCAGTGCTGGCAGCCGCGCAGGCCGACAGCTGGCTGCGGCCGCAGTTTTTAACCGCGGATGACAGCCTGGTGATGAGCTTTCAAAGCTTCGTGATCAGGACGGGTCGTCTCACGGTACTGGTGGATGGCTGTGTCGGAAACGATAAGGAAAGGCCGAACCGTGAGAGCTGGCATAGACGCCAGTCGTCGGCCTATCTTGATCAGCTGGGTGCGCTCGGGCTGTCGCCCGCTGATATCGATGTGGTGTTGTGCACGCATCTGCATGCAGACCATGTGGGTTGGAACACCGTGCTTAAAGATGGGCGCTGGGTGCCTACCTTTCCCCGCGCACGCTACCTGTTTTCGCGCACCGAATATGACTTCTGGGAGCGTGCGCATAGGGAGGCGCTCGCGGCGGGGGGGCCACCCACTAACCATGGATCGTTTGCCGACAGCGTGCTGCCAGTTATGGAAGCCGGCCGAGCCGAGCTGGTGGGTGATGGACATGAAGTGTGCGCGGGGCTGCGCATCGATGCCGCGCCCGGCCATACCCCAGGCAATAGCGTCATTGCGGTGAATAGCGGGGGGAAGCGGGCCCTGCTCACGGGGGATGTCATCCATACCCCCGTGCAGGTCGCGGTGCCGCAGTGGTCGTCGCGGTTCTGTGAGGACGCAGCTCAGTCGGCCGAGTGTCGTGAAGGGCTGCTCAGGCATGCTTGCGATAGCGGTACCCTGCTGTTTGCCTCACATTTTCCATCGCCCACGGCAGGTGTGGTCGAAAGCGCAGGCGGCGGCAGAATGCGGTTCCGCTGCCTCGGCTGCTAGGCGGCAACTCAGGCCGGGCGGAGCTGACTCAGTTCGCCCAGAAACTCGGCAATGAGCGCCGCGACTGCATCCGGCTGCTCAATAAAGAGCATATGGGGCGCGCCTGAAAGCTCGGCGTAGCGTGCGCCTGGAATCGCGGCTGCGATTCTGCGCACCGCCTCCGGCGTGGCTGATACGTCCCGCTCGCCCGCCACGCAGAGCGCAGGAATCCGCAGCTCGCGCAGGCGCGCCTCGGTATCCAGTCCAGAGATCGCCTTCCACGCATGCGCCCAGCCTCGCGGGTCGCGCTGAAGCACATAGTCGCGCGCCTCAAGTGCCTCGGCGCTTTGACGAAACTCCGGCGTAAACCATCGCGCCATCGTTGCATCAAGCACCGCGCCCATACCGTGGGCCAGCGCATCGGTTCCACGCGCTGCGATCGCGGGGCGCTGATGCGCCTCCCAGCTGCAAGGCCCCGCCAGTGCAATCAGCGCAGACACGTCGGCAGGATGTTGAATTGCCAGCTCTTGTGCGACCATTGATCCGAACGAGAAACCTGCGACTGCACAAGGGGCGAAGCCTGCCTGGTGAAGGGTCTGATGCACATCGTTTGCGAAATCGGCCATCGTGAGCGAAGGCGGATCCAATGGTGACGCCCCGTGTCCGCGCAGGTCGATGCGCATGACCTGAAATCGGTTCGAAAGCCTGCGGGATAGCGGCTGAAGAAATCCGCCGTGGAGTCCCACCGGATGCAGAAGGGCAAGCTTGGGGCCGGTTCCGTCAAGCGCGGTGTGAAGCGTCATAAAGCGTTCGCGATAGGTGGGGCGTCTTGCCACGAGGCATGGAGCCTGCGCTTTTAACGGATTCGTGTCCGCAGGTCCAGCGGGTGTTTCAGTGGCTTGCCGGTTAGACGAGCTGCCGAGCTCATTGCTAAGCTCTCGTCAGTGTGCCGACGAGCTTACAGGGAGCTTCAATGATTCGCGCTGCGATCGTAGGGATGGGGGTGTGGGGACAGAATCTGGTACGACATGTTCAGGGGCGCAGCAGCCTCATCCGGTTTACCGCCGGAGCGACGCGTACGCCAGATAAGGCGAGGGCGTTTGCAGCCCAGCACGATATTCAAATGTTCGATAGCTACGATGCGGTACTTGCCGCCCCCGATGTTGACGCAGTGGTGCTTGCAACGCCTCACACGCAACATACCGATCAGATTATTGCGGCAGCGCGCGCTGGTAAGCATGTGTTTAGCGAAAAGCCGATGGGCCTCGATCGGGTGGATGCACACCGGGCAGCGCAGGCCTGTGCAGAGGCTGGCGTCACGCTAGGGATTGGTTACAACTGGCGCTATCAGCCCGCGCTCCAGAAAATCAAGCAGATGATTGAGGACGGAACGCTTGGAAAGGTTCTTCACATCGAGGGAAATTTTTGTGGTCCGAGTGCCTATCGATTTCCGCGTGGGCACTGGCGTCACGACCGGGATGAATGTCCCGCTGGCGGCATGACGGGGCGTGGCGTACATGTGATCGACGCGATGATCTACCTTGCCGGACACATTGAGCAGATCAACGCACAGAGCGTTCGGCTGGCACAGGATTTCGGCATGGATGACACGACCTCCATGTTGCTTCGCTTTCGAACTGGGGCAACCGGGACCCTTGGCACCGTGATCGCCTCGGCTGAAACCTGGCGAATGCAGGTTTTCGGAAGCCGAGGCTGGGTCGAGGTGGGCGATGTTGAGCACCTGCACACCTGGGATATGAAAGTGTGCATGATCGATTTCGACAATGTCACCAATAAACGTAAGCCCGAGCGCATCACCTTTGAAGACACCAGCACCGAGCGCGCGGAGCTTGAGCACTTTGCCAAGCTGGCCGCTGCGCGGTCGCCGATGGTGTTACCTGACGGCGATGCGGTTCACAACGTTGCGGTGTTTGATGCGATCAAACAATCCATTGAAACGGCACAGGCTGTTCAGGTCCGCTGAGTTCTTTGCAGGAGTCTCTCTATGAATCGTTGTCGTCGGTTCACCTTTGGACTTGCCGCTGCGGCGGCATTGTCTGTTTCGGCGTCCGTGTTGGCTCAGGCGCCTGCCGCTTCCCGCGATTGGCCTAACCGTCCAATTCGCGTGATCGTTCCGTCGCCACCGGGCGGTCCTCCTGACCTGGTGCTCCGCGCGCTCACGCCCAGAATGAGCGCAGTCCTCGGCCAGCCGCTGGTGGTGGAAAACCGGGCAGGTGCGGGCGGTATGGTCGGCACTGCTTACCTGGCGCGCCAACCTGCGGACGGGTACTCAGCGCTCTTTACCACCGCATCGCATGCCAACATTCCACCGTTTCACGACAGTGTCGGCTACGACCCGGTCAAAGACTTTACCCATGTCACGCTAGCAGCCCAAAACTTCGGTCAGGCGCTTGTCGTACATCCCGGTGTACCTGCCAAGAACCTCGCCGAGCTTGTGGCGCTTGCCAAAAAATCGCCAGGCAAGCTTACCTACGCGAACGCTGGGCTCGGCACCGCCAGCCACATCCCTGCTGAGCTGATGAAGACTATGACGGGCACTGATATTTTGTCGGTGCCCTATAAGGCCATTCCCGAGGCGGTGAATGATCTGATTGGCGGCCGCATTGACATGTTCTTTGTGGGAACTCAGATTGCCCTCCAGCATGTGCAGACTGGCCGCCTGCGAGCGATCGGCATCACAGGGGCAAGGCGCTGGGCTGGCATGCCCGATGTACCGACGCTCCAGGAGCAGGGTCTGGCAGGCTTCAACGCGGTGAACTGGTTTGGCCTGTGGCTGCCCGCTGGCGCCTCCGAAGACATTGTTACGCGGCTTCACGGTGCCGTGCGCGAAGCGATTGCTGATCCCGAGGTGAAGAAGCAGTTCGAAACGCTGGGGCTGGAGGGGGTTGCGATGCCGCCTGAGCCGTTTGCAAAGTTTGTGGGCGCGGAAACACGCGCAGCCTACGACATTGCCGCGCGTCTGAAGGCTGGGGCGTCTAAATGAACACGCCCACGCTTGAACCATGGCAATGGCCTGAGCCTCACTGGCGAGGGCTGGTTAACCGAGTTCGTGCCGGCCGCAGTTTTAAGCCTGCGAGCTGGCCGAATGGGGCGCGCTTCGCGGTCGCGCTCTCTTTCGACTCTGACCACGAGACCAACGAGTTGCGGGATGGCGGCGAATCCATCGGCAAGCTGTCGCATGGTCAGTACGGGGCGCGCCAGGGCGTGCCCCGCATCCTCGCAGCGTTAGAGCGAGAGGGGGTTCCAGCCAGCTTTTACGTCCCGGCAGTGACCGCGCTGCTCTATCCGGAAGAGCAGCGTGCAGTCGTTGCGGCCGGGCATGAGATTGGAATTCACGGTTGGATTCACGAACGCAATTCGGTATTGCCAGAGGCTGCCGAGCGCGATCTGATGCTTCGAAGTGCCGACACCCTCGAGGCCATCACGGGCGTTCGTCCGGTGGGAATTCGAACCCCTTCCTGGGACTTCAGCCCTAATACGCTTGCCATTACCCGCGAGATGGGGCTCGAGTATGACTCGTCGCTCATGGCCGACGTCGACTGTTACGAGCTGCTGCTCGATGGTGAACCCACCGATGTCATCGAACTGCCGGTGGAGTGGATGCGCGATGATGCGGTGTACTTCAACATGAATCGGTTCAGTGGCCTGCGACCGTACACGCCACCCGAGGCGGTATTCGATATCTTCCGACGCGAGCTCGAGGCAGCTGCGAAGGAGGGCGGCCTGTTTCAACTGACGATGCATCCCCACATGATTGGGTATCGATCAAGAATGTGGATCATCGACGAGTTGATCCGCCACGCGCGCTCGTTGGGCGGAGCCTGGTTTGCCACCCATGCGCAGGTCGTGCGACACGTCCGCAGCGCCTGCTGATTCAGCGCTCAGGCGCTGGTGACTGGGCTGGGTACGAATCGATCCAGAATGGATGCGTGGCGTGCTGGCCAGTCGTTAATCGGTGATGGTCGGCCTTTCAGCAGACGTTCAACGAATCCGAGCGCCAGCTCGCGGGTGGCAGATTTAACGGATCGGTTCAACGCCTCACCGCCCGACCACAGCCGATCTGTGAACATGCTGTGAGAGCCGCCTGCGTAAACTGCCAGTGTTTTATCAGGGCCGGCAATAGCGTCAAAAATAGCCAGTCGATCGTCGAGATCGCTGAAGTATCCAGGTACCCGGATGACGTCCTCGGTGGCGGTCACATGCAAGGTTGGAACCTTGATGGGTGCCAGAATTGGCTTGGGTGAGCCTTCGCCATGAAAAGGTGGGGCTGAGATCAGAATAGCCGCAGTCACCCGTCGGTCCGTCAGGGGCGATTCAAATTCCGCACGTTCAATCCGGGCACCCGACAGCAGCATGGCGGTATTGGCGCCGTATGAATGACCCGCGATCACGATACGCGCGGTATCAATACGTTGCGAAAAGTTGCTTGCTGTCATCTGATCAAGCGCGAATCGAATGTCATTCACCCTTGCTATTGCCTCGCGCTCACTGATCGCCTGTCGCATGAGGCCCAACATTGCGAGCGGATTGCCGCGCTCTGCCCAGATCGCGCGGTCGCTGCCCACATGTTGGACATGGAGGCTGGCAATGCCGTGAGCGGCCCAATACTCACCCAGCCAGGTATAGCCATAGCGTGATCCACCCAGGCCGTGGGAGAACACGACGAGCGGGGCTGGTGCGGTATCTGCCAGGGGCCCGCGAGGTAAATGAAGCCGTATCGGAACCGGACGGTCGCGAGCGCTGTCATGCCAGTCAAGATCGACGCTGGCAGGATTGGCGAGTGGGCGGTTTGCAACCAGCCCAGCGAGGGGGAAACCCAGAGCGCTGGCAAGTAACCGTCGCCTGACAAACGAAGGAGCGTGCTTGCTGGAGGGACTCATAGGCCCAAATTCTAAGGCTGGCAGAAACGATCGGCGAGTAGATCCGTGATGAAACTATGGGCGGGCGCGTGAGCGATCATCAGCTCTGGCTGGGCGTTCTCAGCGGCCGCCTGCGGCGTTACGCCGCAGGCCCAGAATACGGCGATGCGCCCCGCTGGAACCCGGTCAACGGGCGGTCCGAACAGCGGCCGGGCGAGATCAGCCCCAATTGCAGCCGGATCACCGATATGGATCGGTGCGCCATGATTAAACGGAAACCGGGCGGAAACCTGGGTGGCGATGATGGCCTGCTCGGGCGTGAGCCAACGCATGGTGACTACCATCGGCCCGGCAAAAGGCCCAGCGGCTTCGGTCGGCAACGTGGTGTTCAGCACCCAGCGGTCGCGGTCAGTGGGTACGCCTGCGCGCTCAAGCGCCTGGTCGAAGGTGATGCCTGAACCAATCAGAAAGGACACGAGGTCATCGCGCCACAGCGCGCGGATGTCCGTGCGATCGGGTGCGCGCTGCCCGTTCTGCCATACCGTGTAGCGCGCCAGGTCCGAGCGAAGGTCCGCACCGGGCGCAATACGCCGGGGCTCAGGGTTCCCCGGGTCGGTCACTTCCAGTACCGGACATGCGCGTGGATTGCGTTGACAGTACAGAAGGAAGTCGAAGGCGTACCGACGCGGCAGAATGACAAGATTGCATTGCACGTAGCCCATTGCGAGCCCGCGCGATGATCCGGCGTGTCGCCCTTCGCGAATTGCCAGACGGGCGTGCCGCGCGGGGTGGTCAGGAGCCTGGTCAATCATGATGAGGGCTGCACCAGGCTAGCTGGCTGCGCCTGTCTTGCGATGCCGCAGCCGCAGCATCTTCATCGCATTGCCGAAGTAGATCTTGCCGCGGTCCTCGTCAGACAGTCCCAGCGAGTTGATCGCTTCAGGAATGGTGCGCAGGAACATCGGGCCGCCTTCCGGGTCAAACGGACAATCGCATGCGAACAACACGCGGTCCACGCCGAAAAAGTCGAGCCCACAGCGAATTCCGGAACTGCCGCCCGCCAGCGCGGTGTCGGCGTAGAACATGCGGAAGTAATCGATCGGGCGGCGTGGCATTCGCTTCAACAGTCCCTCATAGTCTTCGTCGGAGGTTCGGCTACCGAACTGGTCCAGCCCGGGTCCAATACGGCCATCGAAGAAAGGGATCATCGCGCCCATATGATGGGTGATCAGTTTCAAGTCAGGCAGGCGATCAAAAAACCCTGAGAACACCATGCGGGTCATGGCTGCGCTGGTTTCGTAAGGCCAGCCAAAGGTCCACCAGATCTCAAACTTCGATTTCTTCTCGGTCAGGTAGTCGGGAAATCCTGCGCCGCGGGCGGGGTGCATCCAGATGGGGACCTGGTGTCGCGTGACTGCACGCTCGAAAATAGGCCAGAACTCGGGGTCATCAAGTGGTCGGCCATTGACGTTGGTGTAGATCTGTATGCCGCACGCCCCCAACTGCTCAATGGCACGGTCCATTTCGTCGAGCGCAGCCGGGACATGGTTCATGGGTAGCGATGCCACGAAGCCGGGGAAGCGATCGGGATAGCGATCGGCGATCTCGGCCATCCCGTCGTTGGCAAGTCTGGCGAGCGCCGGTGAATCGTTAGGGCCCGCAACCATCTCAATGGGTGGATTGGACAGCGTCAGAAGCTGCTGATAGCCAGGGAACTGATCCATCATCCGCAGCCGGGCATCGAGATCGTAGAGCACCGGAATCGTCAGCCAGCGCTTGATGGCGCTGAGATCTCGCGCAAGCGCTTTCATCCGCTCGAAGTAAGCAGGCGGAAAAATATGCGAGAACACATCCAGCTTGGGCTCGGCGGTTGAAGCGCTCATCAACCAAGCTCCTCATCAATGCGACACTCATACAGCTGGGCGTATCCATCGGCATCAGAGGTGTAGATCACTCTGCGGCCGTCGGGCGAGAAACGCGGGTGCGGATGCGTATGCTGAGGCGCATACACCTCGACCGGACCGTCGTTATACGGAAAGGGGCCACCCCAGTGGCTTCCTGCATTGCTGGATCCCGGCGTGCAGAGCGGACGTGCAACACCCGTGTTCAGATCGATCAGGTGAATGCCACGATCAGGAAACGTGGTGTCGCACACCGCGCGCTGGCCGCTGGGGTCGATTGCTGCATGCCATGCAGGGAACTCTGTCAGCCTCCGGGACGCGCCAGAGTCCACGTTGACCGCACGCATTCCGTTGGGCCAGTCAACAAAGGCCAGCTCGCGCGTCCCCGGAATCCACATTTCGTGTGTGATCCACTGCAGCCGATCAGTGCGCGGGTAGGGGTTCCAGACCTGCCTGCCATCGCGTGTCGTGCACCAGATGCGGTTGGTGAGAGGCCCCGCAAAAAAGATCAGATTGGAATCGTCGGGATGAAACTGCGGATGTCCTATCGTATCGCGCTCGAGAAATACGTGGCTGTCCCCGCGCTCGGTGTCAATCAGATGAAAGCATGTGGCTGGGCCAGTGCGGACCGGCACTGCCCACCAGCGGTCATCATGCGACAGGGCAGTGGTACCCATCGCAGCCCCTACCATTCCGCGCTCACGCATCGCAACCTGGCCGAATGCAGCAAGCTTAGTTTCCTGAAGGGTTGCTAAGTCGAGCTTCCAGGCACTGGTACCAGCTGTGAAAAATACATGGCGTCCGTCAAATGATGGATGAATTGACCACTCCGCCAGATCCTCTCTATCGGTAAGCTGCACCAGCTCGCCGCTGCGCTGGTCTTCGGCAAATAACTGGGCACGCCCGGTGCGGTGTGAGACAAGTATCAGCCTCTGCATCGCACGATCAAAGCACGGCACAAAAAAGAACGGATGGTGGTGAATGGACG
>CAZORB010000062.1:0-23446 GCA_964581825.1 uncultured Bordetella sp.
ATTTGGAGCGGATCCTGATTCGCCCCAGCGGAGGTGGCTGCGCTTTGCAGTGGCGAGGGCCGCTCAGCGGCTCCTGGCTTATCGCCTTTTGAGCAGGCGCCCAGCAATACGACTGCAGTTAACGCGGATGATGTGATTCGGATCAATGCGAGCGCTCGAGGCGCAACGCCACCACTTCGAGGAGGAGAGGCAGAAGTCATCGTGTTATCTTGGAGTGTGGTTATAAGGGGTATCGAACGGGTCAGCGTTCAGGAATCGTCGGCATAGCGCCCCTCCAGCCGTTCGATTTCAATTAGGGCCGCGTGCGACTCAAACTGCGCCTGAATCAAATCCGCGCGCAGCCCTCTCAGCACACGCTGTGCGTCAAGAACATCAAGGATTCCGCGCTCGCCGAACTGCCACGCGGCCTCAGCCACGCGGGCGGCCGACTCGGCTTCCCGCAGCGCGCCCTGACTCAGGCCCCGAACCCGGGAAAGCGCCATCTCCAGCGCCTTGCGCGCCATCAGCAGCTCCTGCGTCAGCTCAATCCGGCGTCCGTCCAGTAGCGTCCGCGCGCGTGCGGCGTCCGCGCGCGCCTGAGCGATCGGCCCCTGACGCTGATCAAACACCGGTACGGACACCGCCAGGCCCACTGTGTTCTTGGAGAGATCCGGTTCGCGGTTACGCGAAACGATCAGATCAACGGCCGGCACCACACTTGCACGCGCGAGCGCGACACTGCGCTGCGCCTGGTCTGCGCGCTGCTCAAGCAGCTTCAGCTCGGGGTTGCGGTCGGGGCGTAGTTCAGCCGCCGCGGGTAGCTCGAGCAGCGAGAGCGCCTCGGACCAGGTCGGTTGCAGCGACCAGCCCGCTGGCAGACGGCCAGCGGCCAATCGCTCGATCGCAAGCCTGACGCGGTCAATCATCAACGTTGCCTGCCTGGCCCGCTGCCTGGCGGTCACGATCTCTGCATCGGCCTTGATCAACTCATATCGGGCGGCCTCGCCAATCTCGACGCGTCGTCGAACCCGCTCACGAATCTGCTCGAGCAGCGCCAGGGACTCGGCAAAATGCAGGGCCTCCTGCTGACGGTATTCGATCTCCGAAGCAAGCGTTTTGATGCGGGCAGCGATGTCATTGCGCACCACCTGCCTCGTCTGGCGTGCGACCTCGACACCTGACTCGGCGACCTGCCGCCGCGATTCCCGAAGGGTCGGATTTTCGATAGGCTGGGCAATGATCAGCGTTTGAGCGGCGCCTGAGTAACCGCTGGCCAGTTGCCTGGAAGGCCCGGTTTGCCACTCGAATCTGGGGTTAGGTAGAGCCCTGGAAGACAACACAGCCGCTTCCGCCGACTCCACCGCTTGCGCTGCAGCCAGCAGATCGGGCTGCGCTTCGATGATGCGCGAGACCAGCTCGGCAATCGTCAGGCGAGGACTGGATTCACCAGAAACGGCGGGCGGCCGGGCAGCCGCGTTATGGCGCTCGGCAACGTACGGCAGCGGCTGGGCGAGTGCCGCGAACGAGACACAAGACAGCAGTGCGATGAGAGAACGGGAACAGACTGAGGCCATGGAGGATCAACGACACCAAAGCGCGGGGCTCTGCCCGACGGACCAGCGCAGTGTCAGCCATCACAACCAAACCATTCCATACGTATTATCTGGAAGAACGCTCTGTTTTTTTCGAACCTTCGATAATCAGTTTGACGAGCGGATGGTGATGCGCTCGGCGAGTATGAATCGCGTAGACGTCCTCTCTTACCTCGCACTCGCCCAGAACCCTCAGCCCACGGATCAGGTTCAGATCCTCCATACCCAGAATGCTGATGGGGAACACCCCCATGCCACGCGCGGCAAACACGGATAAGAGCGCGCTGTCTTCGAATTCGCCAACCACACGAGGGCGAAGACTCAGCCGATCAAACCAGGCATCAAGCGCCAGTCGAAGCGGCGAGTGGCCCGTTGGCAACAGTACCGGCAGCTTATCCAGGCACCGCGGAAAATCGCTACGGGATGAGCGGCTGACCAGAGAGGCTGCGCCATACCAGGCGACTGGTGATGAGGCCAGCAGTCGGCTGCTCACCTTGAGGTTCGGATTAGCGGGGGCGGGCTCACCCGCCAGGACGATATCGAGCTGATGTAACGCAAGCTCAGCCATCAGCTGGTCGAACTCACCGTCATGACAGGTGAGTTTCAGCCCCGGGGTATGAAGTACCCGGTCGAGCAGCGCGTGCGCAGCCAGCTTTGATAACCCATCCGACATCCCCACCCGGAGACGTACCTTGGGGGACGCAGCGACAGTGCGAACTTCATGCGGGATGGCCTCCCCGATCTGAAAAATTTCCTCGGCGCGGTTAAACACCACGCGGCCTGCCTCAGTCAGCTCAACGCTACGTCCTTTAGGCTTGAGAAGCTGGTGACCGAGCGAGCGCTCAAGCTCGCGCACCTGCGCGCTCACGGTCTGCACCGCCATACCCAGCCGTTCAGCGGCTCGGGTGATGCCCCCCTCTTTGGCAACCACCCAGAGGTAATGCAGATGTCGATAGTTGATGGTGGACATGCGTGAGAAGGACCACTGACCCTGACTCAGGGCTCGAGATCAGTCAGTGACCAGCACGCAGTGCTCGGGCGGAAGCGACATCACCACCTGTCGGCCAGCTTCGAAAATTTCGCGCGAAGTACCCTGGACTCGAACAAGCCGGTCGCCGACACGGATGATGTATTCGACGATTCGCCCGGAAAACACCAACCGCTCGATCACGCCCGCCACTTCATTCACCCCGTTTCCAGGGCTTGCCCGCAATTCAATATGTTCGGGTCGGATCAGGACACTGGTTTTACTGGCGCTTGCGGCTGCCCCGGCGTCGCCAGCCGCAGCGGTACGCAGACGTCCCAAGGGGGTATCAACGATCCACGCATCGCCATCGAAGCCTACCCGCGTACAGTCCAGCAGGTCGGCCTGCCCGACGAACTGCGCGGCAAATCGGGTACGCGGGCGCAGATACAGCGCACGTGGCGCAGCCAGTTCGACAACACGCCCCTCGTTCATCACCGCCACGCGGTCGGACAGACTCATCGCCTCTTCCTGATCGTGCGTGACATAAATCGCCGTGGTGCCAATGCGGCGCTGCAGATCGCGCAGTTCAACACGCATCTGTTCGCGCAGCTTCGCATCGAGATTCGAGAGCGGCTCATCAAGCAGCAGCACCTGCGCCTCTTTGACGAAAGCCCGTGCCAGCGCCACGCGCTGCTGCTGCCCGCCCGAGAGCATGGGGGCGGGTCGGTCGCGAAACGCGGCAAGTCCGACCATCTCAAGAGCACGTTCAATTCGTCGGGCTGCTTCCGCGGCCGGCACGCCCATCGCCTCGAGCGGAAACGCGACGTTTTGCCCCACTGTCATGTGCGGCCATATCGCATAGCTCTGAAAGACCATCGCGATATTGCGTCGGTTCACAGGCACTGCGATGCCCCGGACCGATGAAAATACGGTGTCGTCACCAATCTTGATGTCGCCCTCATCGGGCATCTCAAGGCCCGCAATCGAGCGAAGTGTGGTCGTTTTACCGCAGCCCGAGGGACCGAGGAGCGTAAAGAATTCGCCGGGCTTCACACTGAACGACACCTCCTGTACAGCGAAGGCTTTCGCGTCGGTTCGGTCGTAGCGCTTGCGAAGCTGATCAACTTGAAGCATGGCGGTTAATCGATAAGAGGTCGTCAGGAGGTGCGGCTTGCGCTTCGCGTTGAGAGCAGATGCCACAGCGCAAGAAACAGCGCGAGCGCCAGGACCAGCCAGACGCCCACGGTCGCCGCCCGAGTAGGCTCGCCGCCCGTCCAGTAATCCCAGAGAAGGGTGGGCAATACTGTGTTGTTGCGACTGGCGAGCATCAGGGCGGTAGAGAGTTCCCGCATGGCATGGGCAACCACCCAAATCCAGATGGCCGCCACCGCTGGCCACACCAGCGGCGCCGTGATCCGCGCAAGCACCCGAAAGCCCCCTGCGCCCGATGCGCGAGCCGCCTCCTCAAGCTCGGGGTGGATCTGCACCATGACACCGTTGGCAAGTCGACTGCCAAACGACAGGTAATGGGTAACGTAGGCGATCACCAGAATCCAGATCGTGCCGTACACCGGAAACACCTGATCCAGCGACAGATACACATAGATGACCGCGACACCGAGCATCACGCCAGGAATTGCAATAGGCGCGAAAGCAAGGTTGTCGATCAGCGTCGCGCCTGCGGGACGCTGTCTGACGACCAGCCACGACACGATCAAGGACAGCGCCGCCACCAGCGTGGCCGACACGATTGCAATCGTCAGTGAGTTGAGTGTTGCGGTGATCAGCCGCGCATTGCGCAGAAAATCCACATGGTTATCGAGCGTGGCGAGCGAAAGCGAGGCCAGGTTGGGTCGGGTCTGGTAGGGCATCAGACTTGCCCAGATCAGAATTCCCAGCGGCGCCACCACCGCCAGCAGAAAGTAGACCGATACCGCGCCGAAGGCAGGCCAACGCCAAACGCCGAGTGAAGATTGGCGAGGGCGAAACCCTTTGCCGCTGATGGTTCGGTATCGCTGGCTCTCGCGGGTGAAGCGGAAGTAGGCATAGCCCAACACTGCGAGAATCAGCAGGAAGAAGGTGCCCAGCGCGCTCACCTGCCCATAGAGCGGCACACCGGTCGGACTGTCAGCGGTCAGGTAAAAAATTCGTGTGCTGAGCACATAGATACGTGCCGGCATCCCCAGCGTACCTGGGATATCGAACACCACGAAACACACGATCAGCAGAAACACCGCACAGGCCGCCAGCGCAGGCCACAACAGCGGCAACAGCACTTTGCGAATCAGCCGCCAGGCGGAGGCACCACTGGCAATGGCTGCCTCTTCGAGGCTGGGGTCCATGTTGCGAAAGGCAGGCGCCAGAAACAAAAACGCTGTGGGCACCAGCGCCAGCGCCTCCACGAAGATCATGCCTGGCACCGAGTACACGTTGAACGGCGCAGCACTCAGCCCAAGCCCGTCTTTGAGCAGCAGATTGAACAGCCCGGTGCGAGGCGACAGCAGCATCGCCCAACCAATGGCCAGTAGCACTGGCGGTGTTGCCATCGGAAGAATGACCAGCACGCGAAACACGTTGCGGCCCGGCAGATCGGTGCGCTCAACCAGCCAGGCGAGCGCGGTTCCCAACACCATCGCGAGTGCGGTGGAGCCCAGCGCGAACAGTACGGTCGTCTGAAGCAGGCGGCCGAAGTCGCCTGCAAGGAACACTTTGCTGAAGTTGCTGAGCGTAAAGCCCGCTTCCAGCGGAAAACCAGTCGGCCGGATGCTGCTGATACCCAGCAGCACCAGCGGCACAATCACCAGATAAATCAGCAGCAGCGCAACCGCTGCCGCGCTAAGGCGCGCACCCCACCCGCCTGAGCTTGCTGGGGAAGACCACGCGCCCGATTGCGGCGCTGCGCTCACTTGACGGCTTGGCCGCCAGCAGCGATGGACTTGTTGAAGCGCTCGAACATTTCGAGGTTATCAGGCACTTTGTCTGGTGAAAACTCGGTGAGTTTTCGTCCAGCCAGCAGCTTCTGAACCTCTGTACCCTCAACGCCGGCATGGCCACGGCCGGTGGCCGCCTCATAGACTTTCGCGCCCTCAGGTGTTGCCAGCCACAATGCAAGCAGCAGACCGCCTTCACGGTTTTTTCCTGCTGCAATCACCGCGCTGTGCAGTGTGGTGGTGGGTACCGGATCGGGGAAGTGGAACCGGATCGGGGCACCGCGCTGAATGGGAACCATCGCCGCGTGGTACAGCCCAAGCCCCACGGGTACTTCACCCGCACCAACCTGCTGTGCCAGCGGGAAAGTGCTCTTGAACACAAACGGCTTTTGGCGGTTGACCGACTCGATGAACGCCGCGGTTTTCTGCTCGCCCCAGGTCGCTGCCAGCGACAACTGCGGCTCAGCACGAATCCAGAGACCGACCTTGCCCGACCACTTGGGATTGAGCAGGTCATCCCAGGTCTTGGGCGCCTCGGCATCCGACACCTGTTGCTTATTGCTAAGCAGCACGTACACCGCCGTGGTGCTGGCAATCGTGAAAGGCGAGGTGCCGACGGTGTCTGGCACGCCCATCGCCTTCCAGTCCTGCTTGACAACCATATCGCGGTTGACCAGCTGCCAGATGACCGACGCGCTGCCCGTGAGCAGATCGGCCGTACGAGCATTGCCCTGCACTTCCTGGATGACTCTGGCGCCTATCCCTGCACCGCCTGCATCGCGGGTGTGTTGCAGCTGAACACCCGGAAAACGTTTGGCGAATGCGGCCGCGATCTTGTCTGCCTGATCGGTGGGCGAGCTTTCGTACCAGATCACCGGCCCCTTGCCGCGGGCCTGCGCAGCCAGCTGATCGAGCGAGGCGGCGGAAATCTGCGAATAAGCAATGGAAGCAGTGAGCGCAGCGGCTGCGCCTGCCAGGGTTGTGCGAATCAGGGAACGAGCTCTCAAGGTTGTCTCCGGTGAATGATTTTTGGTTTGAGGGAAAACTTAAACTGAGCGGATCAGTGTGCGGCCTTCCGGCCTTCGACCCCGACCATATGATGGTGTGACCCGTGCTGGTTACGAATGAGGCGCTGGGGCCCCAGCGATCCGATCACCATGCCAACTGCAGCCATCGCGAAACCTGCGAGCTGAGGGGGGAAGACCTCACCGAGCCCAGCCAGAAGCAGAATGCCCCAGGTGGCGAGACCCAAAACAATGGCGAACACCGCCCCCTGCGTGGTGGCCCGTGACCAAAACAATCCCGCCACGAGCGGCACAAATGCACCGACGAGCGTGACCTGATAGGCCCCAGACACCATTTCGTAAATCGGCGTGCCCTTCAGCGCGATAGCGTAGCTGCAGACACAGCACGCAAATACGAGCACCGCGATTCGCATGGTAAGAAGCTCTTGCCGATCGCTGATGCGCGGCTTGAACTGCCGCCAGATGTTCTCAACAAATGTGACTGACGGCGCCAGCAGCGTTGCCGCAGCGACGCTTTGCAAGGCAGCCAGCAGCGCGCCAAAGAACAACACCTGCATGATCAGCGGCATCTTTTCGAGAACCAGCGTGGGCAGCACCTTCTGCGGATCCTCCGCGATCAGTTCAGCCGCTTTCTCCGGCATGATCACCAATGCGCTGGTAACCAGGAACATCGGGACCGAGGCAAACAGGATGTAGCAGATGCCCCCAATGACAGGACCGCGCGTGGCTGCCTTCACATCACGGGCTGACATCACACGCTGAAACACATCCTGCTGCGGAATCGATCCGAACATCATGGTGATGGCCGCCGCAATGAAGAACATGATCTCGGTGAAGGTGGGTTCAGGGAAGAACCGGAACAGATCTTTGCTGGCAGCGAAATCGATCACCTTGTCGGCGCCTCCCGCCAGATTCGCGGCGAATATCGCAATCGCGGACAGACCCACCACCAGAACGATCATCTGTACGAAGTCAGTGACGGCGACTGACCACATGCCACCGAACAGCGTGTAGGCGAGGATCACGGCGGTACCGATGATCATGCCCATTTCAATCGGGATCGCGCCCTTGGAGAGCAGGTTAAAGACCAATCCCAGCGCCGTGACCTGCGCTGATACCCACCCCAGGTAGCTCATGATGATGATCAGCGAACAGGCCACTTCCACGCCGCGCCCGTAGCGCTCGCGGTAATAGTCGCTGATGGTGAGGAGCGTCATCTTGTAGAGCTTGGCTGCGAAGAACAGGCCAACCAGGATGAGGCAGGAACCCGCGCCAAACGGATCTTCGACCACCGCATTGAGCCCGCCCTCGACAAACTTCGCCGGAATGCCCAGTACGGTTTCCGACCCGAACCATGTGGCGAAGGTAGTCGTGACAATCATGATCATTGGCAGATGCCGACCTGCTACCGCGAAGTCGGCAGTGCTCTTGACGTTCTTTGCGGCCCAGAGCCCGATTGCAATGGTGCAGACCAAGTAGGCGACAACAAATCCAAGCAACATGACAAAACCCGAATTGATTTAAGGAAATACCCGGGCGGGACCCCGGGGCCCAAGGTTCAAGGCGATCGGTTGACCAGCCACAGCGCGATCTGTGGGAACACCATCAGCAGAATGATCGCGACGATGTACACCAGCAGAAACGGCATCACACCCTTGAACACATCGGTGATCGGGCCCGGAGAACCGCGCATTCCCTGGAGCACATAGAGCACCGTACCGTCCGGAGGGCTGATCAGCGCGATCTCCACCAGCATCGTTACCACCACGCCAAACCAGATTGGATCGTAGCCAAGCGCCTTGACGACCGGAAAGATGACCGGAATCGTCGTCACGATCATCGAAAACCCTTCCATGAAAGTGCCGAGCGCAAGATAAAAACCGACGATGAGCGCCATGACCACCCACGGGGGAACCGGCAAGTCCGCCACGGCCTGGGACAGTGCTCGGGGCACCCCCAGCGCACTGAAAATATAGTTAAGCAGGTAGGCCCCGCACAGGATCAGACCGATGAACGCGGTGGTGCGCGCAGCGGCCTTCGCGGACTCGTTGAGCATCGACAGCGACAGTCGTCCGGCGAGCGCCGCTGCGATGATGGCGGCTACCACGCCCAAGGCGGCAGATTCGGTGGGCGTGGCGAGCCCCGAATAAATGGTGCCCAGAACAATCCCGATCAGTGCGAGAGTAGGCAACAAACCGATCAACCCGCGCAACTTCACCGCGAGCGGGATGGCGTCCGGACGCGGGATGGGGTTACGCACGCCATGCCAAAAAATGAGCAGCGTGAAGAGCAGGATCACCAGGAGGGCCGGTCCAATGGCCGCGGTGTACAACGCGCCCACCGATGTTTCGGTCATGAGCCCGTAGACGATGAAGGTGATGCCGGGCGGGATCAGGTTACCCAGCGCGCCCCCCGCGGCGAGCGACCCGAGCACCATCGGCGGCGCGTATCGTGTGCCGCGGAAATACGGCAGGGCGACCGACCCCATGGTAGCGGCCGTTGCAACGCTGGACCCGGAGATGGCCGAGAAAACGCTGGACGCCGCGATGTTGGTGTGAAGAAGTCCACCCGGTACACGCTGCAGCCAGAGATTGAGCGAACGGTAGAGCCGATCCGACAGACCCGCTCGCAGCATGATTTCGCCCATCAGCAGAAACAGCGGCACTGCGACCAGTACGAAATTGGTGGTGGGCCCCCACACCATCTGGCCGATGAAGTTCCAGAAAGGGCGATCAGAGAACGCGAACCCTGCAATGATGCCGAGCAGGCCGAGCGCAGCGGCCACATAAATACCCGCACCAAAAAACAGGCAGAAAAGACCCACCAGCATCAGAATCTGCCCAACTGGTACCTGCGACGCTGAGGCACCCCCAAACAGTGAAGCGCCGATGGTGACCGCCAGCAGCAACAGCAAAAAGACGACGGCAATCACCGTGATACCCCGCTGCGGTTAGCTTTGTCCACGCCCAGCGCATCAAGCGTTTCGTCGGCTTCCTCTATAAAACTGCGAGGACCTGTGAGCCGCTCGACTTCCTCAATCGAACCGCCTGCGAGGAGCAGGGTGACTTCCACTGCACGTAGGGTCACCATTAGCCCAAACGCTGCCAGCCCGATAAACCACAAGCCCTGCGGGATGATGAGCGGCGTTTTCAGCAGGCTGTTGTCAGTGGCTCGGAAGCTCCAGGATTCACTTGCCGTGTACCAGGCGCCGTACACCAGAAACCCCGCGAACACGACGAGCGCCAGCAACGCAATCCAGTGTAACCACCGCCGGATACCCGGCGGAAAACGCATGATCAGAACGTCAATCCGAACATGCGAGCGCGCTTCCATCGCGGCTGCAAGTCCCCACGCAATGCCAATGCCCAGCATGTAACCGGACAACTCAACACTGGCTTGCGTGGAAAAACCCAGAAAGCGCCGCGCCAGCACGTCAAATGTGATGAAGAAAGCGCAGGCAATAATCAACCAGCCTGCGCAGGCTCCCATGAGACGGGCCAGCGCGTCGATCGCGCGATTGGCTGCGCGCACCGAGACGAGCAGCATCGCGCGACCCCGATCAGCGTGCCGCGTAGCGAACGCCCGAAATCGGTGCGATCACCTCGTTGTAAACGTCACCGCACTTCGGTCCGCAGCGCTTGACCCAGTTGGGGAGCACCACGTTCTGCAGCGCCTCGCGAACACGTGCCTTGTCGGCGTCCGACGCCTTCACCCAGACCATCGGGCGATTCTTGACGACCGTGCCGATCGTGCAGCCAGCCGCATTGCCAATGTTGCAGTCAACGCCGTCCTGGGTTGCGTCTGCGCCCAGTTTCCACTGCTGGGCCTGAACATCGCGGAACTGGGCCTCGAGGAAGCTGCGAACGGCCGGATCAAGCTTGTTCCACCAGGCGAGATTCACGAAGTAGCCCGAGGTGGACCAGGAAATGGCCAGGGTATACAGGTGGGTGGAGACCTCGTACCACTTGGTACCGTTTCCACTACCCGTGCCGGTCACGCCGCAATCGACCGTGCCACGCTCAAGCGCGGTGTACACCTCACCGAACGCCAGCGCGGTGGGCTGCGCACCCAGCGCATTCATCAGATCACCTGGCGACGGCCCGTTCACTCTAATTTTCAGACCTTTGAAATCGGCCAGACCATTGATGGCCTTGCGGCAGAAAAACACCTGCGCGGGATACGGATAGCTGGCAATGATTCGAACGCCCAGGCGCTCGAGCTCGCGGTTGGCGATCGGCATCATGGCTTCCGCCACCCGGAACGCCTGATCGATCTCGGGGTTCAGACCCGCCAGATCGACACCGTCCAGAATGGGCACATCGCCCGAGACGGTGGTGAGCGGCGCGCCACCGATATCGACCTGCCCGGAGCGAACCAGGCGGATCACCTCGGGGCCCTGAACGTTGGCCTCGGGCCAGCTCTTCAGATTGAACTCGATTCGGCCATTACTGGCTTTGGGCATGTTTTCCCGCAGCACCGGCACGTCGACCTTCGTGTATTGCGGAATTGAGGGGGCAGCCTGCGTGACAGCAGTCACGGTGATTTTTGGACCAGCCGGGAGCGACTGCGCGATCGCGCCGCTACTTGCGCAAGCCGCGGCCACCGCAGCGACCAGAAACTTCTTCAACATGTCATGTCTCCTTGAAGGGGAAGTCAGCCGAGCCCGCGGATGATAATAGACATCGGGAGGTGTAGACCATCAATCAGGACGTGGGCGCGGTCTCTGAGGGATTCGTGAAAACCCGACTGGTGCTGGAGGCCGATTTCGGTCAGCACATAAACCGGTCGCCGAGCCCACCACGCCTTGGCCGGTTAGCTGGATTGCGCATGCGCGCGCTTCAATCTGCGACACTTGCGCCAGAACGCGCATGAAACAACAATGGCTGCCGCGCGCGCTGGCGCGACGCACGCGTGGCATTCACACAGAGACATCGGAGGCGCAATGGGGTTCACGATCACCGAGAAAATCCTGGCTCGTGTCGCGCAGCGTGACGGGGTGCGCGCGGGCGACGAAGTGCTCGCGCGCCCGGATTTCGTGATTGCCTATGATTTCCCCGGCTATACCGATGTCATCTTTAAGCAGATGAAAGACGACTTCGGCATCGAGCGGGTCGCCGATCCGAAACGCTTCGCTCTGTTCATCGACCACATGGTGCCGGTAGCAACGCCCAAGGAAGAGGAACTGCACATCCAGACCCGGCAATGGGGCGCCGAACAGGGTGTGCCGGTTTACGAACGGAAGGGTATCGGCCATCAGGTGAGCGCGGAACTGGGCTATGCCACCCCTGGCGCGTTTGCTGTGCACTTTGACGGCCACATCAGTCAACTGGGTGCGCTGGGCACACTTGCAATTGGCCTCAGGCGCAATCTGCTTGAAGCGTTTGTGAACGAAACGGTCAGCCTGAGAGTGCCCGCTACCGTCCGCGTCAATCTTCACGGGCGCCTGGGGTCCGGCGTCATGGCTCGAGATGTTTTCCATCATATTGTTCGCGTGATGGGACCCGCCTCCTGCGCCTTCAAGGTGCTGGAACTTGGCGGCCCGGTGATCGACGCAATGAGTATCGAAGGCCGGCAGACAATCTGCGGACAGGCCATGTTCGTAGGCGCCACCACCGCGATCGTCAACCCCGACCAGAAAGCCATCGACTACGCGCGTGACCGAGCGCGAATCAAGCTCGATCCGGTCTGCAGCGATCCCGACGCCCACTATGACAAGGTCGTCGACATCGATGTGTCGGAGATTGAACCCGTGGTCGTGATTCCGCCCAGTCCCGCCCGCACGCGCAACCTCACCGACTTCATTGGACTGCCAATTCATGCGGGCTACCTCGGCTCGTGCGCCAGCGGCCGAATGGAAGATCTTCGCGCTGCGGCCCAGGTACTGAAAGGTCGGCAGGTGGCCGCAGGCGTGTCGCTGCACATTGTTCCCACGTCGCAGGCGATCATGTCGCAGGCTGCAGCAGAGGGTCTCATCCAGGTGTTCTCGGATGCGGGGGCTTTCGTCAGTTCGCCTTCCTGCGATTACTGCTTCGGCCGAATCGGAACCATGACCGCTGGCCAGCGGGCGGTCTCAACCGGTACCCTCAATGTTCCCGGACGCATGGGCAGTCCCGACTCCGAGATTTATCTGTGTAACGCTGCGGTTGTTGCTGCTTCGGCCGTTGCGGGAAGCATCGCCGATCCTCGCCCGCTGCTGAACGCCTTTAGCGGCTAAGCCCGCCCACCCCTTTTTGCTTTCACCATGGCACTTGAGAACATCACCGGCCGAATTGCCTGGATCTTCCCCGAGGAAGACTTCGACGTCGACCAGATCGTTGGCGTGAAGAACATCAAAATCACCGACATCGATGAACTCGCCTCGCTCGCGATGAAAGATTACGACCCGGACTTCGCGACTCAGGTACGGGCAGGCGATGTACTGGTGGGTGGCGTCAACTTCGGGTACGGACATCCGCACTATCCGCCGCTGCGCGCCATGCGTCATCTGGGCATTCGTGCACTGATTGCCGAATCGTTTTCGCCGGGTTTCTGGCGCGGCGAAATCAGCATGGGGTTTCCGATGATCGCCTGCCCCGGCATCCTCGCGGTTGCCAGGCGCTGGGACACGCTCACCATCGACTGGAATCGATGTGAGGTTGTCATACAAAATGGCCCGAGCCTGCCGTGCCTGCTACTGTCCAGCGCGGATCGGAGCACACTCGAACACGGCGGTCTGACGGGCTATCTGAAACATCGAGCGGCTTCCGCTCGTGAAGGCAAATAACATCATGAGCACTCAAGCAGCAGCGCTTCGCGCCATTCTCAACGCTGGTAAAACCATCTGGTCGGCGGGCGCATATGACGCTTTGTCAGCGCGGCTAATCGATGAAGCCGGGTTCGATGCGGTCTTCACCACAGGCTTTGGCATTTCTGCGTCACACCTTGGCCAACCCGATGTTGAGCTCTACACCATGACCGAAAACCTCGGCGTGGTGCGGCATATCGTCAACTGCGTCACGCGCCCCGTGATCGCCGACGGCGATACGGGCTACGGTAACGTGATCAACGTCATCCGTACGGTTCGTGAATTCGAACATGCGGGCGTTGCCGGCATCGTGTTTGAGGACCAGCTGATTCCCAAGCGCTGCCCAGCCGCAGCAAGCGCAGTAGAGGTTCTACCCGCTCAGGAGGCAGCCCGAAAAATTCGCGCAGCCTGCGACGCGCGCCGTGACCGCGATTTCCTGGTGATCGCGCGAACCGACGCTGACAGCGTTGAAGAGTCGATCGAACGCGCATGCCTTTACGCCGAGGCGGGTGCCGATCTTATTCAACCTATCTCGAAAACAATGAAGTCGATCGACGACCTGCGGCGGCTGAGCCAGGCATGCGGCCGACGCCTGTCACTGCAGATACTGGGCTGGCTCGAGCGCGACCTGAGTGCCCAGGACATCGAATCGGTGGCAGGTCTTGCCGTATTTCCACTGGTACCGCTCATGACCGTAACGCAGGCAATGCGGGCCAATCTTGCCCAGCTTGCTGCCGACCGGCATGCCCGAACGCTGCCGCTGCCGCAAACCTCCATGGACAGTTTCAAGAAACTGATCGGCTTTGGCGAGATTGAGCGCATTCAACGCGAATACGAGCTTGATCGTTAACGCGCAGGCGCTGCTTCACGCTTCCTGCGGCTCGTCATCGAACCACCGATAGAGCGCTGGTACCACGACCAGGGTGAGTAGCGTTGAAGTAATCAGTCCTCCGATGACCACGACCGCCAGCGGACGCTGAACCTCAGAGCCTGGACCGGTTGCGAACAGAAACGGCACCAGGCCCAGCAACGCAACGGTTGCGGTCATCATGACGGGCCGGAATCGAAGCAGACACCCTTCTCGGACTGCAGTTGCCACACTCTGGCCGTCTTGCCGCAGACGGCGGATACAGGTAACCAGCACGACGCCATTGAGCACAGCGATTCCCCAAAGCGCGATGAAACCTACCGAAGCCGGTACGCTCAGGTATTCGCCTGTGAGAAACAGCCCGAAGATGCCCCCGATTGACGCAAAGGGCAGCACCAGAATGATGAGCGACGCAAGCTTGACTGAGTTGAACAACACGAACAGCAGGAAGAAGATGGCGGCGATCGTGATCGGAACGATGACCGATAAGCGCTCCATTGCGCGCTCCATGTTTTCAAACTGGCCGCCAAAATCAAAGTAATAGCCCTCGGGTAAACGAATCTCGGCTTCGAGTCGCTGGCGCACCTCATCCACAAAGCCCGCCAGGTCACGACCGGTTACATCGGCCCCCACCACCACCCGCCGTTTAGCGCTTTCGCGAGACAGCTGAGCCGGACCGTCAACCAGCTGGATACGAGCGAGCGCGGCAAGCGGCACCTCGCTGCCATCATGGCTGCGCACTTTGATGGCGGAGATCGCTTCAATCGAATTGCGTCGTTCAGCCGGGAAGCGAACCGTGACCGCGAAGCGACGCTCACCCTCATAGAGAGAGGTAACCTCCCGGCCGCCAACTGCGGTTTCAATGATGTCGTGAATGTCTGCAACGTTGAGACCGTAGCGCGCGATCGCAAATCGATCGATCTCGATTCGCAGCGATTGCTGGCCCGAGAGCCGTTCGATACGGATGTCCTGCGCGCCCGGCACCGACCGAAGTATTCGGGCGACTGCCTCGGAAATTCTGCGCAGCTCCGAGATCTCGCTGCCGAATACCTTGATCGCGAGTTGTGACCGAACGCCGGTAACCATCTCATCGACTCGCTCTGCGATGGGCTGTGACAACACGATTTGCACACCGGGAATGGTGGATAGCCGCTGCCGAATGTCTTCGTCGATCTCGTCCTGGGTGCGACCTGATTTAGGGTCGATCAGAACAATTGGATCCGACTCATTGGGGCCCGCTGGATCGGCCGGCGACTCTCCGCGCCCAAGCTTAGACACCACCATCTTCACGCCTGGCACGTCTGCAATCCGCTTCATCGCATCCATCTCGATGCGGATCGACTCATCCAGTGAGATGCTGGCCACCCGATTGATCTGCGGTGTGAGCGCGCCTTCTTTCATGATCGGCATGAACGACTTACCGAGGAAAGGAAAGAGCGACAGCGATCCTGCGAGCAGCACAATTGCCGCGCCTATCGTAAGCCACGGTACCGTCAGTGCACCATCGAGCAGACGGGTATAACCACGCTTGAGAAACGCAATCAGCCAGGTTTCGTGATCTCCACCACCCTTCAGGAACAACGAGCACAGAACCGGCGACAGCACCAGCGACACAATCAGCGACACCGCCAGCGCAATGGCTATGGTGAGCGCAAGCGGCGCAAACATCTTGCCCTCAATACCTTGGAGCGTCATCAAGGGCAGGAACACCAGAATGATGATTGCGATTCCGAAGATGGTTGGCGTTGCCACCTCGCTTGTGGCATCGAAAACAATTCGCCTTCGCGACTTACCGCCGGGTACGTATTCGCCTAGCTTCAGGTAAACGTTTTCAACCACCACCACCGTGGCATCAACCATCAATCCGATTGCAATCGCAAGACCGCCTAACGACATCAGGTTGGCGGAGATGCCGTAGTGGTTCATGACGATGAAGGTGGTGAGCGGGGCGATGATGAGCGTGGCCACCACGATCAGGCTGGATCGAACATCACCCAGAAACACAAACAGAATGACGATCACCAGCGCAATGCCTTCCAGCAGCACCTTCCCCACGGTCCAGAGCGCGGCATCCACCAGATCAGTGCGATCGTAAAAGGGGACGATCTTCAGGCCCCCTGGCAGCATCCCCTTGGCGTTGATTTCCTCTACGCGATCTTTGATCCGTCCGACGATTTCCTTCGCATTACCGCCCCGGATCATCAGCACGATTCCGGCCACCGCCTCGGTGTAGCCGCCCTTGATGATCGCGCCCTGCCTCACTTCAGACCCGATGTTGACGCTTGCGACATCACGCACGAACACCGGAACCCCACCTTCCTCGCGGATCACGATGTTGGCAATGTCGTCCACCGTCCGGATCAGTCCCACCCCCTGGATCAGGAACTGCTCGGAGGCACGCGGCAGAATGCCGCCACTCGAGTTGGCATTGTTGGCCGCAATCGCCTGAACCACCTGTTGCACCGACATTCGGAAGTGAAACAGGCGGCTCGGATCAACCTGAACCTGATACTGGCGAACGAAGCCGCCCTGCGAATTGATTTCGGCAACACCCGGAATCGAGCGCAGCAGCGGCCGTACGACCCAGTCCTGCACCAAGCGGCGCTCGGCGAGCTCTTGCTCCGAAAGCGCACGTTTCCCGTCATCGGGATGTTCGAGCGTGTACTGATAGACCTCGCCCAAGCCGGTAGACACCGGACCCAGCACCGGGACGATGCCTGCAGGCATTCGCGGTGTTACCTCGATCAGTCGCTCGGTCACCATCTGCCGGGCAAAGTAGACGTCAGTCTGATCGGTAAATACAAGCGTGATGATCGACAGCCCGCTCTTGTTCAGCGAGCGCATTTCCACCAGCCCGGGCAGGCCCGTCATCGCAATCTCGAGCGGAACCGTGACGAAGCGCTCGATTTCCTCGGGGGAGCGGCCCGCCGCCTCGGTCGCGATCTGAACCTGAACGTTCGTGACATCGGGGAATGCGTCCACCGATAGCCGCATGGCAGCGCGGATGCCGAAGGCCACCAGCACCAGCGAAACAACAATGACAATCAGGCGCTGGCCGAGCGCAGCGCGAATCAGGCTCGCGATCATGACAATTACTCCAGCTCGGCGCGCCTGCGTTCGTTGTTCAGGTGAAAGGCTCCTGATACCGCGATCTCGGCCCCCTCCTGCAGTCCGCGCCGAACCGGGCGTAGCGCCCCTACAGCCGGCCCCAACTCAACCGGGGTGAGCCGAAACCGATCCGGCCCAAGGCGAGTGAATACGTAATCGCGATCGTTTTCACGAACCACCGCCTCGACAGGAATCGCGAGTTGTCGCTGCGGCTCGCCCAGCACCCGCATCGACACCATCATCAAAGGCTTCAGCTCTCGCTTGGGGTTGACGACCTCGGTGCGAAACTCAATTGTTCGCGTTTCCGCCGAGACCAGATCGCCGACATGAATCACCTGCCCGGTGAGTTTACGACCGCGTAGCGCGGCAACTTCCATCTCAACCGTCTGCCCAGGCTTGACCTGTCTTGCCACCTGCTCGGGAAGCGAACCCACCACCCAGACGCTGCTGAGATCGGCCACGGTGAATAGGGAGTCGCCAGGCTGGGCAACCTGACCTTTACTCAGTTTGCGCTCGATGATGACGCCTGCGAGCGACGAGGAGACCTGCAGCCGTGCGTTCAGTGTTCCGCTGGTTCGAAGCGCAGACAGCTGATCTTCGCTCATGCCAATCAGCGAAAGCTGATCGCCCGCCGCGCGAAGTTCAGCCCGTGCGATCGTCAGCTCGGACTCGCGGCGCTGTAGCTCCGCCGAGCCGATCACATCCGCCTGAAGCAGTTGCCGCGCGCGATCCACCGCCCGCTCCGCCTGGGTGCTTGCCGAATAGGCGCGCAGATAGTTCAGTTGGGCGGTGGTAAGTTCTGGACTCGCAATTTCGGCAAGTGGCTGCCCGCGGCGAACCGTATCACCCACCTCGGCCAGAATCTCGGTGACGCGTCCCGACACCGCGGCACCGATTCGCGCGACGCGGCGGGCATCGGCTTCGATGCGACCAGCTGCTTCCACCGTTTGAGCAATATCAACCTGCGTTACTTTGCCTACCTTGAAGTAGGCCGACATTTCAGGACGAACGCCCACCTCCATCGGGTCCGACGCTCTGCGCGTCCCTGCGGTTCCCGGCGCGGCGGTACCGGTCGCTGGCGCGGCCGAAGTAGGTTTGGTGCCCGCGGCATTTTGGGGGCCGCGATCACCGCAGCCGCTCAACGCCAACGCGAATACCAGGGGTGCGGCAACCCGCCAACGGTTAGGTGTTCTAGACATCAGAGTCCTCAGGTCGCCCGACAGTGCGGACGATCAACGATCAATGTATCGGGCTGCCAACTGCTCGAGCCCCACACGCGCAGCCTGTACCTGGAAGCGCGCCTGCAACAGATCGGCTCGCACCGATCGGAGAACGCGCTGTGCATCGAGTACTTCAAGGATTCCCCGTTCACCGAATCGATAAGCGGCCTCAGCCACCCGCAGCGCAG
The DNA here is from genome assembly GCA_964581825.1 of uncultured Bordetella sp. Lineage (GTDB taxonomy): Bacteria > Pseudomonadota > Gammaproteobacteria > Burkholderiales > Burkholderiaceae_E > SYIM01. The sequence continues at coordinate 18,662 of CAZORB010000062.1, forward strand.
CCTCCGCCTCGCGAACAGCGCCTCGGCTGAGCGCGTCAACGGCACCCGCGGCCATCTCGAGCGACTTCCACCCAAGCAGCATCTGCTGCCGCAGCTCAGCGCGTCGACCCTCGAGTAGCCGCTGAGCCCGCGTCAGGTCGATGCTGGCCTGTTCGATGACATTTGACCGGTTATCGAGCAGCGGCACCGCCACGTTGACACCGATTCGGTTCTGCACCACGTCGGGCTCGCGCGAGTGGTCGACCCGCACTTCGAAACCAGGCCAGCGACTGGCCTGCGCAGCCTGCAATTGGGCACGCGCCCGATCCACATCCGCCTGCAGCAGCGCGAGGTCAGGGCTTCGCTCGAGCGCCTCACGAATCAGCGCATCGAGTACAAGCGGAGGCCCCGCTTCATCAAGTGCCGCTGCCAGCCGCCAGCGTTCTGGCAGCGCGCCACCCGCGAGGCGGTTCAGATCGAGCAGCGCCTTCTCGGCGAGTATACGAGCCCCATCCCGACGCTGCCGCGCGGTGATGATCTCGGCATCGGCCTTGATCAACTCGTAGCGAGGCGCTTCGCCACTATCGACTCTGACCCGGACCCGCTCGCGGACCTGATCGAGCAGCCTCAGCGCTTCAGCGGCTGCATCGGCCTCTTCCTGCCGCAGCAGGGCCTCGAACGCGCCCAGTCGGGTAAGCGCCACCAGATCATTGCGCACCTGAGCAATGGTGTGTCCCGCACCACGCTCGAGCGCCCGTGCGGCGTCGATTCGAGAGCTGCGCAGGGCTGAGCTTTCAATAAGCTGCGAGGCGCCAAATCCCTGTACCGTTGTGGAACTGGCCACGCCGAAACGGGGCGCAGCGCGACCGCCCGTCAGGTCGAGCTTGGGGTTTGGCAGCGCCTGCGCAGCTGCAATGCCTGACCGCGCCGAATCACGCGCCAGCGACGCCGCCTGCAGATCCCGATTGCCAGACAGGACCCGCTCGGTCACCTGATCGATGCTGAAGCCTGGAACGGGCTCCTGTGCGAGCACGACGGCTGGACAAACCGCCGCTGCAAGCGATAAGAATCCGCTCAGCATCCTGGCAGCCAGGCGCTGCGGCAATCGAGGTGACGAAATCCGGTGTGACATAAAGGCGGGCGGCCGGTAAAGGGGACGGCTCTGTAGCGCTCGGAGCAGATTCATCATAACAAGCGCCAAACCAGCGACCGTCACAAGCCTGCGCTTGCAGCGGGGTTCGGTCAATCATTGATCGCCGTGACGTGCACGCAGGCTATCAAACGACAGCAGTTCGCCCGCGATCGCGCTGGCCATCACGGTTGGCGGGCTGGCCAGCCAGACCTGCCCTGGCCCACTGCGACCAGGGAAATTCCGATTGATCGCGCTGACGGTGACCTGATCCGGACGGACCGAGGATCCAGGCCCGCAGTTGGCACATGCGCCACAGGAGGGTTGGAGCAGCCGGGCGCCTGAGCGCTCAAACACCGGCATGTAGCCACGCGCCACGCAGTAGTCGCGCACTGCCGTGGTACCGAACTGCAGGTACAGCTGCACCCGCGGTGCAACCGACAGCCCGCGGGCAAGCGCCCAGCTGAGCACCTGAAAATACAGGTCGAAGTCTGCGCGCTTCCCACCGGTGCACGACCCGCCGTAGGCAATATCGATCGGAACGGGCGACGGCAAGGTATCCACCGCCACCCCCTGCCCCGGGTCGCCCGGACGTGCCAGCATAGGCGAAAGCGTTCCACAGTCGATCTGGATATGGTCGGAAACCCGCGCATCGGGATCACTGCGCATCCAGTCCTCAAGTACAAACTCAATTCCCCTACGTTCACGAAGGTAGCGTACGGTTTCGCCATCGGGCTCAACCAGGCCAGTGAGGCCGCCCAGCTCGGCCACCATATTGGTGAGTGTGGCTCGCTCATCGATATTCATGGCGCGGACTGCCTCGCCACAGAACTCGAACACCTTGCCCAGCGCGGCGCCGGCGCGAATCGGCGGTTGCGCCAGCAGCTGAAGCACGGCGTCTTTCGCGGTGACCCCATCGCGCAGCCGCCCGGTCAGTTCCACCCGGATGGTCTCGGGCATCGTGAACCGGAGCGCACCGGTCACCAATGCGTTGGCCATGTCGGTCGTGCCAACCCCGATCGCGACGCAGCCGAGCGCACCGCTGTGCGGGGTGTGCGAATCAGTGCCTGCAATCAGTTGCCCTGGCAGTGCGAACTGTTCAGACATCACCGCGTGGCTGATACCTGCCACATGACTGCCGTCGTCAGCCAGCACTTCTTCTTCCGAAAGGGTTCGAAAAAACTTCAGACGATGGCGCGCTGCGAAGTCACGCTGCACCTCGCACATGGCCCGTACCTGAGGGAGAAGGCCCAGCTGCACGTGTGCCGGGCTTTCCGTTGCATAGGACGTGTGGTCTTCGAACATGACAATGCGCTCGGGGTCGACCAGTGTGAGTGCCTGCCCGAAGCGACGCTCCAGCATGTGGATCGCCATGCCCGCGTAGTACTCGATGATGAACCGCCAATCAGCTCGCACGAACAAGCCCGCACCTGGCTCCACCGCATGCGCGCTCACCGGCGTCTGCAGCAGGTGTCGCTCGACGATCTTTTCGAAAAGCGTTTTCGGTCTCTGCGCGCCGCCCGGCATGCCAAGACCTGACAGCGTTGCCGGTTCGCGCAGGTGCCGTTGACCGAACTCAATCAGCCCGCCCGCGCGCACGATCGCGGCGGTGAGCGCATCGCGCCCCGACAACAGTTCGTCGAGCGAGATAGGCTCGCCGCGCCGGATGCGGTCGATCAGCGTGAAATCGGTGGAGGTGTAAAGCCCGATGTTGTCGGCATTCTGTCGATAAATTCGTTCGAAGCTTTCGGCAATCACCAACCGGACACCGGCTGCACGCTCCGCGGCAGGACTGTGTTCGCGGGACGATCCCTTACCGTAGCGCGCGCCTGCAACAACCACCTCGATGCCCGCGTTACGCACCGCATCGCGGCCAATCGGCAACCGGTCGCCCGCTTTGAAGCCGGTGTAGGGCACGCGACCCAGCCGGTCATCCCAGATTGTCATCGCTGGTACCGGCGTGATCTCGTCGGTGGACACGTTATCGCGCAGCGGCTGGGCTTCGCGGAGCGACAGATTCTCTCCGGCAAGTTGTGCGTCAATGCTCGCCGGGCTGGCCGACAGGAACAAGATGCGCCCTGAAAAACGCAACAGCGGGGAATCGCTCGGGTGGGACTCGACAGCCGCAGTCGAGACCGGTACGGTCGGTGTGTCGCGCCTGTCGATCATCGTTGTTTCCCGAAGAGAAATCACCGGCGCCGATGCTACTATGCAGCCCACTAAAACACACGCGCAGACCGCGGGTTGCGGCTGCGACAATTCAGCCAGGAGGAGACCATGAATCGTATTGCTGGGCCCCTAGCGGCCATCGCGCTTTCTGCTGCCACGCTCTTGCCTTGGACTGCCGCGCAGGCGCAGTCGGCGCAGAAACTGGAAGAAGTCAACTATCTGCTGCCCGCCCCGCCCACGCTGCCGGCCTTCGCGCCCTGGGTGCTTGCCCAGCAGCGCGGCTACTACGCACGCGAGGGGCTGAAGGTTAATTTTCTGGTGGCCAAGGGCGGCGTGGATGTTGCCAAGCAGGTGGGCGCAGGCAATGCGCCAATCGGAGGCGGAATCGGCGACACACCCATCATCGTTCGCGCACAAGGTGTGCCGGTCAAGGCAGTGGCGCTCATTGGTGGCCGCGCGCTTCACCATCTGCATGTGGTCGATAGCGCCGGCATCAAGCGCATTGCCGACCTTAAGGGTCGAACCATCACGGTAATGTCCTATCAGGACACGTCGTACTACGTACTGCTTGGCGTGCTGGCTACCGCAGGGCTCACCAAGAACGACGTAGAAGTGCAGGCCGCCGGCCCGGTCGGTGTCTGGCAGCAACCCGCCGCCGGCAAGGCGCAGGCGTTCGCAGGCCCGGTCGACTTTGCCATCAGCGCCCGAGGTGCTGGTGCCAAGGTCACCACGGTGGCGTCGGATCAATTCATTCCAACCACCACCCAGGCGATTCTTGCCTCCGACGACATGATCGCCAAGCGCCCCGAGCTCATTCAGAAGCTCGTACGCGCTACGCTGACAGGCCTCGCCGACATCATGAAGGACCCCAAGGCAGCGGTGCCTGACTTCGTCGCGGGCTCGCCCACCTTCAAGGGTCGCGAGGCGTTCCTGGAAGATGTTTTCAGCCAGTACACCGAGTACACCTACAAGGGCCCAGGACCGCTTGGCGCCATCAACGCAGAGAAACTGGCTGCGATCCAGAAGTTCTATGTGTCGCAGGGCATTGTTGCGAAGGAAACGCCTGTCGCCGATCTGTTTACCAATCAGTTTGTCGGTCGGTAAGCCGTCTCGCGCCCATGTCTCGCACCGCTGCTGCGCCTAGCACTTCGCAGGTGGCAACACTGCTGGTAGGCAGTGTTCCGCTCTCGGACTCGGCCGCGGTGTTTCGCGCGGCCGCTGGTGCCCTGGGCGCGAGCGCCACGCGGCTGCCCGATGGTGAAACCGGGCGACGCAGCAACTGGATCGCCTGGCAGCGCTCGGTATTCGGGGCGGTGACCGCTCTGGTTGAGTCTGACGCTCGCGAGCGTGACTACCAGCTGTTTCCACCGTTTACGCTGCGGCACGGCGCGGCGCTGCAGGATGTCCAGTTTGGCGCACTCGGATTCGCTCGCGAGGCCCTCGCCTCCTGGCAAACATTCCGCGATTTGAAGGCAAAAGGCGATATCGCAGCAGCCACCCGATTCCAG
>CAZORB010000063.1:0-23227 GCA_964581825.1 uncultured Bordetella sp.
AATCGCAGGGCCGCGCGTGGGTCGTTCTGGATGCCCGGCACCAGACCATCCCCAACTATCGATTGGCGATCCGGACCGATCAGCCTCCCGTCGTCGCGGACTCGATAGCGTCGCTTGCGCAGGCGATCGGTGTGCCGGCTGACACGCTCGGCGACACGGTCAAGACGTACAACGCCGCCTGCAGCGGTCGTGACTGGCGTCCCCTCGAACTCGACAGCGTGGCCACCTCAGGACTGCATCCCGCCAAGTCGAACTGGGCATGCCCGATCGATCGTGCGCCGTTTCACGCCTACCCGATCATGTCCGCCAACGTGTTCACCTTCGGAGGCCTGAAGGTCGATCCGAACGCGCGCGTCCTGTCCTCGGATGGCCTGCCCATTCCCGGCCTTTACGCCGCGGGCGAGATCGTGGGCAGCTATTACGGCGTCTACACCGGCGCCACGTCCGTCATGAAGGGCATGGTGTTCGGTCGCCAGGCAGGCCTGCACATCACCGACGCGAAGGCGCTGGCATGAGCTCGGCGACGGAGTCTTTCGAGGGTCGCGTTGCACTGGTAACTGGCGCCGAGGGTGCCATCGGTTCAGCAATCTGTGCAGCCTTCACCGCCGCAGGAGGCCGCGTGATTCGAGCCGACCAGCGGGGCGCCGTACCCCCCGCTCAGGCAGGACAGAGCAACCAGGGTGTCATTGCACTGGACGTCCGCGACTCAGCGCAGATCCGGGCGATGTTCGATGCGCTCAATGCCGCAGGAACCACGGTCGACACGCTGGTCAATGTTGCCGGCATCGTTTCCTTCGGTTCAGCTGAAACGCTCGCCGAGACCGAATGGGATCGCGTGATCGACATCAACCTGAAGGGCACGTTCCTGTGCTGCCAGGCGGCCATCGCCGGCATGCGGCGCCTTCAGTTCGGACGCATCATCAATCTAGGATCGGTCGTAGGCAAGAACTCCGGTAATGCCCGACCGTGGATCAGTCCCGACGAACAGTTGGTCGCCAGCAATATCGCCTACGGTGCGTCGAAAGCAGGCGTTCACAGCATCACCGGATTCCTGGCGCGCGAACTCGCCGCGCATGGCATCACGGTGAATGCGCTTGCCCCAGGGCCTATTGCCACAGCGATGACCACCGCATTCCCGCCAGCCCTTCGTGCCCTGATTCCGCGCGGACGTATGGGGCGACCGGATGACGTCGCGCGCGCCGCCATGTTTCTTGCGTCCCGGCAGGCCGACTTCATCACGGGTGAAGTCCTCGATATCAACGGCGGCATGTGGAGCGACTAAGCCTACCGCTCAATCAAAGCTTCTGCCCATCTTCCGAGGAGACACTGATGCGTTTTTCGATTCGCCAAGGCCTGAGCGCTGTGCTGCTCGGGCTCGCCTGTCTGCCGCTTGCAGCGCAGGAACGCTATCCCAGCCGCGCGGTTCGCGTGGTGGTCCCTTTTGCCGCCGGCGGTGCTACCGACCTGCTTACACGGATAGCCGCCGGGGAACTCTCGAAGCGACTTGGTCAGAATTTCGTGGTTGAGAACGTCACGGGTGCGGGTGGCCTGATCGGCGCGCAGCAAGCGGTTAGCGCCAAGCCAGATGGCTATACCCTGCTTGCCGGTTCGCCTGGTCCGATCACGATCATGCCCGTCATCGCCAGAAAGCCGGTTAGTTACGACGTCGAGAAAGATCTGATTCCCATCACACTGATTGCCGACAGTCCTGGCGCGATGGTCGTTGGCAAAGGCTCCAAGTACCGATCAGTTCAGGAAGTTCTCGCCGCCGGAAAAGCAGGCAACCGCCTCACCTGCGGGTCGTCCGGCGTGGGTGCGTTCAGCCACCTGAACTGCGAACTGTTCAAGTCCCTCACCGGCCTTGATGTTGTTCATGTGCCTTATCGCGGTGCTGCCCCGGCTTTAGTCGACCTGGTTGGCGGGCAGTTTGATTTCATCATCGAAAACTATCCGTCACCTGCCAAGTTGATTGAGTCCGGCGAGGTACGTTTGCTGGGTGTTACCTCCGCCGCGCGGTTTGGTCTGAAGCCCGATGCCGCGACGCTGGTCGAGTCAGGCGTTCCAGGCCATGTCATGAGTGCCTGGATCGGGTTGATGGCACCGGCAGGAACACCCGCGGCCATCGTTGAACTTGTGCAGCGCGAAACCGCTGAGGGCCTGAAGGATCCCGCTGTTCAGAAACGCCTTGCTGACATGGGAGTCATGGCAGGCGGTAGCGCGCCTGCCGAGTTCGCGCGCTATCTGGCCGCTGAGCGGGAAACCTATCGCGCGCTGTCTGCTCGCACCGGCCTGAAAGTTGACTGATCTTGGGCCGCCGGAACGTTCACATCTTTCCGGCGGTTGCGCCGCAATCGACCATCACAATTTGACCGGTGATCGACCGGGCGGCCGCTGACGACAAAAACAATACGGTAGACGCCACGTCGTCCAGCGAAGGAATACGGCCTAGCGGTAGCCCCTGCGCCGCATGCCTCAAGCCCTGCTCCACGGGAATTCCGGCGCGCTCGTAGGCCTGGTAAAGAAACGGGGTATCCAGCACCGTTGGGGCAACGGCGTTCACGCGGATACCCTGCGGCCCAAGTTCCAGCGCCAATGACTTCACCAGCCCGGCAATGGCATGCTTGCTTGCCGTATAGACACTGCGTTCCGCACGGCCCGTGACGCTTTGCAGGGAGCCCATGAACACCAGACAAGGCTCCTCGCCGTTTACCAGACTGCCTATCGCAGCACGCGCCGACAGAATGCTTCCGATCACGTTCACGGCAATGACGCGGGTAATGTCTTCCACCGTAGCCTGCAGCAGTGGACCGGCGAAGGGTATGCCCGCGTTGGCCACGAACACATCGATCGGCGCCTGAAAATACGACTCGGCTGTCTGGATCAGTCGCGAGCAATCCTGGTCTGAGCTGATATCGCACTCGCAGAGGCCCACCGCGCCGTTCAGCGCAGACGCAACGCGCACCAGCGCCGCGCGATCGCAATCGGCGAGCAGCACCGCTGCGCCCCGGCCAAGAAAGCGCCGTGCAAGCGCTTCGCCAATCCCGCCTGCCCCGCCCGTAATCACGACGCGTCTGAAAGCGAAGTCCTGGTCCATTCAATCATCCCGATGAAGTGCCGCGCTTAGCATTACCCGTCCACGGCGACCAGTCTTTGTCGACACGCCTGAAAACGGAAGGATCGAGCCATCCCGACCCATTGGCGCGGCATATCCCAGTTGCTACACTCGGTCGCGGTTTTCTAGCTGGATCTCAAATGGCGCCGATCAGAGGCCAACCGTGATCCGGTAATCAATAGTTCAACAACGACAACACAGATGGAGACACTCATGCCAACGCGTCGTCTGTTTGCGGTATCGGCTGCGCTTGCCGCGCTGCTGAGCACAGGCGTGGCCACGATGGCCCACGCCGCTTATCCTGATCGACCGATCAAACTTGTTGTCGGGTACCCGCCAGGCGGCGGCACCGATGTGATCGCGCGTCTCTTTGCCACCCAGCTCACCGAGCGACTCAAGCAGCCCGTGTTGGTTGAGAACCGCCCAGGCGCGGCGGGCATGATCGGCTCGGAGTTCGTCGCGAATGCGCCGGCTGATGGCTACACGATGATCTTCACGGCAAGCGATACACACACAATCAACCCGCACGTGTATCCGAAGATCCGTTACGACGCGCGGCGCGACTTCACGCCAGTTGGGCTCGCCGGCTTTCTCACGATGGCACTGGTCACCAACAACAGCCAGCCGGGAAATCTCAAAGATTTCATTGCCGCAGCGCGTGCAAAACCGGGTAGTTTCAATTTCGCTTCATGGGGAATTGGGAGCTCATCTCAGGTCGCCATGGAGTCGTTTCTGGCGGCATCGGGCATGAAGATGACGCATGTACCTTTCCAGGGCGCGGCTCCAGCGCTGACCGCAGTGCTCGGTTCGCAGGTTGAAGCCTTCATGGTGCCGATGACCCTTGCTGAGCCGAATTTTCGCGCCGGTAAGCTGAAGCTGATCGGTGTGGCTGCACCGCAGCGGGTACCCTGGGCCAAAGATATTCCCACCCTCGCCGAGCAAGGCATCGACTCCGATGGAAGCATCTGGCTTGGTGTGCTCGCACCGGCTAAGGCTCCGGTCGAGGCAATCAATGCTGTCAATAAGGCGCTCAACGATGTCATCGCCGACCCCGCGGTCAGCGCCAACCTCTACAAGAGCGGCTTCATTCCACGCGGCGGCAGCGTGCAGGACTTCAATACCTACCTGCAGCGTGAGTTTGAGCGGATGGGCAAGGTGATCCGCGACGCAGGTATCAAGGCTGACTGACCATAGGACCCCGCGCGATGATCCGCATCTGGCACCAGAGCTTTACCGAACTTCAGCAACTGCCCGCTTACCAGCAGGCGATGGACGCCCACGTTCGCCGTGTGGTCCGCCCCGATACCGAGGTGGTTCTGCACGGTGTCAAGCCTGGTACCTATCCCAGCAACTATCCCGGCACGGACATCGCGCACTCCGCCCTGTATACCTTGCACGCTTCGCAATGGATCACTCAGGCGCTCAAGGCAAGTGATGAAGGCTTTGACGCGTATGCCATGTGTACGCTGCCGAATCCCTTCATTCGCGAGATCCGCAGTATTGTTGATATGCCCGTGGTGGGCTATGGCGAGGCAAGTTTTCACCTCGCCTGCATGCTGGGGCACCGCTTCGGCCTGATGGTGTTCATCGCGCCCATGGCACAGCTCTACCGCGAGCAGATCGACGACTACGGTTTGTCCGGTCGGTGTACGGGCGTCAAGCCCGTAGGTTTCACCTTTCATGACGTCCTGAAAAACTGGCATGACCCAGGCCCGCTGATTGAGCGCTTTAAGCAAAGCGCGGCCGAACTGATTGCCGCGGGCGCTGACGTGATCATCCCCGGCGAAATGCCGCTAAACATCCTGCTAGCCTCCAATGGCGTCACGCACATTGATGGGGTGCAGGTGCTTGACGGCCTGGCGGTCACCCTCAAACTCACCGAAAGCATGGTTGAGCTCAAGCGCAGCGTGGGGCTTTCGCATAGTCGTCATGGCTGGTTCAGCGCCAAGCCTTCACGCGAGCGAATCAATCAGGTGTTGGATTTTTACGGTCTGAAGATCTGAGTCTTCTTGAGTCGGAGCATAGCCATGGCACTGCCCAAGCGAATCGTCATCCATGAACTCGGCCCCCGCGAGGGCATGCAAATTGAAAAGAACCCTGTCGACACTTCGGAGAAAATCCGGCTGGTCGATATGCTGTCTGAGTGCCATTTTCATGAAATCGAGGTCACCTCATTTGTCAGCCCGAAGTGGGTGCCGCAGATGGCCGATGCGGAACAGGTGGTAGCCGGAATTCGCCGAGCCGAGGGCACACGCTACACCGCCATTTATCTGAATACCCAGGGCCTGCAGCGCGCGGTCATGACCGGCAAGCTCGATGTAGAGGGCAGCCTCAGCATTACCGCCAGTGAGGCGTTTTCAAAAAAGAACACGAATCGCACCATCGCTGAAACTCTGGCTGAAACCGAAAAGCGCATCGAAGGGTTCCAGCGGTTTGGGATTCGCCCCCACGAAGTCAGCGTCATGGCCGCGTTCGGCTGCAACTACGAAGGCGATATCTCACCCGATCACGTTGTCGGACTCATCGCGCAGCTGATGGACATGGCCGAGCAGAACCAGTACGACATTTCGATGATCCAACTTGCCGACACCATGGGCTGGGCCAATCCTGAGGCCATCCGCAGGCTGGTCGGCAAAGTGCAGGACCGCTGGCCCACCCGGCGCATCAATCTTCATCTGCATGACACCCGTGGAATGGGTCTGATGAATGCCTTCGCTGCGCTTGAAATGGGTGTTGATGATTTTGATTCAGCCGTGGCAGGGCTAGGCGGCTGTCCCTATGCAGGCTTTAAAGACGCCCCGGGCAACATCGCCACGGAAGACCTGGTGCACATGTGCCACGAGATGGGCATTGAAACCGGTGTAGATCTGGAGCGCCTGCTTGAGGTGGCGCGTGAGGCCGAACGTATTGTTGGGCATCCGCTTCCGGGCAAGGTGATGCGCGGCGGACACCTTAACAGCTATCGTCGCGCGGCCGCAGCGTCGCGCGCAGCGCAGTGAGCGAGCCCGCTCAGGCCAAAGCCGACCCGGCAGCGCTCGCTACCTGGGTGGGGCGTGAAGGCGAGCCTAAGCGCTCGACAGCGGCGCTCGATCGCGAAACGATTCGACGCTTTGTTCAGGCCATCATGGACCGAGACCCGGTCTACTTTGACGACACCCACGCGGCAACCACCCGATACCAAACACTGGTGGCTCCGCCGCTTTTCCCGGTTCATGCTTTCCGCACGGCCGCTGATGCACCGGACCCGATGGTGTCTGTTCAACAGGACCCCAACGCTGATGGCACCGCTGGCAACGACGGCGTTTACTTCGGCCTGCCGCCTATCGAACACCCGTTCAAACGGCTTCTCAACGGCGGCAATGAAATCGAGTTCTATCGGTGTCTGGCAATAGGAGAGCGTTGCATCGCTCGCGCCCGCTACGCCAACGTTCAGCTGAAGGAAGGCCGCAGCGGCACCATGCTGATGGTCGATATCGCGACTGAGTTTCGGACCGAGGCCGGCGACCTGCTGCTGATCAACCGACAGACACTGATCTGGAGATAGCGGCAATGAACTTCGAGTCGCTTCAAATCGGCGAGCGTCTTCACCAGATCGACAAAGGCGTCATCACCACCGCCCACATCATGCGCTGGTCGGCTGCGGTCGAAAACTTTCACCGCATTCATTACGATGCACCGTTCGCCATCCAGCATGATGGACTGCCTGGTGTGTTGATCAACGGCTCATGGAAGCAGCATGTACTGGTGCAACTGGTGAAAGACGCGCTGGCGCCCGCGGGCTGGCTGTGGCGACTGAAGTTTCGCTATCGCAAGATGGATGTCGCGGGCGATGCCCTGCGTGCGATCGCAGATGTCGTCGAGAAACGTGAGGCGGGAGGCTTCGGCTTCGTCACACTCCAGATCGCGCTGATTGACCAACTCGACCGCGTCTCAACAGAAGGTCATGCCATCGGCGTACTGCCGCTTGAAGGTGGGCCGCCAGTGCCTTATCCATTCCGGCCCGACCCCGCCTGGTCCACGCAGATCGGATTTCCGCAGGACGCCTGAGATGTCAGCGAGCCTTCGGATCGTCGATCTGCTGAGGCATCACGCGCAGCAGACGCCGAACCGGATAGCGTTGCGGATCGATGGCGAGCCAAGAACCTTCCTGCAGTTATCGCAGGGCGTTGACCGTGCCGCTACACGCCTGAGCCGGGTCGCGGGGCCCGGTCACCGGGTCGGCCTATGGTTCCACAACTGCTTCGCCTGGGTCGAATGCTTTCTTGCTCTGGACGCAATTGGCGCAGTGTCGGTGCCGATCAATACACGGCTCACCGGACCCGAGTTGCGCGTCATCATGGAAGCTGCGCAGCTTACTGCGCTGGTCACAACGCCCACCTACCGCAGCCGTCGCTATACCGATGAGGCCATCAGTACGCTCCAGTTGGCAGGACGCTCGCTGTCAGTCATCGAGGCCTCAGACGCAGTGGGCGCGCACGATTGGCCGGCTCGACAGATTGCTGGCGATTCTGGTTTTGTAGACACCAGCCCCCCAGGTGTGTTCTGCATTCAATACACCTCAGGCACCACGTCGGTACCAAAGGGCGTCCTGCTCACCGACGCAGCCTATGTGCAGACAGCCGCCTACGTCGCACGCTGTCAAAGCCTTACACCCGCCAGTCGATTCATCAGCGCTGCGCCGTTCTTTCATTGCAGCGGCACGATGCATGCGCTGACGGTCTGTCTGCTCGCCGGCTGCACGCTCGATTCCTTATCGGTCTGGGATCCTGAGTTGTTTGTTGACACAGTCGCGCGTCGCCAGAGCGATACCGCGCACATGGTGTATTTCCGTGATGTGCTGGCCGCCGTCAAGCCCGATACCCGCGACAAGCTCGCCTCGCTGCGGGTAGCCCACGATCTGGGCACGCCAGACTTCCTGATGCGGATCGCAGACGAGCTCGGTATCACCGGCATTTCAAACCTGTACGGCATGACCGAGACCTGTGGTCAGTTCACCATGTGGACACCGGGTGACCCGCTCGAGCAGCGCGTCAGCGGGAACGGTCGCCCGCAGCCTGGCAATCAAATCCGAATCGCCCACCCAGAGTCGCTCGAGGAGGTGTCGCAGGGCGATACCGGAGAGATCCAGATGCGCGGGGCCACCGTTACCGACGGCTATTTTGCTAATCGCGATGCGCAGTCTCTTGGCTTTACCCAAGACGGCTGGTTCCGATCGGGTGATCTGGGACGAATTGGCGATGACGGTCAATTGGTCTACGTGGCGCGCACCAAAGAAATGATTCGCGTCGGCGGCGAAAACCTGGCGCCTGCCGAAGTGGAGCAGGCGCTCCGCGACATCTGCCATACGCCTCAGGTCTGCGCTCTGGGCGTTCCTGATACGCGCCTCGAGGAAGTGGTGGCGGCCGTACTGGTGCGGCCAAAGGTTTCCGACTGGCCCATGGTGTTGGCGCAACTGCGAGCGCGCCTCGCCGGCTTCAAGGTCCCCCGCGCGATTTATGTCGCGGACAGTCTCCCAATCACCGCAACCAACCGCGTTCAGCGTGCAACGTTGCGCGAGTGGATCAGCAGCGGCCAACTGCAACGTGTCCTGTAACCCATTGAACCCTTCACAAGGAGAGCGCCGATGAACGTTCGCAACCGTGAGGAAGATAGCGCGCTCCGCGCGGAGTCAATCACGCGACGCCTGATCGACACGCTGGGCGTCGATGCAGTCAGTACCGACCCTGCCGAACGCCAGTTGTTTTCACTGGATTTTTCTGAGGAGGTCGGTGAGACGGCCATCGCAGTGGTTCGCCCCAAGAGCGTCGAGGCGATCAGTGCGCTGATGCGGCTTGCCTCGATCGAAGGCTTTGCCGTTAACACCCGTGGCGGCGGTATGTCGTATACCAAGGGCCATGTGCCGGTACGGCCAGACACCGTCGTGCTCGACAACACTGGCTTTAATCGCATCCTTGAAGTCAACACCACCGACCGCTATGTCAGCCTGGAAACAGGCGCCCGCTGGGTTGACCTGCGCGCTGCATTGCAGGGCACCGGCATGCGCGTCCCGTATCTAGGAACCCTGTCGGGAAATTGGGCCACGGTCGGAGGCGGTTTGTCGCAGAACGCGACCGGCATGGGTCGGATGACGCTTGCCGAACATGTGCTGGGACTCGAGGTTGTGCTGGGCGACGGCCGGCTGCTGCGAACCGGCTCATGGGCAACATCGGGTACCGCACCCTTCTATCGCTATAACGGCCCCGACCTGACTGGACTGTTTCTATGCGATTCAGGCGCATTCGGCATCAAGACCAAGGTACATCTGCAGCTTGAACCCTGGCCAAAAATGTCCTTTGGGTGCGTCACCTTTCCAGATCGGGTATCGCTCGTTGCCGCGCAGGCCGCCATGGCCACCAGCGGCCTGCATACCGAGGCCTTCGCTTTCGATGGTTATTTCGTGGGCGAATACGCGCTCAAGCCCGGCATCCCTGCGGCTGACAAGCGCCAGATGATTGATCGCTTCCTAGCCGATAATCCGGTCAAGTGGCGGGCCTTCCGGGCGCTAGCCCGCGCCTGGCATCCGTCGGGCCTGGGCTTTCTTAAAGGTCTGCCCAATGCGATGTACTACGTGGCTGAAGCGGCAGACCAGGCCGCCGCCGATCGGGTACAGCAACGAATCGCCAAGCTGCTGAAAGGCTTTGGAGCGCGCGAGCTCCCCACTACGATTCCGTTCGGACTTCGCTATGGCCCCTACCTGAACGTCGGCGAGATCATGGCCAATCGCGAGGGCGAGGTGAACTTCCCCATCAACGCCAAGTTTCAGGCTTCCAAAGCGGTCGATGCCATCAAGGCATTCGAGGCATTCGCCGCCGACAACGCCGAACTGATGCAGCGGCATCAGATCCGAATGGCCTGCAATTCGCTGCTGCACGGCCACTTCTGGGGAATCGAGCCCGTCATCTTCTGGAAGCGGCCCCTGGGGCCGTATCGGCACCACTACGCTACCGACGATCGTCGTCGCGCCACCCAAGACACCATCGATAATCCCGAACGCAATGCGGTGGCGCTTGATCTTCGCTATCGCCTGCAGCGGGTATTTCGAGAGATGGGGTCGCTTCATGTGCAGTGGGCAAAGTCCTATCCGTTTGCACAGGCGCTCGAAGGCACGGCGGCCTGGGGGCTGCTCGAAGACCTGAAACGCGCTACCGACCCACGCGGCGTCGTCAACCCCGGCGTATTGGGGTTGGGCCTGCCACCCCAACACTGAGGCCTCTAATGAAGTGGACCGTTCACACGCTTGACCTCGGCGAGGTTGAGCTGAACACACGTCGGCTGATCCCGAACGAGCAGAAAATTGACCGGATGACCTTTCCGGTGCAGGGATGGTTGCTGACCTCGGGTGACACGCGCGTGGTAATTGATACCGGATTTCGGAGCCCCGACATCCTGAAGCGAATTGGGGATGCCGCTACCGGTATTGAGACACCCGAGCAGCGGTTATCCGCGCAGCTCGCCCGGCATGGCGTAGAAGCCCAGGATGTGCATTACGTGCTGCACACCCATTTACACATCGACCATGCCGGACAGACCGATCTGTTTCCGATGTCCACCACCGTAGTCATCAATCGGCGAGAGCTTGAGTACGCGGTAAGCGGGTTGTCCGGCCCCTCCTATCCGCCGGAAGACATCAAGCACCTCATCGACCGTCTGCATACGCCAGGGGCCCTCTGGCTGCTCGATCTCGAAGGCACCGGCGGTGAACAGATTCTGCCCGGGCTTCGATGCGTCGCCGCGGGTGGTCATACCGAGGGCTCGATGATTGTGATCGCCGAAACCGAGTCCGGCACCGTGTGTTTTTGCGGTGATCTGGTCTACAGCGTTCGCCACCAGTTGATGAGCCCGACCACGCTTCGGAACGATGTCATTGTCACGTCGAACCATGTGGTGTCACGGCGCAGCGAGAAAATCGCGTTGAAACGGCTGATGCAGACCGCGCCACGCTTTTTTCTTTACCCGAGCCATGACTGGCCCGTGCTTGTCGAAGAGGGCCGTGTCACCGAAGGCGGCGAAAGAACGCTTCGTGCCACCATGGGCCGATGCTTCTGCTCACTCGGGGAAACCACGCAATGAAAATCTGGTACCAGAGCGCCAGCGCCTACCGATATGAGCCGGTGTGGGACGACTATGGCAAGACGCTCGAATCGCAATGCCGCCGCATCCTGCACCCCGATACCGGTCTCTACGTAACCGGTATCGCCGAGATGATCCGTGACATCGAGAACTGGCGCTGTTTTCAGTATTTTCAGAATGTCCAAACGCTCAACGCCATGCGCCAGGCTGAGCGCGAAGGTTACGACGCGTTTGTCGTCGGCTGCACACTGGATGTGGGTGTCGCTGAAGGCCGAAGTCTGGTTGATATTCCGATTGTCGGTATCAGCGAAAACGCATATCACCTGGCGATGACACTGGGCAGAATGTTCGCGGTGGTCACCAGCTCGTCGGCCTTCTGCGAGGTGTACGGTGATCAGGCTGCCCGCTATGGCGTGGCCTCACGCATGCTTCCCGGCCCCTACATTGTGGAAGCGTCAGAAGAAGAGATCGCCACCTCGCTCGCCAACCCCGGACCGTTGCTAGACCATTTTGTCGCACAGTGCGAACGGGCGGTTCGAGATGGCGCCTCGGTGATTGTGCCTGGGCCAGCATTTCTCGCAACGCTTGCCCACCGGTCGGGGCTGACCCATGTTTTGGGCGCACCGGTGCTGGACACCATCTCAGCCGCGGTCAAAAGCGCTGAAATGATGGCGAGCCTCTACAAAATCGGCATAACACCCTCACGCCGGATAGGCGCTTACGCAAGGCCCAACCCGGAACATCTCAACACGTCCCTTGCAAGACTGGCGAATCAGTTTCGAATCGGCTGATCACCAAACGCAGAGGTTGCGGTTGTCCGTCAGTCAGCGCGCGAACCAGGCCCGGTGCGCGAGCGCCCAGCGAGCATAGGCGCGCGCGCAGGCTTGTTCCGACGGTGGCGCGCGAAACTCCTCGCTGATGCGATCTGCGAGGAGCGGCGACCGCCGCCGCGTCAGATCATCGTTAAACTCAATCCGACGACCACCCACCTCGACCCGTACCGGTATGCCCTCTTCCGCCAGTGCCTCGAGCATGGCGCGCGCATGCCAGGTGAATCCTGGCGTAAGTTGATACAAAAAGTGTTTCGGCGGCGGTGAGTCCGCCGTCAACATCCACACCACCTGCTCGGCCACCTCAGGCGCATAGGCGTAGTCGCGCGCGCCGCCTTCAGGCAGCGGCGCGATCGCCTCGCCCGCCAGCGCGCTTTCAAGGATGGCGAGCGGCGGTGACAGCGTGTCACGCATACCCGTTGCACGCTCCCACGGACCTATCGCCGCAGTGAGCCGACCCACAAACAGCCGCGGCGTTGAACCGAAACTGTTCCAGCGTAGTCCCAGCGTTTCAAGCGCGCTCTTGGTGGCGCCATAGAGCGTCAAGGGTCTGGGCAAATCCGTCTCGCGCAGCGCTTGGCCCAGGAACGGTAACTCGCCCAGGGATGCCGTCGACGAAAAGCACAGCATCCGGGGCACCTGGTGTCGCGCGGCAATCTCGAGGAGACGAGCCGGCGCGACCAGGTTCACCTCAAAAATACTCGAGGGGCTTTCTCGCTCGCGCGCAGGACCGGAAGTGATCGCAGCACCTGCCACCAGCGCATCCGGGGCGCCACCTTCAAACAGCGCTTCAAGTGCTGCGAGATCGCGGACATCGCCCCGTCGGTCATCGAGCTCGCCAGGCAGCGAGGCGAACTCGGCTGCCGCCATTGCCGGAATTCCGTCAACGGAAAGCGCACGCACCCGCCAGCCGCGGCGCATGAAAGCTTCCACCAGGTTCAAGCCGATAAAGCCGCTCGCGCCAGTAATAGCCACGATTTTTGTCATGGGAGTCGCTCCAGAACGCTCAGGCCAGGCGCCCGCTTCGATGACCTTCGAACACCGCTTCGACGGCGTTTCGAGGAGCGACACAATCGCCGGCCAATCGAAAGGCGATACCCGCGCGGCTCAGGCCAGCCTCGAGCGGATTCTCAGACTGCGGCGGAATCACTGCAATCAGCCGATCGACTCCGTCCAGCCACTCCTGCTCACCGCACGAGGTGTCCTCTAGACGAAGTCGCTGATCGACCAGTCCGAGCGGCCGCCTGAGGGTACGAATGCGAATGCCTCGCTCTCGCCAGCGGGCAAATGTTGTGGTGGTGCTGTAGATGGTAGTGCGCCACAGCGCACCCGCTGCGGGCGACAGCAAGGTAACGCGTGCGCCGGTTGCCGCCAGATGCTCGACCAGCCCCAACGCGCCCCAGTCGCCGGTTTCGTCATACACCGCCACGTTCAACCCCGTTGCGTTCAGACGCGCGCCCTCATCTAGCGTCAGCGCTTCGGTTCCATCCGACAATCGATAGGCCAGTGGTCGTGCGCCGGTCGCAATAATCACCTGGTCGGGCTTTGCTGCCGCGATCATGTCAGCTGTGGATGGGCAGCCGAGCTTTACCTCCACACCCAGGCGATCGAGCCGACGACGCGCGAACGTGAGCCAGAGGCTGAAGTCTTCGCGTAAGCGCAGGCTGGCGGCCAGCGCGAGACGACCACCGAGTGCGTCAGAGCGCTCCCAGAGCATCACCTTATGCCCCCGAGCCGCGGCCGTGGCCGCCGCTTCCAGTCCTGCGGGCCCGCCGCCCACCACCAGCACAGAGCGCTGTGTCTCGGTTCGACTTTGTTCGACACTGGGCCACAAGGCCTCTCGTCCGGCGCGAGGATTCACCAGGCAGGTGAGCGCCATATTGCGCTCCAGATTTTGCGCGCACCCCTGGTTACAACCGATGCAAGGCTGCACCTCGTCGGCGCGGCCGCTCTGCCACTTGGCAACGAGTGCAGGCTCGGCGACGTGTGCGCGCGCAAGCCCAATCATGTCGGCGCCACCCGAGTCCAGCATCTGCTCGGCATCCTCCAGCGTTCGATACTTGCAGACGGTCAGAATGGCGACTGGCTTCGCCGCCCCCGCTGCGGCCTGCCGGATACGCGCCGGAAGCATCCGGAATGGCGCCGGATCGACCGCCATGTCCGCCATCTGGGTGCCCAGCGATCGGCTCATGTGATACGCGGAGTGACTCACGTGGATGAAGTCGAGCTGTACCTGAGGCGCAGCAAGTTCAATGATTCGGCTTGATTCGTCCAGCGTCAGACCGTCCTCGTGGTATTCCTCGGCGCTGATCCGTACGCCCATGCAGACATCGGGCCCGAGCGCTTCGCGCAGGCGCATCGCGACCTCCAGCGGAAAACGCAGTCGGTTTTCGGTCGTCCCGCCGTACTCGTCCTCCCGCTTGTTCGATAGTGGCGATAGAAACTGCTGCAAAAGATGCCCGTGCCCCCAATGCAGCTCAATGCCATCCGCGCCGGCTTTCAGCATGTTCTCGGCGGTACGCAGATGCGCATCGATCACCTGTTGCATATCCTGACGGTTCATCTGCCGTGGCGGATACGCGCCCAGTGACCAACGAATAGGCGAAGCACCCCACGACACCGTACGCTCGTATTCCCCGTCGATCTGCCGACCCATGTGGCAAATCTGGGCGATAAACGCCGCGCCACCCTCATGCACCGCATCTGCCACCGCGCGAAACGCTGGCACTGACTCGGGCAGATAACCGCATACGCCCTGCGGCCGCCCAAGCGTGTTTTCCATGACGCGTATCGCCTCAAAAATGATGAGCGCCACACCCCCTGCGGCGCGCTCCCGGTGATACGCGACATGGCGCGCGCTCGGCAGATGCTCGGCACCAAAGTTGGTGGTGTGAGCAGGCATGAAAATACGGTTGCGCAGCCTAAGGCCATTGATTTCAAGCGGCGCGAACGCCGACGAGACGCGTAAGGGCGATGCAAGGTCGGTCATGAGCGGGTTCCTTGATGAAGCGGGCCGAGCGTAGGCGGCGCCGCTTCGATTTGTCAATTTCGAACGAAGCCATTACGGTATCGTCCATCCCGGACCTCTGGAGTAACTGGTTATGACTGATGCAGAAGCTGCTGTCGTCGCATGCGACCCCGCCCGACGCGCTGAAGGACTCGAAGCCGCTGCGCGCGCGATCGATTTTCTGCGTACCACCGAGGCGCGTGATGAGGCGGACGCCAGGCGCCGCATTGGCCCCGGCTTCGCGCCGCGCTTTCCACGGGGCCGCAACTACGACAGCCTGGAGACTTGGCTTGCCGCCTCGCGTAAGGCGTATAAGTTCATGGGTAAGAAATTTTCCCGGATTGACGTTGCGTTCACCGGCCCCGCCACTGCCGTGGTCTATTGCTACGGAACCCTGCACGGCGAATATCTGGATGGCCGAGTCGTTGACGGCGTTCGGTTCATTGACCGGTTTGAAGTTCGCGGCGGCCTGATCTGCGAACAGGATGTCTGGAACGATCTGGTCTGATATCACCATGCCGCGCGCACTCGAGCCCCTACAGCCCGCTGATCTCAGGCAGCTGACAGCCTGGACAGTCGCACCGGATGGTCGTTCGATTTCTCGGACGCTTGAATTCAGCGACTTCAATGAAGCGTTCGCATTCATGACTCGCGTAGCGCTGCGCGCCGAACAACTCGATCACCACCCCGATTGGCGTAACGTCTGGCGTACGGTGGAGGTCCACCTAAGCACTCACGACGCTGGCGGTCTGACCCATCTTGACCTGGAACTGGCGCAATTCATCGACCGCATCGCACCGCCCACCGCAATCTGAAAGTCTTCATGCAATGACAGCAACCCCTGACGCATTTCTCCCTGCCGGACTCAATATCGACCAATTCACGCCCCAGCACTTCGGCTGGCAGGTTAACGGCAAGGTTGCCACCATTACGCTCAACCGCCCCGAGCGCAAGAACCCACTCACCTTTCATTCCTACGCTGAATTGCGCGACCTGTTTCGTGCGCTCACCTATTCCAAGACAATCAAATCGGTCGTGATCACCGGTGCTGGCGGCAATTTCTGCTCAGGTGGCGATGTACACGACATCATTGGACCCCTTGTTGAGCTTCAGCGTGCCGACGACATGGGCGGCCTGCTTGCCTTCACCCGGATGACCGGAGACCTGGTCAAAGCGATGCGTGCTGCGCCGCAGACCATTGTTGCCGCGGTCGACGGCGTCTGTGCGGGCGCGGGCGCCATCCTCGCAATGGCCTCTGACCTCAGATTGGGCACCGCGGGCAGCAAGGTCGCGTTTCTATTTGTTCGCGTAGGGCTTGCCGGCGCTGATATGGGGGCCTGCAACCTTCTGCCTCGCATCATCGGCGCAGGTCGCGCCGCCGAGCTTCTCTTTACGGGGCGCTCGATGGATGGCGCTGAAGCTGAACGCTGGGGCTTCTACAACCGGTTGTGCGAACCCGCGTCGTTGCTTGCCGACGCGCAGGCCCTTGCAGCATCGCTGGCAGCTGGGCCCACCTTTGCCCACGCCATGACCAAGCGTTGCATCCATCAGGAATGGAACATGGGCATTGATGAAGCGATTGAGGCCGAAGCGCAGGCGCAAGCCATCTGCATGCAGACCCGCGATTTTGAGCGGGCCTACACGGCGTTCGTCAACCGCGCCAAGCCCGTATTCGAAGGCGACTGAATCAACTGTTCCAGCGCCCGGGCCGGCAAGCCAGTCAGGCGGACAGGCTTGCCATGGCCTGCCGCGAAATGATCACCCGCTGAACCTCGCTCGCGCCCTCGTAGATCCGAAGGGCACGAATATCGCGATAAAGCTCCTCGGCCTTGTTACCGCGCGTCACCCCCAGACCGCCAAAGATCTGAACCGCCTCATCGATGACTCGCTGAGCGGCTTCGGTAGCGTGCAGCTTGGCCATGGAAGATTCGCGCGTCACGCGACGCTTTTGCACGTCGCGGGTCCAGGCCGATCGGTACACCAGTAAAGCGCTCGCGTCGACGTCGAGCGCCATATCGGCAATTTTGCCCTGGATCAGTTGCTGCTCGATGAGCGCACGCCCCATGACCATTCGGGTGGCGGCTCGCTTCATTGCGTCATCCAGTGCACGCCTTGCAAACCCGAGTGCGGCCGCGCCCACCGTCGTGCGAAACACATCCAAGGTCGCCATGGCAATCTTGAAACCGTCGCCTGACTTGCCCAGCAGGCGGTCGGCGGGAACAAAGCAGCCATCGAATCGAATGGTGGCCACCGGATGCGGCGAGATCATTTCGAGACGCTGCTCAATGATGAACCCCGGTGAATCTGCGTCGACCACGAAGGCTGACAGTCCTTTCGCGCCAGGCGCCTCGCCCGTGCGCGCAAACACCACGTAATGATCCGCAATCCCGCCATTGGAAATCCAGGTTTTGACCCCATCGAGCCGCCAGCCGCCGGGTACGGCCGTGGCCTGGGTGCTCATGGCGGCCACATCCGAACCAGCATCGGGTTCAGACAACGCAAACGCGGCAATGCGCTCACCAGCCCTGACACCCGGAAGCACCTTGCTACGTAGCGCCTCGTCACCAAACAACGTGATGGGTCCGGTACCCAGCCCCTGCATGGCGAACATGACTTCGATCAGCCCAGAGCGGCGGGCAAGAATCTCGCGTGCCAGGCAGATGGTGCGGACATCTAAGCCTTCAGCCCCTGAAGACGGCACGACGGGCTCAAGCAGACCGCTGGCGCCCAAGTCTCGAACAATGGAGCGGCACAGGGCATCGAGCGCCGCACCCTCGCAGTGCTCGGGTTCGGGCCGCGACTGTACCCAGGCTTCCAGGTGCGCCGCGAATTCGCGATGGCGAGGCTCAAAGAACGGCCAATCAAGAAAGGTGATGTCCGACATCCGTTTGATTCCGAAAATGCAGCCCTGGCAGGGACTGCGGGGTAACGAGCGCTCGATCAGCCAGGACCGAGAGCCTTTTCAATGGCTGCGACAAGCTCGCGCGACTCGGGCGCCACGCGGCTGGGATAGTTCGCAATGACCTGGCCCGATCGATCGATGAGGTACTTATGAAAATTCCAGCGCGGGGGCTGACCGGTCAGTCGAGTGAGCTCAGCATGGAGCGGATTTGCAGACGACCCTACCACCGATGTCCTGGCGAGCATCGGGAATCGAACGCCATAGGTGTTGAAACACACCTCCGCGATCTGCTTGCTGGTGCCAGGCTCCTGCTGCCCGAAATCGTTGGATGGGAATCCCAGAATCGTGAGCCCTCGTGCGGAAAACCGGCCATGAAGCCTCTCGAGCCCCTCGTACTGCGGCGTATATCCACACTGGCTGGCGGTGTTGACCACCAGCAGCACCTTGCCGCTGAATTGGCAGAGCGAAAGCGGGGCGTCATCCTGCAAGCGCGGAAACACATGGTTCAGAAGCGTGGGACACGAGGCCGCACCTGTTGAACGAGCTTGCACAAGGCGGGGGAGAAGCGGAACCAGGCCAGCGAACGCCAGGGCTGATTGCGACACCCGTCGGCGCCGCCAGTCAGGGGGTCGAGTGCCTGATTCATTGGATTGTCCAGTTAACACGGTCATAGGGTGCTGAAGATAGAATGAGCTGTATGAAACTCTACATCACACCCGGTTCCCCTTATGCCCGGATGGCTCGAATGATGGTCATCGAAAAGGGCCTCCAGTCGCGTGTCTCCGAGCATCTCGCGCAAACGCGGGTTGCCGACAGCCCGTACTATCAAACCAACCCCTCGGGACGCGTCCCGTACCTGATCTGCGAAGACGGGCTGGGGCTGGAGGAGTCCCTTGCAATCTGCGATTACCTCGACAGCCTCAATGGTGATCCTCTTCTCGCAAGGCCAGCGCCACTGCAGGCGCTCACCGTGGCCAGGCTGGATGCCCGGGCGGGTTCGCTCCTGGATGGGCTGGCAGTATGGTTTCGCGAACTGGTCCGCCCATCGGATGAGCGATCACAAACCATCATTCTCCATGAGAAGGCTCGTGCACAGAGACTGCTTGATGGCTGGGAGGCTGACATCACGCACCCCTGGATGACTGGCGCTTTGAATCACGCCCAGCTGCGGATGCTGTGTGCACTTGCCTTCGCGCTGAAAATCCGTGGTTTCGACTGGACCCCAGGCCGCCCTGAGCTCAGCCGCTGGTTCGAAACCATGCGCCAACGCCCTTCGTTCATGGCTACCGAGCCGCCATCGAAGTAAACCTCTGACAGGCACACCATGACCGCCAGTCCAATTCTCAACCGACGACAACTCCTCATCGCGGGCGGGCTTGCGCCCCTGGCGACTACGCCAGTTTTTTCCCAGGCATACCCAACGCGCCCAGTTCGGCTGGTGGTCCCCTACCCGCCCGGAGGCCCGCTTGACCTCGCAGCCCGCGCCATCGCGGAATCGATGCGTGAGCCGCTCGGTCAGCCCGTCGTGGTCGAGAACCGCAGCGGCGCCGGCGGCAATCTTGGCGCAGATCATGTTGCAAAGTCACCAGCCGACGGCTACACGCTTCTAATCGGTGCGGTCGCCACCCACGCGATCAACCCGTCGCTGTATCCGCGAATGCCCTACGATGCCGAACGCGATTTCACGCCGATCTCCATGATCGCCGTGGTACCCAATGTGCTGGTGCTTAATCAGGCATTCGCTGATAACGAATCCATCCGTACGGTTGAAGACTTCATTGCGGTGCTACGCCGCCGGCCTGGCGCGCTGCAATTCGCATCCGGCGGTAACGGCAGCGCCGGCCACCTCGCCGGCGAGCTATTCAAGCAGCAGACCTCAAGCTTTGCGGTGCACATCCCTTACCGCGGGGCCGGTCCTGCGCAACTCGCGCTGCTATCGGGCGAAGTTCAGTTCATGTTTGACAATCTGGCCTCAGCCGCACCAAGAATTCGCGAGGGACGGATCCGCGCGCTCGGCGTCACCACTGCTGAACGCTCACGCGCGATGGCCGACATTCCCACGCTCGCCGAACTGGCGCCTCGATCGCTCTCAGGATTCGACATCAGCACCTGGTACGGACTGTTCGCCCCGGCGGGCGTGCCTCGTGCCATCATCGACCGAATTCATGCGGCGCTGCTGCAAGCCATGGCGGGCGAGCGCTTTCAGCAGACCATGCGCCAGCAGGCCGCCACCGCGTCACCCAGCACGCCCGAAGCGTTTAGCGCGCTTATCCGCCGGGAAGCGGCCAAATACAAGGATCTCGTTGCGCGATCAGGCGCCACCGTCGACTGACGATCGACGCATGGCGGCTCACATGTCTTTGAAGGAGGTCAGGCCATGATCCATGTCGTCGCTGTCATCACTGCCAAGCCGGGTATGCGGGAGACCGTTCTGCGTGAATTCCGCGCCAATGTTCCTGCGGTGCTTGCTGAAGACGGTTGCATCGAATACGGCGCCGTTACCGACACATCCCCGGCGCCAGGATTTGCAACCCCGATTGGGCCGGACACCTTCATGGTGATCGAGAAATGGGCGTCGATGCAGGCGCTAGAGGCCCATGCACGTAGCCCGCATATGGCGGCATACGGGGCCCGCACGCGCGAGCACATCGCCCAGCGCCTGGTGCATGTGCTGAGCGGGGTTTGAGCCCGCAGCAGCCCGTCAAAAAATTGCCAGGGAACTGTTCTTCAGGTCGGTGACCAGCATGTAGCCTGGCGCATGCGTAATGCAGTACTCAGGCTTGGCTGCGGCAATCACCGCCTGTGGTGTGACGCCGCATGCCCAGAACACCGGGAGCTCATCGTCACGTACTTCGATGGGGTCGCCGTAATCCGGTCGCGCAAGATCGTGAATGCCGATCTGCTCGGGTAACCCAATGTGCACTGGCGCACCGTGCACCGACGGAAAGCGCGAGGTGATCTGAACCGCGCGAATCGCATCCGCGGGTTTGAGCGGCCGCATAGACACGACCATAGGACCATGAAATACGCCGGCTGATCGCGTCGGAATGGCGGTGCGATACATGGGCACATTGGAGCCGCAATCGATGTGCCGCATTGGCAAACCCGCCTCGACCAGCGCTTCCTCAAAAGAGAACGAGCAGCCGAGCACAAAGCTCACCAGATCGTCGCGCCAAAATTCGCGAACATCTTGCACCTCGGCGATCAATTCGCCGTGCCGCCAGACCCGATACAACGGAAGATCAGTTCGAATGTCGAGATCATCGCCCAGTGCGGGAAGCCGCGGATCACCGGGCGCTGACGTGGCAAGCACCGGGCAAGGCTTTGGATTCTGCTGACAGAAGCGCAGAAAATCATGCGCCAGGGCAGCGGGAAGAATGGCCAAATTACCCTGCACCATGCCGGGCGCGATACCCGCCGTAGGGCGAAGACATTCTCCGCGACGAATCGCCAGACGAGCCTCGCGCCCGGATGAGAACACCTGAAACGCTGCCAACCCTGACTCGGCATTCATAAGACCGCTCCTTCAAACCAACATCATGCGATGGTACTGCAGTGCCGTTTCGGCCGCAGCCTGCCACTCAGCGGGCGCGGCGCAAATTTCGGTAGAGTGCCTCTACTGAACCAATTCCTGAAAGTCTGACCCATGAGCATTCGCGGCAAGGCCTTTATTGTGGGCGCCTTCGAGCATCCAACCCGACTGGCGCCCGACAAGAGCGTCGCACAGCTGCATATGGAGTGCGCGCTGGGCGCAGTTCAAGATGCAGGACTGACGCTCGCCGATGTCGACGGATACTTTTGCGCAGGGGACGCACCGGGGCTGGGTGCGCTCAGCATGATCGAGTACATGGGAATCCGCCCGCGCCATATCGACACCACGGAAACCGGTGGATCGTCGTACCTGATTCACGTGTCTCATGCCGCGCAGGCCATCGCATCCGGGCGCTGCAACATTGCTTTGATCACGCTGGCGGGTAGACCGCGTTCGGAGGCCTCGAGCGGTTTGCAGCCCCGCAACTTCGGCGCCAACATTCCCGATCAGCCGTTCGAAGCGCCGTTTGGTCCACTGACCATCAACAGCTACGCGCTGGTTGCGGCGCGTCACATGCATCAATACGGCACCACCGCCGAGCAGCTGGCGTGGATCAAGGTGGCCGCCTCGCATCATGCTCAGCACAACCCCCACGCGATGCTTCGGCAGGTGCTCACCGTCGATGAAGTGCTCGCCTCGCCAATGGTGTCAGACCCGATTCGCCGCATGGATTGCTGCGTGGTTTCCGATGGCGGCGGTGCCTTGATCGTTGCGCGCCCCGAGATCGCCCGAGCGTTGAAACGACCGGCAGTGCAGATTCGCGGCGCCGGTGAATTTGTCAAAGGCTTGGACGGGGGCCGGGTTGACCTCAGCTATTCGGGCGCCCGACACTCTGGCGCAGCCGCCTTCGAGGAGGCTGGCGTTAAACCCGCCGACATTCAGTACGTCTCCATTTACGACAGCTTCACGATCACCGTCCTGATGCAGCTTGAAGATCTCGGCTTCTGCGAGAAAGGACAAGGTGGCCGCTTCGTGGCCGACGGCAATCTGATCGCAGGCAAAGGTCGCCTGCCGTTCAATACCGATGGCGGCGGGCTCTGCAGCAACCACCCAGCCAATCGGGGTGGCATCACCAAAGTGATCGAGGCGGTTCGCCAGCTTCGAGGGGAGGCACATCCCGCCGTTCAGGTTCCAAACTGCACGCTGGCGCTGGCGCAGGGAACCGGTGGCCAGCTCGGCGCGCGCCACGGCAGTTCCACGCTAATTCTCGAAAGGGTTTGACCATGGCCACCCCCTATCAGGACCGTAAGCTACCTGCACCGGTCATCTATCCTGAGAACCAGGCCTACTGGGACGCCGCTGCACGCGGCGAGCTGATGGTGCCCCACTGCAACAGCTGTGGCCCCTATTGGTACCCACGGCCTTACTGCCCGCACTGCGGAAGCGGTAACGTCGAACTGAAGCGAGCGACAGGTCAAGGTACCGTCTACTCGCTCAGCATCACGCGACGCGCCGGCCCGATTCCCTATGCAATCGCCTACGTTACCCTGGATGAGGGCGTCACCCTCATGACCAACCTCGCCGACTGCGACCTTGATTCGGTTCGCATTGGCGATCGCGTCGAGGTGGTCTTCAAACCCACCGACGGCGGGCCGCCTGTTCCCCTTTTTCGCCCGATCAGCGCTGGCGCAGGCTGACGCTCACGCGGCCGGGTACGCCTTCGGTGTGAAGCGCG
>CAZORB010000064.1:0-22896 GCA_964581825.1 uncultured Bordetella sp.
AGCCCCGGCGGTGCCGTCTGGCAGGAGAGATCCCCGCTTGGTCAGAAAGTAGCCAATGCCCGCGGTAACGGCCGCGAGCGTCAGGAACATAAAGTGCGGCATTCCGGGAACCAGTCCAATCAGCCCAAGAATGCCACCGGAAATCATCAGCGCTCCGGGGTTCGCTAGTTGATTCTTCGTCTGATCGGCCATCGTCTCGGAGGTGGTCACCCGTGTCACGACGATGGCTGTCGCAAGCGACAGGAAGAGGGCCGGAATCTGCGCAACGAGACCATCGCCGATCGTGAGCAGCGTGTAGATCCGCGCTGCTTCGGCGAAAGGAAGGTCATGCTGGGCGACGCCGATTGCCAGACCTCCTACGATGTTGATGATCAAGATGAGCAGTCCCGCGATCGCATCGCCCCGCACGAATTTCGACGCGCCGTCCATCGACCCGAAGAAATCCGCCTCCTGCGATACCTCTTCGCGGCGCTTCTTGGCTGTGGCCTGATCGATGAGGCCTGCACTCAAATCGGCGTCGATAGCCATTTGCTTGCCTGGCATCGCATCGAGTGTGAAGCGCGCTATCACCTCCGAGACCCGTCCTGCGCCCTTCGTGACCACCACGAAGTTGACGATCATCAGGATGACGAAAATGATGAATCCAACGACATAGTTCCCTCCGATGACGAATTCACCGAAGGCCTGAATAACTTTGCCAGCAGCATCGTGTCCGTTGTGGCCATCGACCAGTACGACACGCGTTGAAGCGACGTTGAGGGCGAGCCGCAGCATTGTGGCAAGCAGCAGAATCCCGGGGAACGAAGAAAACTCGAGCGGTTTGGATGTACCGATCGCCACCATGATGACGATCAGCGAAACAATGATGTTGAACGTAAAGAAGAGATCCAGCAGAAGCGGCGGCAGCGGAACCACCAGCATCGCGACAATCAATAGCACCAGCGCGGGCAGTCCAAGGCCGGTGGGTCCTACGCGCGAGAGTGCCTGTCGAAAATCCGACAGCGAAAGTGATGCCATGGTGTTAGACCGGACGATTAATGAGGCCTGCTTGAGCGATTTGCGGAAGTCCTCTTGGACAGCGGCCATGTTCAGCAAGCGCCGTGCCACCGGTTTTCCGACACATTGCTGGTGATCGAGTCCTTGTTGTCACGGTTCTTGCTTTTTTGGTCCCGACCGCGACCTTTGCCAAGGCTTGATTCGATGATCAATCTCATTTCCTCCGCGCCCAGCCATGCAGATTCCAACGTTGTCGAAGCAACAGCCGGACCGGGGGGTTCTCCTCTGGCAGGCCGATCCGAGGAGGGCTCCGGGCCATCGGGCTCGGCAGGTCGTTCTGGCGGGGCACGGCGACTGTTCGGTGACATGCTGGCCTCCGCATTCGGTACAGCGACCCGTCCGAAGGTTGCCGGCGCCAGTGGCAACGGCTTGCCGCTTCCGGCACTGATTGAGGAGGAAATTGGCGCGGGGGTGCGCCTGATCACTGCCGAAGGTGGGGGGCGACCGGGCGAGGAGGCGTTGTTCGCGCTCGCGGTCTCGCAGGGGCTCGACCCCTCCGTCGTGGCATCCGTCCTCTGGCCGATGGGCATCAATCCTCTGGGTGCGCCTGGCGGAACCCTCGGTTCAGGTGAGGGCGGGCAGGCCGACTCTGCGCTCCCCGGGGCTTCGAACGAGTTCCTGGCAGGGCTCCTGGCGAGCGCCAACCCCGCTCAATCAGATCTGGCCAAATTCGACGCTGCTCAGGCGGGGGTAGTGGCGCAAGGCTTGTTGCCTGGAACGGGTAATGCCGCGGTGGCGCAAGGTACCGAGGCAATGGTACAGGCCGCTGTTGCTGGCGCGATCTGGTCGGCACCTGCTGCTTTGGCTGGTGGCCTGACCACTGAGGCACCTGTTGTCAACGGGCCGGTTGCTTCCGCGCTCGTCACTGCACAG
Organism: uncultured Bordetella sp.; assembly: GCA_964581825.1. Taxonomy (GTDB): domain Bacteria; phylum Pseudomonadota; class Gammaproteobacteria; order Burkholderiales; family Burkholderiaceae_E; genus SYIM01. Next base: position 1,930 of record CAZORB010000064.1, read on the forward strand.
CTGGGTGCAGTAACAGTCGAAGGGCCAGTTGGTCAGCCGGGGTTACCGGCAGGTGGAGTCGCCGCCCCCGCGTTCAGCGCCGTTGCTGCACAGCTTGCGGTCGCACAGTCGATCGGCATCGCTGGGTCCGACGGCACTGAGCGACCGGGCTCGGCGGCCGTGAACGCATCGGCGATCGCCACAGCAGCGCTCACCGCAGCGGCAGGGGCATCAATCAGTCCGGGTGCGGAGCCTTCGCTCAGGTCGCAGCGCCTCGCCGACCTTCAGGTTCAGGTGCAGTCCTTTTCCGGGGCGGGGTCGTCCGGCGTATCGATGGCCGGTTTGGCAAGCACCGCTTCCGCAGCTGTTCTGCCCGCACACTGGGTACTTGCCGGTGGTGGTGCGGCCCTGGCGGGAGCCGCCCGGCCTGCCTCAGTTGTGCCCCTCGGCAGCGATACCGAGACTGCTGAAGGTGTCGATGTTCAGGGGGGGCTCGGGTCAGAAGGAACCGGGCATGTCGCTGATGGTGGCTCTAGAAATCACGTCGGATCGCGGCAGTCACAACCCAGTACCGATTCTATTGACCTGACCGGTGATGCTCGAAACGCAATCAATGGTGGCGACTCTGAAAACGGCTCTGAGGAGTTGGCCCGCAAGCTCGCAGAGGGGGTCGCCCAACGGGTGCTTGCTGCGGTCGCCAGCAATAACTGGAAGCTCCAGATCGACCTCAAGCCTGCTCATCTTGGGCACATCTCAATCGAGATGACGATGCAACAGGGGCAGCTGGACGCCGTATTCGACGCCAGTCAGGCTTCGTCGCGCGCGCTAATCTCTGAGGGGCTCGATCGGTTACGACAAGACCTCCAGCGAGCTGGCATGAACGTTGCACATCTTGGGCTAAATTTTGGTTCCGGTGCGCGGAGTGGCGGAAATTCGACACCTCGCGGCCGTGAGGAAGGGCAGTCCGGGGTTGTTGGCGGAGTAATCGATGACGTGGCCTCGGTGGCCCTCTCGCAGCGGTCCCAGGCCGCCTCCGACGATGGTCTTGATGTGATGGTCTGAACAAGTAGGAGAGACTGAAATGGCTGACGAGCAGGAAGAAGAGGGCGGGAAGAAGGGCTCGCTCATCAAGATCATAATCTTGGTGGTGGCGGTTCTTGTTCTTGTCGGCGCTGCGGTCGCAGCCACGCTGTTCTTTACAGGTTTTTTCGACAAAAAGGCTGCTGAAGCGGTTGCTGAAGCCGTCGAGGACGACGCCGCTGCGCCGGGCGCAGCCGCCAAAGGCGGCGGTAAAGCAGGCGAGGGCGGCGGCAAGGGGCCCGAGCCGAGGGCAGAGGCGAAGGGTGACGGAAAGGGGGATGCCAAAGGTGGTAAACCCGCTCCCCGTCAGCGAGCGACCCCTGAGCGAGTCCGTTTCGAGCAGACCTATCTCGAACTGGAGCGTCCGTTACTGGCCAACGTGACCGGGTCTCGCAAAGTGATGCAAATCCGGCTCGCTGTTATGACCTACTACGATGAGCGCGTATTCAGTAACGTGAAGAAGCATGAATTCGCTCTGCGCTCCGCAATTCTCGACGTGATGCGTCAGTCCACTGAAGCTGACATCAACAAGCCTGTGTTCCGGACTGAACTCGCGGAGAAAATCCGGTTAACAATTAATGCGCTCCTCGAGAAATACGAAGATTTTGGTGGCGTCGAGGAAGTACATTTCACCGAATTCGTCGTTCAGTAACCTGGCCTGGCTGCGTACCTCGGATCCAATATGTCAGACACTGGAAATCTGCTAACCCCCGAAGAAATCGAGGCTCTGAGTGCGGGCGTAGCAGACGGCTCGGTAGAGGTCGATACCGGCTTTAATGTGAACGCGCCGGTCGCCAAGCACGATCTCGCGAGCGAGGACAGCTCGGTCGGCATTAACTTGTCGGCGATCGACATGATCAACGAGCGCTTCGTCCGGCTGTTCAGGCTGGGCTTGCTCGAGGTCCTTCGAACCAGTCCGCGCATTAACCCAGCTCGCTCGCAGCTCATTAAGTTTCGCGACTATATGAAGCTGCTGCGCGCGCCGCTTTCGGTCAATGTGGTGCGAATGAATCCCCTGCGGGGTTTCTCGATGGTGGTCATCGAGCCAACCGTAGTGTTTAGTGCGCTTGATAACTTCTTTGGTGGGTTCGGACGAGGCGTTGGTCAACTTCCCCCAGGCCGATTGTTCACACCGACGGAATCGCGAATCATCAAGATGATGTTGGATGTTCTGTTCCGATCGCTTCAGGACGCCTGGTCGCCGCTGATGGGTGTTGACTTCGACGTGGCAAGCTCGGAAATCAATCCACAGTTTGCTCAGATCGCCGATGAAAACGATTTGGTTATTCTCAATCGATTCGAAGTTGAAAGCGGGTCGGACTCAAAAGGGCTGGTCGATATCGTTCATCCCTATGGGTCCTTGAAGCCGATTCGGGATCTGTTGCGAAGCCGAGTTCAGACAGGCGATGGCAACGAGGAGTCCGAGCGGCTCTGGCGTCAGGAGTTGTTCTCTGCGGTTGGCGACTCGACGCTGGAAATGACGGTGTTGCTTGGCAAGGTTCAAACCACGCTCAAGCGATTTACCGATCTGCGAGAGGGTGATGTGCTTTATCTGCGAAAGCCCGAACATGTGCGTGTACTTATCAACGATATACCTGCCTACGAAGCCCAGGTCGGGCGCGCCGGACCGTCCAAAGCGATCCGAATCGACCGTACGATCAAACCGGAACAATGAAAGACCTGACGGAGAGTTGAGATGTCCAATCCGATGATTGAAACCGATGCGGACAAGGGCGTTCAGATCGACGTCGAAGTCGTACAGAACGTGCCAGTCACGATTTCGGTGGAGGTGGGGCGGGCCGTTCTAAAGATTCGCGATCTGATCCGGCTGACCCAGGGAAGCGTGGTTGAACTTGACCGGATGGCGGGTGAGCCGCTGGACCTGCTGGTAAACAACACCGTGGTCGCACAGGGCGAAGTAGTAATCGTCAACGAGCGCTACGGTATCCGGCTCACGCGCGTTGTCCCTGCAAGCGAACGGTTGCGCAACCTGTAGTCTGAGCAACATGGGCAAAGCAATCGAACCGTCGCAGTGGTTGTCCCTGGTCGCCAGCTTTGCGCTGGTACTTGTGTTGTTGTTGGGAACGCTCTGGGTACTGCGGCGGATCGGCGCGGCAGGGCTTCGGCCTCAGTCGGGCAGGCGCCTGGCTATCGTGGAATCGTTATGGGTTGGTAATCGCCAACGCATCGTCCTGCTCCGTGTTGACAACACCGAGGTTCTGGTGGGTATCTCGGCGCAGGGAATCACACGGCTCGACGCTGGAAGTCCAAGCAAAGCAGAGAATTTTTCGACCGCCACCACTGCTACCGCCTTGGTCTCTGATGCTGAAGCGCAAAATGCGCCATCGGCGTCAGCCCCAATGCAAGCGCCGGCCCCCGACGCCCGGCAACGCTTTGTTGAGGCAATGCGGTCCATTGCAGGTCGCCCCTCGAGTGGAGATCGGCGATGAAACTTCTACGTCTTTTTTGCATCGGTGTGCTCGCGCTGGCCAGCCTTGGTCTCGCCGACCCCGTCCTCGCCCAGGGGTTGCCCGCGGTGACGGTATCCGGAACTGGCGCGCAGCAGCAGTACAGTCTGACCCTGCAACTGCTGGCACTGATGACGGTGCTTACGCTCTTGCCGTCTATCGTCCTGATGATGACCTCGTTTGTCCGAATCATCATTGTGATGTCGCTTCTCAGGCAGGCGCTCGGCACGGGACAGACCCCGCCCAATCAGGTGCTGGTTGGCCTTGCGATCTTTCTCACGCTTTTCATCATGTCTCCAGTTTTAGGCCAGGTCTATAACGAGGCAATCGCCCCCTATCTGGCAAATAAACTGGGTTTTGAGCAGGCGTTGCAGGTAGCAGAGAAGCCAATTCGTGCCTTCATGCTGCGTCAGACTCGTGAAGACGACATTGCGATGTTCATGCGGATATCGGGGAAAACTGATATCGATGGTCCAGACTCAGTGCCTTTTCTCACGCTGATGCCTGCGTTCATTACGTCTGAGCTGAGAAGTGCTTTCACAATCGGGTTCCTGCTTTACATCCCGTTTGTGGTGATCGACTTGGTCGTGGCGAGTGTCCTCATGTCAATGGGCATGATGATGCTGTCACCGATGATGATTTCGATGCCGTTCAAGCTCATGTTGTTTGTTCTGGTTGATGGGTGGAGCCTTTTAATGGGATCCCTCACCGCAAGCTTCAACGCTCTGCAATAACACAAAGGACGCAAGCCATGGATGTTGCAGCTGTGATTGATCTAGGACGCGAGGCGCTGTGGATGACGGTCCTCGTGTCAGCGCCGCTCTTGGGTGTCGCGCTTGCGGCGGGTTTACTAATCGGCGTGATTCAGGCGGCCACTTCAATTAACGAGATGACGCTCAGCTTCATCCCCAAGCTGGTTGCACTTGCGGTAGTGCTGGTGCTTACCGGCGGATGGCAGATCGGCATCATGATCGATTTCACACGCCGAATCTTTGAGCGAATTCCGCAGCTTTTTAACTGAGCATTTGCCACCAGCTTGCCCTTGTCTACCGAGTACAGGTAACCGCTGTCATGTCGCCCGCCTTCAATCTGGTCTATGCACAGATCGTTGAGGCGTTCTATACCTTTCTGTGGCCGATGATCCGCATCTCAGCGCTCCTGCTGACAGCGCCAATTTTTTCGTTAGATGTCGTCACTATTCGGATTCGAATTCTGTTTGCTGTCGCGGTGACCATGGTCGTTTATCCGCTAGGTAACTGGACTGCGATAGACCCGGTGAGCGCGCGAGGGTTGCTCGAGATATTCAATCAGATCTTAATTGGTTCGTTAATCGGTTTAATGCTGCAGGTGGTTACAGCTGCACTGGTGTTGGGTGGACAATCGATCTCTGCCTCGCTTGGCCTCAGCATGGCCAACATGATTGATCCAAACGTGGGTAACGTGCCGGTGATCTCGCAGTTTCTCGTAATTTTGTCCACGCTGATTTTCGTCGGTATGGGCGGTCACACGCTTCTTGTTGCGATCGTTCTGGAAAGTTTTCGAACGCTTCCCATCGGTCAGTTCCTGGTTGGCGATACAACGTTCACGAATTTCCTCTCGTGGAGTTCCCTGATGTTCGCCGGCTCGCTGTTACTGGCATTGCCAGTCATGGCTGCGCTGCTGTTTGTCAACGTAGGGCTTGGTGTGGTCACCCGCGCCGCGCCGAGCCTCAATATTTTCGCAGTGGGTTTTGCCGCGATGATTCCGGCGGGGCTCTTGGTCATGATTATTTCGATGTCGCATCTTGGTCACCGAATCGAGTGGCTCTGGTTGCAGGCATTCCTTCGCGTCCGCAATCTGCTGGGGATTCCAGGTGGCTGAGCAGAGCGAATCAGAAGATCGCACCGAAGAACCTACTGCGAGACGACTTCAGAAGGCGCGTGAAGACGGGCAAGTTGCGCGCTCAATTGAACTGCCTGCAGCGGGAGTGACGCTGGGGGCCATCGCTTTTCTCTTTTTCGCTGGAAGCCAGCTGACCGAGCGGTTGGCAGATGGCTTCGCGAGTGCCTTTGTTTTTGACCGAAAGGTGCTTGAGTCTCCTAGCCTGTTGCCTGGCATCTTGCTCTCGCGTCTGGCTGATGGACTGATTCTGGTCACGCCGATTTTTCTGATCACCATCGTCGTAGCGGTGCTCGCCTCGAGCGCGCTCGGCGGCCTGAACTTCTCATCCAAGCTGATAGAGCCCAAGTTCGACAAGCTCAACCCGATTAACGGCTTCAAGCGAATGTTTGGGCTCAAGGCTGGCGTCGAGTTAGCCAAGGCCATCGCCAAATTTCTGGTGGTCGGGATACTTCTGGTATGGGTGTTGATCGATAACATTTCGACGCTATCGTCCCTTGGTGCGATGAGTATCGAGCCGGCTTTAGCCCAAACCGGTGAATTGATTACACGTTCTGCTTTGATCATTACGTTTGGCCTTGTCCTGATCGCGCTGTTTGACGTGCCGTATCAATACTTTGATTTCATGAAGCGCATGCGCATGAGTCATCAGGAAATCAAAGATGAGATGAAAGACATGGAGGGCCGCCCCGAGGTCCGTGCCGAAATCCGCAAGCGCCAGCGTGAAATCGCCACCCGCAAGATGATGACCAAGGTGAAAGACGCCGATGTGGTGATCACCAACCCTGATCACTTCTCGGTTGCGCTTTCGTATGACCCGACTTCCGACGGGGCGCCCATACTGGTTGCCAAGGGTGTGGACCACCTTGCGTTCCGTATTCGCGACGAGGCCAAGAAGCATGGGGTCCAGATCTTCGAGGCAGCGCCGCTCGCCAGGTCGCTCTACTACACCACAGAGCTCGATTCGGCGGTTCCCGAGGAACTGTACGTACCCGTTGCACAGGTCATCGCATATGTATTTAGTTTGAGCAGCGTGAGGCCAGGGATCGCACCAATGCAACGGCCGAACCCGAAAGTTCCGAGTGGTATGCGGTTTGATGTAGATGGCCAGCGAGAGACCGTATGAGGGCCCCCCCCCCGAGTCTGTCGCGACAGGCGACCTCCGATCTGCCTGGGGGCGCCGCCACGGCCTCTCCCAGGCTCACAGGAGAGCCCGATTTGACGCGGCGTGCACTCACTGCACTCTTCAACGACCGGTCGAACCTGCTGGTTACCAGCGCTGATGCCTGGTTGTTGGATAAGTGGGGGCGTTCAATTGCGTCGGCCTTGAGAGCGCGGGGCGATTGTGAGGTTGAAATCTACCTGCCTGTCGCAGCAGAGGCGCTGCTTTCCAGGTTTAACGCTGCGATTGCTGCCATGTCGCTACGATCTGCACGAGCAGATTCGCCAGGACGGACGCGCCTGCGCATAGTGGTTGTCTCAGACTCTCGTGCGCTGATGTCGCCGGAGGGGCAGTTGCTGGCGCGCCTGGTCAATGACTTTCCCGCAGCAGGCCTCCGTTTGCTGGTGCTTGGCGATCAGGAGGCCGAGTCAGCGAACAATGCACTACGCGAAATCTTCAGCAGGCGGCTGAAACATCTGTCGCTCGACATCCCCTACGCTGATCCGCTCGTGGTCGGGCCTTCAGGTTCAGTAGACGTGGCGCTGCCCCAGGAGCGGCAGGTGCCAGTCCGCCCCGCTCAGGTACAGGTCCAACGCGGCTACGCACGTGTTGGGCTTGAGGAACCTGTTTTCGCCAGCGCAGCGCCAACGTCGCGGCTAAGGAAAAATCTGATCTGGGGGGCGGGGCTTTTGTCGCTGGTTCTGATCTGGGCGTTTGTTTCGGTTCTGTTGCAACGCGATCGATCACCCGCCGGACCCGAGCGCGGCGCCTTGCGAAACTCGGCGTCCTCTTCCTTCCCCTCAAAGGTTAAAGCGGAGCCTGTACGGGGAATTGCTACATCTCGAGGCGACCAGCGATGAATGCTGAAAAGCACGCTACGACCATGGCAGAGGACTCGGGGCCTCTGACTCCATCAACTGGCACGGTGGCGGCGGTCGACGCTTCGGCTGAGCCCTCAACTCCGCCGCCTGAGTTCGGACCTCTCGAAGACCCACCTCGAGTTGAGGGGGTGGAACTGATCGGCGACCCGGAGGATGGGGAGGGACAGGCGGAGGCCCGGTCGTCTGATCTGACGGATGAAACTCCTCTCGCACTTGAATCTGGGGACGTGGGGTCGACTCCCTTAAGGCAGCGCGTTGGGTATTTACTGCCCAAAGACCTCATGCAGCGTGCCACCGACGTTAGGGAAGAAACCGCTGCGATCGCGGCTGAGGTCACTGAAATCGAAAAGGCAAATCCGTCTGCCGAACCACTCGGCGACACGGACCTGGCTTCAGCGGCAGCCGAAACGAAGGAACCAGCATGAGCGAGACCGATAAACAGCAGTCCCCGGCAGAGGTCGCACACGGAGGGTCCGCGCCATCCCCGGACACGATCGCGGCAGGGGATATCAGCGAGGTTGCAAGAGTTACGCTGGATTCGGCCGAAGTTGCCAATCGTGCGGCCAAGGCTGCCGCCCAAACGGCTCATCGCGCGGCCGAAGCGGCCAATCGGTTTGACGCTGCACTTCAGGCCCACCGCAAACAGATGATGATCATCGGTGGGGTCAGTGCCGGAATCGCTGTTATTTCGTTGATCCTGTTTTTGGCGGCAGCTATCCAACTGAGAGGGCGTGTCGTACAGATCAACTCAGTCGTCACGGTAATGGCCAAGCGTACGAATGAGTTGAAAGCTGGCCTGGATAACCTCGCGGCTATTTCCGAGCGTCTGGATGCGTTTTCGTCTCAGATCGACAACGTGGTCCAATCGCAGAACCGGTTACGAACCTCGCTTCAGTCCGCAGTCCAGAGCATTGAGCAGTCACAGGGGCGGGTCCAGGCGCAGGCCGCGCCACCTGCCGCGAGTGCACCAGCTGCCCCTAGACAGCAAGTTGAAGCTGCTGAAACTGCTCAACAGCGAGCAGCCCGCGATTTAATGTTGAAGCAGACAGCCGACGCGGCTCAGTCGCTTAACGCCCAAACAAAATCCCTCGACGCAGCGCTCAAGGCACAAGCTCGATCCCTGGCAACCATCACAGAGCGCGTCGCTGCGATCGAGCAATCTCTGGCAAGCCTTCCCGAAGTTAAGCGCGACGTTCGGAATATCCTCGATCTCGAGAAGCAACGCGCAGGCGCTGTGGCTCAGGCAATGAACGATCGTAAGCGCGAAGAAGCGCTCAAACAGGAGCGCGAGAGATTCGTCCAGTTCCCGCTACGTCCAGCCGGTGGTGGCAGTGAAGCGCCCAGCCGATGAGATATTTGTAGGGACAACCGCTGGTCGATCAGTTGTCCGTCGACGCTGCTCGCAAGTCGTACTTGTTGATCTTTTCGATCAGCGTCGTACGTTGCAACCTCAAAAGACGAGCGGTCTGAGAGATGTTTCCTGCGGACCGGTCAAGCGCCTGTCGAATGAGCGACCGCTCAATGTCAGCCAGGTGCTGCTTCAAGTGCAGTCCGTCCTCGGGCAGTTCGTCGGGGTCCTGGAGCATCATCACGATGTCTTCGACCGATTGCGGCTCAGGCGGAATCGTGTAGCACGTGGCGTCGGAAGGCGTAGCCGCGTCAAGCCCCGGTCTCGGCACCATACCAGCGGGTATCGAGGCAGGGCCGGTTGCCTGCAGCGCTGCCCAACCGTCATCGCTGCCCCCGAGCGAAAATTCAGCGCTGTGAGGTTCGGCGACTGGTACGCCCGATTCAAGCGGTGGGTGCTCGGAGGGTAGTTCCTGGCCAGGGGTTACCTCGGGCGCGGTCTCCGCTAAGCGAAGCTGCTGTTCCGCGTATGGTCGTAGTCCGCGGGGAAGCATTGGCAGGGGAACATGCACCAACCCCAGTCTTTTTGCCGGATACAAGACGCTGAATCGATCGATTAGGTTCGATAGTTCGCGGACATTTCCCGGCCAGTCATAGCACTGGAGCACGTTGAGAAGGTCGGACGCAAGGGCGACCGGCATCTTCCCGGGCGATGCGTGCCTTCGAGCAAAAGCCTGTACCAAGTCTGGGATATCGTCCAGCCGCGCCCGCAGAGGGGGCATCTCGATTGGGAGCACGTTCAGTCGATAAAAAAGATCCTGCCTGAAATGTCCTGAGGCGATTTCCCCTTCAATGTCGCGATGGGTGGCGGCAATGATTCGCACATCGATTGGCACTGTTCGGGATGACCCAATCGGGTCGATCGTTCTTTCCTGGAGCACCCGCAGCAGTTTGACCTGCATATCCAGGGATAAGTCGCCAATTTCATCGAGAAATAGAGTGCCGCCATGCGCCAGTTCGAAGCGCCCTACACGGTCAGAAAGTGCACCCGTGAACGACCCTTTCCGGTGGCCGAAAAGCTCGCTTTCGATTAATTCTTTTGGGATTGCCGCGCAGTTGACGGGAACGAATGAGGCGCCCGAGCGATCTGAAAGGTCGTGGAGTGCCCTTGCGACAAGCTCCTTGCCCGTGCCGCTTTCACCGAGAATCAGGACTGTGGACCCTGAGCGCGCGACCGCCTGGATTAGCGAACGAACCCCGTCAATCGCAGTGCTACGACCGATGATGGCATTGAGGCCTTTCAATGACCGTCCTGAAAGTGGGCACCGGACGAGTTCCGGCAAGAAATCGAACAAACCTCAAGTATAGAGCCGAAACTCCTGAAATCATTAACGTTCTTTAGTTCGCGCTCTATCAATTTTTGTATATGCCCTCAAGACGTAACGCCTAGGGTCGATTAAATGCCGGAGGGAAAGCTGCAGAGCCCTATTCATTCTTGGGAGCTTGAGATGAGGAAGTCCTTAATTTGTTTCGCCGTTGGCACCGTGTTGCTGAGCGGTTGCTCGACGATGGATCTCGGGTTCGGCGGCAAGCGCCTTGATCCTACCCCTGCGCCCGAACCGGCGGCCACTCAGGGTAAACCAGCTCCCCGTGTCAGTACACCACCGCAACTGTCCAGCAATGAGCGTCGTCGCCCCATTCTTTCAACCGGGTACGCGGTAATCAGCATCCAGCCGCATCATCTGCCAGCGCAGCAGCGGCTGCTCGCTATTCGTGCAGCCAAGCTCGATGCGTACCGCGGTCTTGCTGAGCAGGTCTACGGCCAATATCTGGATGGCGCCACCACCGTGGCCGATGCGACCCTCCGCAGTGACCGCGTCCGGTCGCGGGTTGAGGGCTTGATCCATGGTGCTGAAGTAGTGAGCATTGCCCCGGTGGGTAACGACACATACGAAATGACCCTGTCCCTTGATCGCGATGTGATGTATGAGCTGCGCGCGATCTATCTCGATGAAATGGCACGTCTCGGGCGTTGAACATGAAGGCGCTCGCGGTCACCATTCGAGCCTTCTGGGTTGCGGTCGGTCTGTGCTGTTCGGCGGTTTCAGCCGTCGCGCAGTCCCAGCCCGCGTCGGTATCCGGCTCGGTCGCCGTGGCGCCTGTTGCCGGTGACAATAGCGCGTCACGGCTCGAGGCGCTGCGTAACGCGATGATCGATCAGGCCCTCGATGCCCCGGTGCAGATCAGCTCCAATGCATGGTTGGACGAATCGGGCAGACTGCGACACGTATCCCGGTTCTTCTCCGAGGTCAGGGCCCGCGCTGCAGCAGACCTGATTGCTTCCTCGGAGTCCGCGGCGGAGGCGCGTGCAACCGCGGCCCTCGCAGCGCCTGACCAAAGCGCCGCGCAATCTGCCAAGTCTGCGACTGAAGGCCGCATAGGCAGGACGGCCGCAGATATCCGTCCTGAGGGGGGAGGCGCGGTGCCGGGGCGGTCGTCGGCCGAGTCAAGTTTGCCTGGCGAGTCGCCCGCCAAACAGGTCGAAGGCCCCGAGTGTCGTCAAGACCGTACCGGACTGCTGCGGGCTGCGAGCCTGCGATTTGATGTTTCGCCGGATGATGGTCGGCGTGGCAATGCGGTGCTTCATGACCTCCGAACGCTCATCCAAGACTCGCTTGCTCGTGAATCTGGACGCGGAGGACTCACCATCACAACGCTCGATCAGACAGGGGTTGACTCTTACTCGCGCCTGATCACTTTCACGGGTCAGCATGATTCACCCTATCGAATCATGATCAGTATTCATTCGCCGCTTGCTGAGAGCGAACCGCAAGGGCGGGGCGTTCAGCCCGGTCAGACTTATCTCGCCTTGAGCCTTGCAGGCGCCCGTCGAACACTGGCGGAACTCGAGCAGCCTGCCACGCCGGCCATGCCTGACCGGCAGGTGGAAGTCGAGTTAGCCCTTATCGAGGTCTCAGGTGAGCGTACGCTGTTGCGCCACCGGTTGCCGATACTTATTCCAGGGTCGTCCCCAACACATAATTACCCCAGGCTTCCCGACTCAACCGCTGCCGATATACGTCTTGCGGTTCTCAGTTGGTGGTCTGAGGCCGTGAGCCAGCTTCGCTGCGAGCCGATATTGGTCCAGGCTAATCCGGTCGGCGCTTCGGTAGTGTCAATTCCTGTGGGTGGCCGCGCTGGCATTCGGATAGGTGATCGGTGGATGATCGCCGACCGCGCGAAGATTCCCGCACGCGTCCTTGAGCAGGGGTCGATCGACCGTATCATGATGGCCGAGGTCATTGCGGTTGGTCAGTATCGTTCAACGCTACGGTTGACGGCTGAATCGGCCGCGTCGCCTGTCCGTCCTGGACTAGAAAGGGGAGTCCCATGGTTTGCCACGCCGCTTTAAAGGCTCGTCACGTGCTGCGAGTAGGTTTTTTGTCCCTGGCACTCTTCGCTCTTCCTCTGACGATCGAAACGTCGGAGGCGCAGACGCACGCATCGGGTCAGGCATCCCATGGCGCTCGTCAATATACGGTCCGCACCGGTGACACTCTTGACCGTATCATCAGCCAGCAAATCGGCGCGAGCCCGTTTTCCATCGTCTTTCTGCGCGATGCAATTGCCCAGATGAACCCGCAGGCCTTGCCGCAGGGTGCTCGGGGCACGCTGCTCGCTGGCGCAGTCATGCAAATTCCCGATGGATGCGCGCTGCGTCAGATGGCATTCGGCGATGCGGCGTGTGGGGGAATGCCCGAACCGTCTGGTGCGGGTGGCCGTAGTGCGCCGCCAAGTGCCGCGGAGCGGATGGAGATCGAGCGGCGGTCCTGGGTTCGTTACCCCTGAGACGCCATGATCGCGCCCGACGCGATCGGCCCCCTCGCGCGCTATGCAGCGTTGGTGGCGGAAGTTCCGGTAATCCGGCTCGCAGAGCCAGATGCCCGGGCGTTGGGGCTGCGCGAAGGGCAAATCGTCCAGGCCCTTGTGCATTCGCAGGGAGACTCGCGGTTTTTTGATCTGGCTGGGCGGCGCTTCGATATCCCGCCGGGCTGGCAGAACATTGCCCCCGGAGATCCCCGCTGGTTTCGGGTGGGCAGGCAGGGCGAAGCGTTTGTGCTCCGACCGATCGCCAATCCGGCAACAGCACCGCCTTCCTCGGCTACAGGCCCGGCGGCAGGAACTGCCAGCGCGAGCGCGTTAGGCGCTTTGGCGGCGGGTGGTAGCGCTAGCGTGACGTCGGCGCCACCTCTTTCGCCCAGACTCCTCGAACTTCTATCGCGTCCTTCGGGGCTATCCGCGTTAGCCCAGATCCTGGCCCCGGGCCAGCTGGAGTCAGCATTGATCAACGCTGGTGCGCCTGATTTAGCGCGTGCAATGGTGGCCGCACGCTTACGGTCCGATGCCATATCTTCTGAATCAATTCAGAAAGCGGTGGCCAATAGCGGACTTTGGGGCGAAGCGTTGCTAGCCTCGGGCAAGCAAGCCCCACAGCTTGACCTCAAGGCATTGCTAAGGCAAATAAGTCGAGTTTTAGGCGCCCGGTCTGCTGCTGCCGGGGCCGAAGTGGACGATGCAATTGATGACATCGAGCGTAAGCAGATTGAATCAATCCAGCAGTCGGTTGACGGACGGATGGTATTTTCTGTCATGCTCCCATTCGCAGACGCGCCTCCTGCCTCGCTGCGGTTCGAGCGGCATCCACGGGGTGATCAACGCGGCGACGGTGGTTACACGATTGACTTCCATATCGCTCCGCCTCGACTGGGTGACTTGTGGATGAAAACAACCGTCGTCGGAACCATTATCGATGTCACGGTTTGGGCGCGGCGCCCTGAGGTTGCCGAGGTGGTCACCGCCGCGTCCGGGCAGTTGGAAGGGAACCTGCGCGAAGCCGGCCTTGTCTTGCGTGCGTTTCATGTGCTGGAGGGAGTCAGGCCGGATCCGCTGGCGCCAATTGACGCACCTCGCACCAGCGGTCTCGACCTGAAGGCCTGAGCGGCATCATGCGAAGGAAACAGGCAATCGCGCTTGAATACGGGCGTCGGGACGCGCCGATAGTCGTTGCCAAGGGTAGCGATGAAATTGCCGAGAAAATTCTTGAAGAAGCCCGGCGACATGGCATTTTTATCGCTGAGGATCCTCAGTTGCTGGCTACGCTTTCAAGACTTGAGCTTGACGAGCAGATTCCAGTGGAATGTTACGCCGCTGTGGCGGTGGTGCTCGCCTGGGCATTCCGCCTTCGCGGCATCAGCCCCGAAAGAAGGTAACTGCGTTAAACGTGTTAGTTCAAGCCTGAAGAAACGCGTTTCTACGTCCTGTACGGTTGACGCGTCCCAGCCGGTCATAGACGTCAACGCTTGCCGTAGGCTCGCGGTTACCAAGAAGTGCTTGCAACGCACCCTCTATCGCATCTCGTTTCCTGAGAATGAGAATTTCGTTGCGTCGGTGAAGATCTCGGCACTCGAGCATCGCGAGCCTAAATCGATCCCAGGCTAGAAGCTCGGCGGACTCAACTGTCGTTTGAGACAAACGCTTCTGATGGGATTCCGCTGCTGCGGCCAGTGCACCGAGTAGGGTGGCTTTGACAGGTTGTAGTTTTTCGAACACGTCTAGATTACGGCCGCGAAGCGCCTCAAACTCCTCCTCGAGCAGCTGCTTCAGCCGAGCACATTGCTCCTGGGCAACCAAGAGCTGATGGTCAGGGGAGGTCACTTACCAGTTTCCGCGTCAGACGAGATTCCATACAGCGAGCGCTCGAGCGAGTAGAAACTCTCGGCGATTCTGCGAGGGTCAATAACGTACTTACCCTCGGCGATCGCCTGTTTGATCGTTTCTACCTTCTCCCGATCAAAATCAGCGCTGCTCGCCATGGCGGTCTGGCGAAGTGCGCCAATGTCGGAACTAACCGTGTCTCCCGCTGCGGCGACAGGTTTTTCCTTCTCGGCAGTTTTCCCAGCCGGCCTCCCAGTGGTGGAGGAGGTGGCGAGAGAGGATCCTAAATTATTGATTGGACTAGGCATTTTTATCCCCAGCGGGTCAGAGACACCTTTTCGGCTTTAATTGAGTCGACGGATCCTCGATGAACTTTAGCATCAAAGTGCACGAACGGCCCCCCGACCAATTACCAAGCCAGCCAGTGCCTTGCCCGATTCAGGATTCCGCAACTTCACCTGATCGCCCAGCTTCGCGTCTTCAAGGGCTTCGACTTGGATGCTGATTTCAATACCGGCCCGGGCCACCGTCAGCATGACAGTTTGACCTTTTCGAACCATTAGCGCCGGGCGGAGCATTGAGGCCCGTAAGGGCTCTCCGGCCCGAACTGTACCGGTCATCTCGCCTTGCTCAAGCCCTTGAATACTGGTCAGGTGGTCAGCGGGGAGGGCTCGTCGATCCATTTCGATCACCTCGAGCGAGGCTCCATCGATCGTTTCGCCTCGCATTAAATTGCGCTTTGCGACCACGACAGGGCGCGTATCTGTCAGGTCGTCGCTAATCAGCACGCTGTCGGCGGCCACGTCGCGTCGGAGCCTGGCGCGACTTAGATCCTCGGTGCGGGTAATCGCACCGGCGGGTAGCCGACTTCTCGGCACCAGCTCTGTTCGGAACCCGGCGGGGGTAACCGCCTCACCAGCCCGCTGGTCAGTTGTTGCCCTCAACACAGAAGCGACCTCTTCGACATCGCCAGCCTGTGGCGCCTCGCCTGCTGGGAGCGCCCGCCGAAGAGATCTTCCGATCAGCAGTGCTGGGTTGTCGAGGCCCGCTGCGTTGGCGGATACCTCACGAACGACCAGATCGCTGGGGCTGATCAGTTCTCCGGCGGCCATGGGGCGCGCCAACACGACTCGCTGGCGCGGACGTTCCACCGAGACGCGCAGATAGTACTGGCGTACCGGGTTATCGCAGTTCGCGCGGATCGTGTTTCGCGACTCGAATGGGAAGTCGAAACGATAGCCGTTCTCGCAATTGGGTGGATCCACTCGGCCATCGAGGGCGCCGACGCGGATGGATTCTGCAGATGCGCCGGTTTGAGCGGCCATCCAGTCTGACGCCTGTTTCCTAAGATGATCACGCGCCAGTCCAGAGGCTGTCGGAGGCATTGCTGGGGCAATGCCGGTCTGTGTCGATACGGCTGGTGTCATTCGTTGCGTACCCGGTACCTGGACAGTCGCGTTCTGTGCCGTCGCTAACGATCCAACCGCAAGCAGCATGCATATTGCATTGAGCTTGAGCGTCAAATTTAAAACACTGTTCACGTCAAACCTCCGTTCGCCAAACGCGTGCCGTAGACGGTTTTCCGTCAGAGGAGCTCCGCGTGGCACAACGATTGCATGAATCGGGCCAGCGTCGACGTCATGACAGGAGAACGTGTTTCCATGCAAGGGCCGATCACATCGAGTATCAGTCAGCCGAACTGGCAGTCTGAGGATCGCCGCCGTTCGGCTCAGGTCACGGATGCCTTAAGGTCGGGGGGCGGATTCGGTCAGGCGCTGCGCGTCGCAACGGGGGGTCAACCCTCGTCCGATAAGTCGAGCAGTTATGAAATTCAGAGCGGCGATACGCTGAGTGGAATCGCGCATCGTCGACTCCAGGAACTCGGGTTGTCAGCGACCGGGGCAGACATCAGTCGCGCCGTTGAGCAGCTTGCGGCCTCCAATTCAATTCGCGATCCCAACCGAATCTTTGCAGGCGACCGGATCAGCTTGCAGGTACTCGAGCGTAACCCCACTCCTCAATCTCCCCGGGCTGCATTACCACCAGCCTCAGTGATGCGTGTAACGGCAGCGGCAGTAGGCTCGGTCGCACCTTCCGCGCAGCCACCATTGACCCCTCGAGCTGCCGGCAATCCGTCAACCTCTGCAACGTTCCCACAGTTGCAGAGGACGCTTGATCGGGCTGTCGAGCGGGGATATGTCGACCCAAGTGAGCGCCATGCAGTACAGGACAAGATCGTAGAGCTCAGTCGTCGGTTCAAATTCTCGCCTGATGACTTTGCAACAGTCGCTTTAATGGAGAGCGATGGGCTCAATCCTCGCGCGAGTAACGGCCGCTGCCACGGAATCCTTCAGTTCTGTGAGGGGCCAGGGCGTGGCGCTGAATCGGTCGGCATGTTGGGACGAGCGTCGGAGATTCGGGATAAGCCTGTTCTGGCGCAGCTCGGTCTCGTAGAAAAATATTTTGAGGACACGCGTTTGGGTGCCGCGGGTCCAGTGTCGCTCGTTGATCTTTATCTAACAGTACTTACGCCGGCGGCGAGGAGTGAGCAGCGACCGCACGCGGCGCTCGATATCGCAGGACGCCAAGCTAAAGCACTTTATGTGAGCGGCGATCGCTCCCAGCCCATCACTCGCCAATCGATTCTCAGTGGCTTGATCGGGCATGCCCAGCAGCGCCTCGAGGCGCTCACGAAGTCGAGGCCGGCCGTTGAAGCAAGGAGCAACGACGTCATCTCACCAAGCGTACGACCGGGGCGGCAAGGATGAGCGAACAGCTGCTGCCGTACCGGCAATTTGAACGGCAAAGATTTGCCGCTTTGAATTTTTTCCAACACCACGCTTCGAGTGACGCGATTGATAGCTTGACTGGCATGTCCTGTGCTTTCTCCGTGTCTGGCGAAAACTTTAGCGACAGTCGTGGTGAGTTGGTTGGCGGCGGTCATTCATTAGGAGTGGAGGCAATCCGATGGAAATCCTCAAGAACGCGCTAGGGCTACACGAGCACGCGTTACCGCTGCGCAATCGCCGCATGCAAGTTATTGCGGAGAACATCGCCAATGCTGATACGCCGCACTTCAAGGCGAAGGACATCAACTTCGCGAAGGCACTGGATGCTGCTCGGTCCTCACCGATGATGACCACGAAGGCGAACCACTTCGCAATTGGCGAGCTGCCTGGGGCAGATGGAATGATGTTCCGTACCCCGTTCAATGCATCGGCCGACGGAAACACGGTAGAGATGAACGTTGAACAGGCGCGCTACGGTAAAGCCGCCGGCGACTATCAGGCAACGCTCGCATTTTTGGAAAACCGCATTGGCGGTATCCGAAAAGCGCTAAGAGGGGAGTAACCCATCATGTCGATCGAACGCATTTTCGGAATCGCGGGCACCGCCCTGAACTCCCAGATGATCCGGATGAACGCGACCGCATCGAACCTTGCGAACGCGGGCACCGTTGCTGGCACAGAACAGGAAGCGTTCCGCGCCAAGCGCCCGGTTTTCAAGACCTTGGTTGATAAAGAGACGACCAACTCTGGGTTCCAGCATGTTGGCGGCGTTAAGGTCGATCGAATCGTTGATGAACAGACGCCAGTCAGAAAGATTTATTCGCCGGGTAATCCGCTCGCCGATAAGGACGGTTTCGTCTTTTCATCCAATGTCAGCGAAGTCACGGAAATGGTCGAAATGATGGCCGCCGCCCGTTCATATCAGAACAACGTTGAGGTGGTTAACACCGCGCGCGAATTAATGATGCGCACCCTCGACATCATCAAAGCCTAAAGCTGGAGCAGATCATGGCCTCGCCTGTGACCGGTGCTGGAAACTTCGTATCAACGCTTCCAAAGTATGAGGAAATCAAGAAGGCAGCCAAGACTCCTGGTCAGGCCGAGGAGATGGGGCAGCAGGCATTCTTGACACTTTTCACAACACAACTGCAGAACCAGGATCCACTGGACCCGGTCAAGAACGAAGCCTTCGTTGCTCAGTTGGCGCAGTTCTCGCAGCTCGAGGCCACTACCAAAATGGCCACATCGATGGGTTCGATGGCTACTGCCATGCAGTCGGACCGGTTAGTGGCTGGAACTAGTCTGATCGGCAAAAAAGTTGCAACGCCCAACGGCACTGCCCAGCTTCTTGATGGTGCAAATATCACCGGCGTTGTGTCAGTTCCAAACGGTGCCGACAAAGTGACGCTGGATGTCTACGATCAACTCGGGCGAAAAGTTTTCACACAGACACTTGGGCGCCAAGCCCCAGGCGATGTACAGGTGAAATGGGAAGGCTACAACGATAAGGGTGAGCGCATGCCCGAGGGTCGCTATAAGGTTCAAGCGACCGTGTCGAGTTTCGGGAAAGTCACCCAGGTGCCAATTAGCACCCCATCGATCGTCCGGAGCGTTACTTACAACGGCACCACCAACGAGATGATGGTCGAGGTGGACGGTGGTGGCAGCGTCCCGCTTTCGCAAATCAAGCGTGTTGACGGGTAACAACCCCCCCTGCGCTCAACAACGCCCCCTGTCTGAATTTCGCAAGCGTCAAAGCAAGTAAAGAATCTCCAGGAGTCTGAAACATGTCCTTCTACACCTCCCTGACCGGATTGAACGCGGCAACTGCCCAGCTCTCCGTGACCAGCAACAACATCGCTAACGTTGGCACCACCGGTTTCAAGCGTTCGCGCGCTGACTTCGGCGATATTTTTGCTACTTCGCCGTTGCAGAAAGCGTCATCGGTAGTCGGGCAGGGCGTTGCGTTGAAGGCGGTGACCCAGGAATTCAGCCAGGGTAACGTGCAATTCTCGGCAAGCTCACTGGACATCGCGATTACCGGCGACGGTTTTTTCCCTCTCAAATCTGCCGACGGTCTGCAGGACATCTATACGCGGAACGGTACCTTCATGTTGAACGACTCGTTTGCAGTCGTGAACTCCGCAGGTCAGGCACTGATGGCAGCCACCGTCGATTCAAGCGGCAAGGCTGATCTTGAGAACCTGCGAAAGCTTTTCATCCCGCGCGCAACCGCCGGCGAAGCCAGGCAGACCGAAAACGTACAGCTCGCGCTCAACGTGCCGGCCGATAGCCCGGTTATCACCAAAGCATTCGATCCGGCGGACCCGTCCACCTACAACCTGACCACCGCGGTGACCGTTTTTGATTCGGGTGGTAATGATTATTTGGCTACTGTCTACTACGTGAAGACTCAGGTGGCGTCACCGGAAGATCCCAACAATAAGTGGCAGACGCATGTCTACATCGGAAACAACAAGCTCCGCGAGAACCTGATCCAGGCGACCGACAGCAAGGGTAAAGCGCAGTACGTCAACAAGTACGGCGAAATCCGTTCAGAGAGCTCGGTGCCCCCAGTCCCGGTTGAGAAGATCGCTCGAGGCGTTTCTCGCCTTTATAACCTCGACGATCTTCGAAGCACGAACCCGTCAGTGCCAGCTGGAACCCAAAGCTTTCCTGCGCTGACTGACCAGCTGGTTGCGGATTGGAAGAGCGGTATCAGCGGTAACGGACTATCTTTGCCCGACAGGGTCATTGATTTGTCAGGGCTGAAAAGCGCGGGTGCGCCGACTGCCGATAAATATTCAATTCAGGTTGGTGGTGGCGCCGTTGAAATTAGCAAATCTTCCTTCGGCGGTAACTGGTCCGATGGCACCGATAGCGGTTGGGACTTCGTTGGAGCCAAGCTTGCAGCAGCATTAGGCACAGGTGCCACCTACGACAAGGCTACTGGCGCGCTGAAACTTGCAATGAACCGGGACGATTCTCTGACCCAAGACATCGTGTTGAAGTCGGGGTCTGCTGTTGACGGCGAGGAGCTCAAGAAGAGCCTGGCTGGTCTCAAATTCACGATCAATGTGGATGGCTCGGAGCGTACCGTTGACGTCACGTCAATGATGTTCGGGGATACGACCGAGGGCAAGAAGTTCACAGGTGTAGACATTGCCCGGAGCCTGTCGAACGAGTTGAATAAGGCCTTTGGCGGCCAGCGTTACTTTGATTTCAGTTCCCTGGTGAACCCCTCTGTGGGCAAAGCGCAGCTGTTTAAGGTTGCGGTAGCTGAGGCGAATTCAAAGGACCCGGTTCCTGACAGCCACTACGTTTCGATTCAAATCGACGCTTCCAATACCAGCCAAGGGTCGTTGGCCAAGGTGACGATTGCCGAGACTGAGGCGAAGATCAAGGCAGAGCTCGCAACGCAGGTTACTGCATTGCGAGCCAAAGCAGGAACGCTGCCTGAGCCGGAAAAATCCGAGATGCTGGCCTCGGCTGATCGCCTGTCGACTCTCGTCGTCAGATATGACCCGGTAGAGCGAGCATTCGGGTTTAACGCAGGGGATGGCGAGAAGGTTTTTGTAGGCTCTGCGTCAAGCGGTCCTAATGAGTTGTTCGGTCTCGTCGTTTCCCCATCGGAGGTCAACCTTGACACGGGGTTCTATGGTGTCGAT
>CAZORB010000065.1:0-16357 GCA_964581825.1 uncultured Bordetella sp.
CGCGCGGCACGAACAATGCCGTCGATTGCACGCTCAACCGTGTCATCGCTGACGATGATCTCTACCTGTACCTTAGGCAAAAAATCGACGACATATTCAGCACCCCGATAAAGCTCGGTGTGCCCCTTCTGCCTGCCAAAGCCCTTGACCTCGGTGACGGTAAGTCCCGATACGCCGACCTCGGAGAGCGCTTCGCGAACCTCGTCGAGCTTGAAGGGTTTGATGATCGCGGTAATTCGCTTCATAAGAGGGTCTCCTGCTAGTCGCGAAAACGAGAAGTAATCGGCATCCGCCAGTCGCGCCCAAATGCCCGGTGCGTGACTCGAATACCCACCGGTGCCTGCCGTCGCTTGTATTCGCTGATACGAATCAGACGGACCACACGCTCGACCGCATCACGCGGATGCCCTGCCGCAACAATCGCATCAATGCCATGGTTCTGCTCCATGTACATCTGCATGATCGCATCGAGCGTGTCGTAGGGAGGAAGTGAATCCTGATCGGTTTGGCCTGGCCGAAGCTCGGCGCTGGGCGCCCGGGTGATGATGCGCTCGGGGATAACCGGCTTGACCGTATTACGCCATCTTGCCAGCCGATACACCAGAGTTTTGGCGAGGTCTTTGATCACTGCGAAGCCACCGGCCATATCGCCGTAGAGCGTGCAGTAACCGACCGCCATTTCGGACTTATTGCCCGTGGTGAGAACGATTGAGCCGTATTTGTTGGACAGGGCCATCAGCAGCGTGCCACGGATACGCGCCTGAAGGTTTTCCTCGGTGGTGTCTTCAGGGCGCCCCTGGAATTCATCTGCAAGCGTGCTGCGGAAGGCATCGAAGCAGGTGTTGATTGGAAATTCGTCGTAGCGGACGCCCAGACGCGCCACCATATCGCGGGAATCAATCCACGAGATATCAGCTGTGTAAGGCGAAGGCATCATGACTGCCCGGACCCGGTCGGCGCCCAGCGCGTCCACCGCGATGGCAAGTGTCAAAGCAGAATCAATGCCGCCCGACAAACCGATGACTGCCGAGGGGAAACCATTTTTGCCCAGGTAATCGCGCACGCCGAGCACCAGCACGCGATACACCTGCTCTTCGATGGAGATGGAAGGCGCAACCTTACCCGGGCGCAGATCAACGACCGCCCCCGAGACAGACTGCGCGCCCACCGCGACGTCGACGACCAGCAGATCGGGCTCACAGAACGCTCCCTGACCTGCGAGTTGCCCTCGCGCATCGAGCGCAAACGACAACCCGTCAAACACCAGTTCGTCCTGGCCACCAACAAGGTTGGCCGCGACCATCGGCAAGCCAAGGGTGCTCACGGTGTCTCGCGCTACATCAACACGCTGCGACTGCTTATCCATATGAAATGGCGACCCGTTGAGCGCAAGCAATACCTGGGCGCCAGCCTCGCGCGCCTGACGCGGCGCGCGCTCAAACCAGAAATCTTCACAGATCACTACACCGAAGCGCACGCCACCTGCCTCAAACACCAGCGGCGCGCCATCGGGCAGAAAATAGCGTTGTTCGTCAAACACGTCGTAGTTGGGCAGCTCGAGCTTTCGGTATTCGCCGACGACACGGCCCCGATGTAAGACCAGGGCTGCGTTGTAGCGCTTGCGCCCGTGGCGAACCGGCACGCCCACCACCAGGTGCAGGTTCAGATCGGCCGTATCTGCCAGCAATGCTGCGAGCGTGGCATTAGCCTTCTCGTAGAATGCCGGCCGAAGCAGGAGATCTTCGGGTGGATAGCCGCTGAGCGAGAGCTCGGGCGTTACCAGCACCGATACCGATTGCGATACTGATGCGCGCGCCGCTTCAAGAATGCGGCGAGCGTTACCGTCGAAGTCGCCGACGATCTGATTGAGTTGCGCAGCCGCGATCCGCATGACGATTTAGTTGCCCAAAACGGTGAGTCAAATGGAAGCCAGGGATTATGTCACGCGGGTACACAGCTCGATCGCTGAAATCGACCCGCTGCAGTGGGATGCGCTGCGTGGAGGCGACACTCAGCCCTTTCTGAGCCACGCCTGGCTGCATCTGCTCGAAGAAACGGGCTGCGTAGCGGCCGAGACCGGCTGGCAGCCGATGCACCTCACCCTGGAACGAGACGGCAGACTGGTGGCCGCTGCGCCGCTCTATCTGAAAGAGCACTCGTACGGCGAATATGTATTTGATTGGGCCTGGGCGGATGCGTATCGCCGGCATGGTCTGCGCTATTTTCCCAAGCTGCTGTCTGCGATACCGTTTACGCCGGTGCCCGGCGCACGCCTGCTGGGGGCAGAAGATACCGATCGGCAGGCGCTTGCCCGGGCACTCATCGATCTGGCGCGCGAAAGCGGTGTGTCCTCGCTCCATGTGCTGTTTCCCAAGCCGGAAGAAGCATCATGGCTCGAGTCGGCAGGCGCAATGATCCGACGAGGCGTGCAGTTTCACTGGCATAACGAAGGCTGGCCCGACTTCGAAGCGTTTCTTGCCTCGCTGACTCAACCCAAACGGAAGAAGATTCGAGCCGAACGCCGAAAAGTGGCCGAAAACGGTGTGCGCTTTCAGCGCCTGGCCGGTGCCGAGATCACCGAGGCCGATTGGGCGTTCTTCTACCGATGCTACGAGAACACCTACCTTGAGCATCATTCAACGCCTTATCTGAGCCGCCCATTCTTTGAAGGTCTGGGTCAGCGTCTGCCCGAGTCGGTTCTGATGGTCATTGCCGAGCACAACGGCCGGCGCATCGCGGCAAGCCTGCTGATGCGTGATCGTAAGCGGATGTATGGCCGGTACTGGGGGGCCATCGAAACGGTTCCCTGCCTGCACTTCGAAGCCTGCTACTACCAGGCGATTGAAGCAGCCATTGAGGCTGGCATCGAAGTGATCGAGGGTGGCGCACAGGGCGAGCACAAAATGGCCCGCGGCTTCTCTCCACAACCCACCGCCTCCGCGCACTGGCTTGCGGAACCCGCGTTCGCCGATGCGGTTCAGCGCTTTCTGGAGCGAGAGGGCCAGGCGGTCGGCGGTTATCTTGACGAACTGAACGACCGTGCGCCCTTCAAGGAAGCTCAGGCGATCAGAACTTCGGTTTGACTGCGGCCGACTGGTATCGCTCGATGCCCTCGATAATCTCGCGAGTGGCCTCTTCGGGTCCGCCCCACCCGTCCACCTTGACCCACTTACCCGCTTCCAGATCTTTGTAGTGCTCGAAAAAGTGCTGGATGGTGGCGAGCCGCTCGGGCGCAAGGTCGTTTGCCGCGCGCCAGTGCTTGTAAATTGGCAGAATTTTGTCGATGGGCACCGCTAGAAGCTTGGCATCGGCACCGGCTTCATCACGCATCTTCAAGAGCCCGAGCGGACGGCAGCGAACCACCGCGCCCACCGCCACCGGGAACGGCGTGATCACGAGCACATCGACCGGATCGCCATCGCCCGCGATGGTGTGCGGGATGTATCCGTAGTTACAGGGATAGTGCATCGAGGTCATCATGAATCGATCGACGAAGAGCGCACCGGTTTCCTTATCGACCTCGTATTTGATCGGATCGGCGGCCATCGGAATTTCGATGATCACATTGAAATCGTTGGGGATATCGCGGCCGCAGTCGACTCTATCGAGATTCATAGTGGAGGTCTCCAGGAGGAACGTTAAATAGCGGTCGGATCGCCGACGCGTCTCGTAGTAATCAGGCCGATTCCGGCGTATCAGGTGGTACCGGCGGCGATGCATCGCCCACAGCGGCCAACGGCGCCTGCGGCCATTCGGCCAGGGGATCGCCAATGCCGTCGGTGGCAGCCAGGCGCCAATAGCGAAGCGCCTCGTGCTGCCGACCCAGTTGCTCATAGAGTCGCGCCAACAGCGCACGCGTTTCCCGGGTGGGCGACTGGGCCTCGGCAAGCCGCAGGAACTCTTCAGCCTTACCCCAGAGACCCTCTGCGGCGCACAGCTTTCCTGCCGCGATCGTAAAGGCCGCTCGATCACCGTGGCGCTGACGCCAGTTTTCGATGCTGCGCAGCCGCGTTCGGGCATCGAGCACCGCAATCGAGGCATAGACGGGCACCAGCCGTTCAGCGAGACGCCGATCGAGAATGGCCGATAGCAGCGTTGCAGCCTGTTCGCCTCGACCTGAGCGGTCTAGTGCACGGGCTACCGCCTCGACCACCTCATCGATATCACGTTCGGCCGCGTTCATGGACGACAGCAGTTCCTGAAGCGCGTGTGCGTCGTCACCTCGCTGGGCGACCAGTTCGCGCAAGGCCCTGATTTTTAGCCCGCGAACAACGCTGGGATGAAGCGCCTCACGCTTATCGAGCTGGCGCACCGTGTTCAGAACCGCCTGCCAGTTACCCGACTGTTCATGGGCCCGCAGCGCAAGCCGCATGGCCTGGAGGTGTCGCGCCCCGCGGGAATGCAGACGCTCCACCGCATCGAGTGCATCGGCGGGCCGCTGATCGTCGACTGCAATTTCAGCGCGGCACATCAGCGCCGCATTGGTGGTGGGTTTTTCGTGACCCGCTGACGAGAGCCAGCGCTCGACCCGCTCGGGCTCCCGCTGGCGATGCGCCGCGCGCGCGCCCATCAGTGATGCAGCCCCAGCCAGATCAGGTTGCTTGAGCGCAGCTTGCAGCAGGCGCTCCGATCGCCCGTAGCGCCCTTCGTTGTAGGCGATCAATCCGTCGCGCAGCCCGGCGACAGCCGCCTCGCGGGAGCGGCGCTCGCGATACTGGCGCACCCGCTGCGGCAGATCGACCGCATTCGACAAAGCCAGCAGCAGCAGGTGCAGCAGCGCAAACAAGGCGAACAGCGCGAGCAGCACCAGATTCATGGATAGGTCGACGCGATAAGGCGGCCAGAGCAAGGCCACATTGCCGTCGTTGAAGCGCATGAGTAACGCCAGCCCGACCGCGACCGCCAGGACCAGCAGAATGCCGATCACGCGTCCCACGGATCAGCTCCGACTTTCGCGACTGCTTCGGATCGCGCGCACCGCGCGCAGGCTTTCGCCCGGCAGGGGTGGATCGAGCCCAAGCCGCGCCGAGCGCAGCTGCTTTAACTGCGAGAGCGCACCGACCACCAGACGGTTATCAGTTTCGTAGTAGCGCGTCAGCCAGTCGATAGCCCGGCCAACATCAGTCTGAAACTGAAGCTCGTTGCGCGCCAGCATGCCCAACCTTGCGTTGAGCAGCATCAGCCTCATGTTTTCTCGAAGGAAGTACGCCTGATCAGGCGCGAGCAGAACCGAATCCGGCTCATCCACGCGGCGAACCCGGATCAGCTTTTGAAGTTCCTCACGCAGGAATGTGATGCCGGTGGAGGCGAGCCCTTCCTCGAAACCCCCAGGCCGCCCCGGCGCACCGGTCTCGGCAGGGCGCGCGCGGGATTGCACGGTGGAGGTAAGCGGCAGCTGTTCGACCAGCGTGATCAGGCCGTCGATTCGGGTGGCCATGCCCGTGATGTCGGCCACGGGATGCGCCTTTAGCCGCTCGATATCGCCGAGCAGCGCCTTGCGGAGCGGCGCGAGCGTTGGGTCTTTCTGGCGGACCAGGCGCAGATCGAGTTCCTGCAGCGCCGTGACTGCGGCGCGCGGGTCGGTGCCCAGCGACAGTTGTTGCGTAGCAAGCGAGATGACCGCCTCGGCCTCAGCCAGCACCGCATCGGCCGATTCCTGGATCAGGCCGCGATACAGCTTTTCGACCTGCGAATACAGGCTCTGCGCCTCGGCCATACGCGCATCGATCAGCACCTGACGCTGCTGCAAATCGCGCAGCAGGTCTTGGGATACCTTGAGCGCCGCTTCAAGTTCGGCCACCCGTTTGTCGCCAGCGTCCAGACGGCGCAATGCGCCGCTTTCTAGCCGATCAACACGCTGCGCAAGGGTGAACGCAACCACAAGCGCGATAGCGCCCAATACCAGGCCGGACCAGCGCCAGACCAGGGCTGCGCGCGAGCGACGCTGGCGCGACACGGGCGCGGACGGAGACGCCGCGGTCATTCGATCCTCGGAATGTCCATCGGAGTTTCCGGACGGAACCTGCTGGGACAAAGAAAGTGCTCCGCGAAGGGCTCAGGGGCGTGACACGCCGGCAATGGCGCGCCGAAACCAATCGTCATTCTAACGCGGCGAGGATCGCTTCTTCCCCAGGTCCGATCAGCCGAACATGGTGAAACCCGGCGGCACGGGCAGACTCGGCGATTCGATCGTGGATAACGAGCGCAATACCCTGCCCCTGGGCGTCGATCAGACCGGCCGCCTCGGGAAGCGCGCACAGCGCGGCTACACTGCCAGTCTGGGTGAAGACGCAGTGCACCGGCGTTGGGCTCGATAACCAGCTACCCAACTGCTCGAGCGAATCCGAATCAGGTACCACTGACTCTCGCTCATAGAGCGCCATCACATCGACCAAAGCGCCATCGCGTCGCAGCGCCTCGATCCAGTCTTCCCGACCCGTGTCGCCTCGTACCACCAGGACCCGCAGACCTGAAGGCCTCGACAACGGCGCCGTGCGGAGCAGCGCCGCCGCATCAAACGGGGGGCCGGCGGGCGCCAGAACCCGATCGGGCGGAACCTCCCATCCCAAACGTCCGAGCGTGGCAACGCTGCCGGGGCCGATCAGCGCAAGGCCAGGGCCCGCAGGCCACCGCTTGGAAAGCGCGACAGCCAGCTCCTCGATCGCAGCCGGGCTTATCGCCACTACCCAGTCGAACCCCGCCAGCCGCGCCTCGAGCAGTCCGACGCCCAACGAGCGGACGCGGGTAAAGGCGAGGGTCAGGACCTCGTGACCTTGCGCAACCAGGGTGCTCGCGAGTGTTTCGACTCGCGGCAGCGGCTGGGTCAGGACAACCCGAGCCAACGTCCCGCGCCCTGGGCAAGCAGATCACGGGCGGCTTGAGCGCCAAGCCGCTCGGCGGTCGATGCATCGGCGGGTCCTTCTGCGAGCGCCACATTGGCCATGCCGCTGCCATCTTCCGCGCCAACCCGAGCGCGCAGTTGCAGCGCCCCGTCTGGCCCGGTTTCGCAATACGCGGCAAGCGGCATCCGGCAATTGCCCCCAAGTGCGCGCGATACGGCCCGCTCGGCGAGCACCTCAAAGGTTGTTCGTGCGTCGGCAAGCGGCGAGAGCCATCGGGCGACATCCGCCCGCGAGGCGAGCGTCTCGATGCCGAGCGCCCCCTGGCCAGCGGCGGGAAGACTTGCCTGTACCGGCACCACGGATCGGATTCGCTGCGCAAGTCCCAGACGCTTGAGCCCGGCTGCCGCCAAGATGATGGCGTCGAAATCGCCTGAATCGAGCCGCTTCAACCGTGTCTGGACGTTACCGCGCAGTGGCAGCACCGACAGCTTCGGATACTGATGCCGAATCTGCGAAGCACGGCGCAGGCTCGCGGTACCGACGCGGGCACCCTCGGGCATGTCATCGAGCGAGGCAAACCGGTTGGAGACAAACGCATCGCGCGGGTCTTCACGCTTCATGACCACGGGCAAGGCAAACTCCGAGGCCAGCACCATCGGCACGTCTTTTAATGAGTGAACCGCCAGGTGGGCGCGGCCGTCGAGTAGCGCCACCTCGAGTTCCTTGACGAACAGCCCTTTGCCGCCAATATCGGCAAGCGGCCGATCAAGAATGCGGTCGCCCTCAGTGGTCATGCCGAGGATTTCTACCGAACACGCGGGGTAGAGTTCCTTAAGCCGATCGCGCACATGCTCGGCCTGCCACATTGCAAGCGCGCTTTGTCGGGTGGCAATCACCAGTCGGTCGGGCGAATCGGGCAGGGGGGAACTGGGGGGCATCGTGTCATCCCATCAGGTTGCGAACAGTCGCCCATTGTCGCCTGCTCACGGGAAGACGTTCTACAACGTCTCGTAAAACAACCTGCCAGTGCGGATCCGACCCGATTCCACGCCCATCGGGTGGCACCCTTTCGAACCCGGCGACGGCCGCCCGGGCAACCAGTGCATTGCGATGAATGCGAACGAAGCGATCGCCGAATTCGCCCTCCAACGCCGTCAGCGAATCTTCAATCAGGTACTCGCGCTGCCGGGTTCGAACCGTGACGTACTTGAGCTCGGCTTTGAGGTAAATCGCCTGCTCAACCGGAACCAGCATCAGCCGTCCCCGTTCGTGCACCGCAAAGTGCCGGCGCGGCGCGGGCCGCTGGGGCGCAGAGGCTGGGCCCTGAAGGAGCGAGTGCGACGCTGGGGCAGTCAACAGGCGGGCTTCCAACGCGCCAGTGTGAGCACCCGACGCGCCGTTATTGCCTGAGCCCTGGCCCGATGGTCCGCTCGCGCCATAAGCACCACTTGCCTCGCCATTGGAGCTGCGGGAAGCCGGCGCGTCTGAGCCATTAGGCGGCGCGGCAGAGAAGGCCGCGCCTTGCGTACGGGTCAATGCTTTTAGAAGCCGGTCTGGGTGGACAGGCTTCAACAGGTAATCAAGCGCACTTACCTCAAACGCATCCAGTGCATGGCGATCGCTGCCACTGACATAGATCAAGGACGGCGCAGGCGTGTACTCGGGCCAGCGCAACTCGCGGGCTGATCCCGCCGACCGGGCGGTCGCAAGCTGCCGGCCAAGTTCGATGCCATTCATATCCGGCAGCGCCGGGTCCACGAGCAGCACGCTGGGTCGAAGCGAACGGATCTGAGCAAGCGCACTGCGCGCGCTGTCGGCTTCGCCAACGATTTGATGGGGGAAGACACCACGAAGACCTTCAAGGGTCTGACGCAATTGCGTGCGACCATCAGCTTCGCTGTCAACGATGAGAATCGATTGAGCGGTGGACATCGGGAAACCTTCGTTCGTTGGAGCCGAACGTATAATTTCCCTTTTTTCCCCTCGAGCGATTATGGCAGATCAACTTGCGAACAAAGCCGAAGGCTGGTCTGGCCGATTTTCTGAGCCTGTGTCGGAATTGGTCAAGCGATACACCGCGTCAGTTGATTTCGATCGCAGGTTGGCATTGGCCGATATTGAGGGGTCACTTGCCCATGCGGCCATGCTTCAGTCGGTAGGTCTTCTGTCGGCAGCCGACCTGTCTTCCATCCAGGCGGGCATGGCACAGATCCGAGGCGAAATCGAGCGCGGCGAGTTCAACTGGTCCATTGACCTGGAAGATGTTCACTTGAACATCGAGCGCCGCCTGACCGACCTGGTGGGTGATGCAGGCAAGCGGCTTCACACCGCACGCTCTCGAAACGACCAGGTGGCCACCGACGTGCGCCTGTGGCTTCGCGGCACCATTGACGATGTGCTTCAGCTGTTGAGCGACCTGCAACGCGCCCTGATTGATCTGGCTGAGGGTCATACCGATACCATCATGCCGGGCTTTACTCACCTGCAGGTGGCACAGCCGGTGACGTTCGGCCACCACCTGCTCGCTTACGTCGAAATGTTCGCGCGCGATGCCGAGCGAATGAGCGACTGCCGCCGCCGCACCAACCGGCTGCCGCTGGGTGCGGCTGCGCTGGCAGGTACGTCTTACCCCATTGACCGCGAACAGGTGGCACGTACGCTGGGGTTTGAGGGTGTCTGCGAAAACTCGCTGGATGCGGTGTCCGATCGCGATTTCGCAATCGAGTTCTGCTCGGCCTCCAGCCTGGTCATGATGCACGTATCGCGGTTTTCCGAAGAACTGGTGATCTGGATGTCGCCGAGGGTTGGCTTTATCGATCTTGCCGACCGCTTCTGCACCGGCTCGTCGATCATGCCCCAGAAGAAGAATCCCGATGTGCCGGAACTGGCGCGTGGCAAAACCGGCCGGGTATATGGCAGCCTGATGTCGCTGCTCACGCTGATGAAAGGTCAGCCGCTCGCTTACAACAAAGATAATCAGGAAGACAAAGAGCCTGTGTTTGATACGGCCGATACCGTCGTCAACACGCTACGAATCTTCGCTGACATGGTGGGGGGCATCCGGGTTCGCGCCGACCGGATGCGGGAAGCCGCTTCCGAGGGCTTTTCCACCGCCACCGACCTGGCCGACTACCTGGTACGGAAAGGTCTGCCATTTCGCGACGCACATGAAGCCGTTGCGCGCGCAGTACGCACTGCCGCAGATCGCGGCTGCGATCTCGCCGACCTGGGCATTGACACACTTCGAACGTTCAGCCCGCTGGTGGGTGACGATGTACTGCAGTCGCTCACCCTGGAAGGATCGGTGAGCGCCCGGCGGCACCGGGGCGGTACTGCACCCGAAGCAGTTCGACAGGCGATCACCCGGGCGCGCGCAAGGTTATCGGCCCCCGCTGGTTGATATCAGGGCGGGGCTGATTGCCCTAGGCGCTCGACTCCCTCTACAATCCGCGTTTCATTTTTAGATAGGTTGAGGAGGCTTTATGGAGCGTCGTTCATTTCTGACCAAAGCCGGCACCGCCGGCGCCGTGGCAGGCAGCGTACTTGGCGCCCCGGCCATCGTATCCGCCCAGCCCACCATCCGTTGGCGTCTGGCCTCAAGTTTTCCAAAGAGCCTGGACACCATCTACGGTGCTGCCGAGGTTCTGTCGAAGTCGGTGGCTGCAGTTACCGGCGGCAAATTCCAGATCAGCGTCCATGCTGCTGGCGAATTGGTTCCCGCCTTCCAGGTGCTGGATGCGGTTCAACAGGGCACGGTTGAAATCGGCCACACCGCGCTTTACTACTTTTTCGGGAAAGACCCCACCTGGGCTATCGCCACGGCGATCCCGTTCGGTCTGAACTGCCGCCAGTACAACGCATGGTGGCACCATGGCGAAGGCGATGCG
Organism: uncultured Bordetella sp.; assembly: GCA_964581825.1. Lineage (GTDB taxonomy): Bacteria > Pseudomonadota > Gammaproteobacteria > Burkholderiales > Burkholderiaceae_E > SYIM01. The sequence continues at coordinate 10,730 of CAZORB010000065.1, forward strand.
GTTTTCAACCAGTTCGCCGAGAAAGCCGCCGGTGTCCGCGCGCTGCTGGCCGGTAACACCGGAGCGCAGATGGGCGGCTGGTTCCGCAAGGAAATCAACACCATCGATGACCTGAAAGGCTTGAAGTTCCGCGTGGGCGGCTTCGCGGGTCAGGTATTGCAGCGCCTCGGTGTGGTGCCACAGCAGATTCCGGGCGGCGATATTTATCCTGCTCTGGAAAAAGGCACGATCGATGCGGCCGAGTGGATCGGTCCGTACGACGACGAGAAGTTGGGCTTCAACAAAGTTGCTCGCTTCTACTACTACCCGGGTTGGTGGGAAGGCGGCCCGGCGCTGCATGCCATCGTCAACCAGAAGTCGCTGGCATCGCTTCCGCCCGAGTACAAGGCTGCGCTCGAACTGGGCGCTGAGGCGGCCAACAGCTACATGATGGCCAAGTACGACGCGGGCAATCCCCAGGCACTCAAGCGCCTGGTGGGTAGCGGCACGCAACTGCGCCCCTTCCCGCGCGCAGTGATGGACGCCTGCTTCAAGACATCGATGGAGATCTACGCCGAGGTTGGCGCCAAGAACGCCGACTTCAAGCGTATTTCAGATCACTACTTCAATTTCCAGCGCGACCAGATCACCTGGTTCCGCGTCACGGAAAACAGCTTCGACGACTACATGGCTATCGCGCGTCGCTAATCCGCAGCGCAAATCGCCTCGCGAACCCTTAGCCGGGTTCACGAATGAAAAGGGGACCCACCAGGTCCCCTTTTTTTATCCCACCCCTCAGGGTAGCGGCTTACTTCTTCGGCTTGGCAGCGTCGTCTTCGTCATCAAATCCCTGTACCTCGATCTTGACCTTGTCGGTATCGACCTTAACGGGTTTGTCGAGGAACCCTGTGACCATGCCTGGCCAGAAGATCAGCACTGCAACCAGGATCAGCTGCAGTACCAGCCAGGGGATAGCGCCCAGATAGATATCCGAACTGCGGATTTCTTTCGGCGCAATGCCGCGCAGGTAGAAGAGCGCAAAGCCAAAGGGCGGATGCATGAAGGAGGTCTGCATGTTGACGCAAAGCAGCACTCCAAACCAGATGAGGTCAATGCCGAGCTTGACCGCTACGGGCGCCAACAGCGGCACGATGATGAAAGCAATCTCGAAGAAGTCGAGAAAGAACGCCAGTACAAACACGAAAATATTGACGACGATCAAAAAGGTGACCGGATCGCCCCCAGTGATGGAGGTGAGCATGTGCTCGATCCATACCCCGCCATCAACGCCCTGAAACACGAGCGTGAACACGGTAGAGCCCACCAGGATGAACACCACCATCGCGGTGAGCCGCATCGTGGAAGCCATGCCCTCGCTCACCAGCTTCCAGGTAAGACGCTTGTGCAGGGCGGCCAATACCATGGCGCCTACCGCACCCATCGCGCCGGCTTCGGTGGGGGTGGCCACGCCCAGGAAGATGGTGCCCAGCACCAGGAAGATCAGCACGACGGAAGGCACCATGCCCCACATCACGCGTTTCAGCAGCTCCGGACCGCGCATCTGGCGGGCCTCTGGCGGCAGCGGCGGCATGTCCCCGGGGCGAATCTTCGACATCACGAAAATAAACGCCACAAACAGCAGTATCTGAGCGATCGACGGACCAATCGCTCCGGCATACATGTCTCCCACCGACTTGCCCAGCTGATCAGCGAGCACCACCAGCACCAGAGATGGCGGAATGACCTGGGTGATGGTGCCCGATGCCGCGATGACGCCGGTGGCAAGCCTTGGGTTGTAGCCGTAGCGCATCATCACCGGCAGCGAGATCACACCCATCGCGATCACCGATGCGGCAACGGTTCCAGTAATTGCACCAAGTACGGCCCCCACCAGGATGACCGCGTACGCGAGTCCACCGGGTACACCACCGAACAACTGGCCGGTGCCTTCCAACAGATCTTCGGCAAGGCCGCATCGTTCAAGGATTGCGCCCATAAACGTGAAGAAGGGAATGGCCAGCAGCAGGTCATTGGACAAGATGCCGAAGACGCGCAATGGCAGATTGGCCATGAACTGCGCTGGGAAAAATCCCAGCTCGATCGCAATGAAGCCCGACACCAACCCCAGCGCGGCCAAGGAAAACGCGACCGGGAATCCGATCAGCATCACCACGATAAGGCCCGCGAACATCAGCGGCGCCATCGTCTGCATCGCAATCATTGGAGCGGCCTTTCGTAGTGCGTATCCATCGTGATCAAGCCGCGCAAAAAGGCGATGCGCTTAATGATTTCGGAGACGCCCTGCAGCACCAATAGGCCAAACCCTAGCGGGATCAGTAATTTGACCGGCCAGCGAATCAGACCGCCTGCGTTACTCGACATTTCGTTCTTGACGAACGATTCAACAAACCAGGGCCAGGACATCCAGGCGAGCAGCGCTGCGGCGGGCATCAGGAAAAACACCAGGCCAAACAGGTCGACCATGGCCTGCTTGCGGGGCTCTAGCCGCGCGTACACCACGTCGACGCGCACGTGCTCGTTAACCTTAAGCACAAATGGCGCTCCGAGCAGCACCATGACGCCAAACAAATACCACTGAAGCTCAAGCCAGGCGTTGGAGCTGCTGCTGATCAAATAGCGAAGCGTGGCATTGACCGCCGAGACCATACACGACACCAGCACCGCCCAAACCGCGATGCGGCCGATTTTCTCGTTGAGCCAGTCGATGCCGTGCGATAGACGAAGAAAGCCTTGCACGGAGCGCCCTCCCGAAGGGATTCATGCCTAGCCGCCCACGATTGCCGAGGCGACCATAGACAAACGCCGGAGTGTAGCGCCTCCGCGCGGCTTGGGCAGGAGAATCCCAGATTCTGGTCGGGATGCGGGCGGTCAACGCCCTGCCCCCGGGCTTTGCAACTTTAGCGCTTACGAACTGGAGGCAGATCCGTGCAGACGCCCTCAAAGACTTCAGCCGCCATGCCGATCGATTCGCCCAGCGTGGGATGCGGATGAATGGTGCGGCCGATATCCACCGGGTCGGCGCCCATTTCGATGGCGAGCGCTACCTCGCCGATCATGTCGCCGGCATGGGTACCAACGATGCCGCCCCCTACGCAGCGATGGGTTTCCTCATCGAACAACAATTTGGTGAAGCCTTCGTCGCGGCCATTTGCGATCGCGCGGCCTGACGCTGCCCAGGGGAACACCGCCTTGCCAACCTTGATGCCCTGGCGCTTCGCATCCTCTTCGGTGAGCCCAACCCAGGCCACTTCGGGATCGGTGTAGGCCACCGAGGGAATAACGCGAGCGTCGAAATGGCTCTTCTGGCCTGCGGCGGCTTCCGCGGCCACATGGCCCTCATGCACCGCCTTATGCGCAAGCATGGGCTGACCGACGATGTCGCCAATCGCAAAGATGTGTGATGCGGTGGTGCGCATCTGTGAATCCACCGGAATGAAGCCACGATCGGTGACGGTAACGCCAGCAAGTTCAGCCGCGATCTGCCGGCCGTTGGGGCTGCGCCCGACCGCCGACAGCACCATGTCGTAGAGCTGCGGCTCGGCGGGGGCGTTCTCACCTTCGAACCAGACGCGAATACCCTCGGGCTCAGCTTCGGCGCGCACGGTTTTGGTACGGAGCATCAGTTTGTCGAACCGAGGTTCGTTGTACTTTTGCCAGACCTTGACCAGATCGCGATCGGCTCCCGCCATGAGCCCGTCCATCATTTCGACGACCTCGATGCGCGCACCCAGCGTTGAGTAAACCGTTGCCATCTCAAGACCAATGATGCCGCCGCCAATGACCAGCATGCGCTTGGGCACTGCGCGCAACTCGAGCGCACCGGTGGAATCAACGATCCGAGGGTCATCGGGCAAAAATGGCAGCTTCACGACGCTTGAGCCTGCAGCGATGATCGCCTGCTCAAACCGAATTACTTTGGTCTGGCCGTTGGTGCCACGGCCATCGCCCTCGGTGCAATCGACCTGAAGGTGGTTCGCATCAAGGAAACGACCAATGCCGCGCACGACTTCCACTTTGCGGGCCCGCGCCATGCCGGCGAGGCCACCCGTGAGCTTGCCGATGACTGCGCCCTTGTGCGCGCGCAGCTTGTCGATGTTGATGACCGGCTTGCCGAAGCTGACGCCCAGCGCTTCGAAGTGCTGGGTTTCATCGATGACTGCAGCCACGTGCAGCAGCGCTTTCGACGGGATGCACCCCACATTCAGACACACCCCGCCGAGCGTACCGTAGCGTTCGACGAGCACTGTATCCAGGCCCAGATCAGCCGCACGGAATGCGGCCGAGTAACCACCAGGGCCCGCGCCCAACACGAGCATTCGACAAGTGCGATCGACAGGGCCTGCGTAAGCGGTACCCGAGGCTGGCGCTGGCGCAACAACAGCGGCCGGGGTGGAAGCGGCGGCCGGTGCAGGGGTCGGAGCGGGATTAGCTGGCGCAGCCGGGGCAGCTGGCTGGGGAGCGCTATCGGCCGCCGGCATCATCCGTGCAAGCGGTGAACCCTTGGACACTTTGTCGCCGAGCTTCACACGCAGCTCGCCAATGGTTCCCGCAACAGGCGATGGGATTTCCATCGACGCTTTGTCGGACTCGACGGTGATCAGGCTCTGCTCGGCAGACACCGTGTCGCCGGGCTTCACAAGCAACTCGATGACTTCAACTTCCTTGAAGTCGCCGATGTCGGGAACGGTGATCTCGATGGCCTGGCTCATGCTGTTCTTCTCCCTGGCTTCAGAGCATCACGCGCCGAAAATCGGCGAGCAACTGCGCAAGTGCAACGTTAAAGCGCGCGGCTGCAGCGCCGTCAATGACCCGGTGGTCCCACGATAAAGACAGCGGCAGCATGAGCCTGGGCTCAAATGCCGACCCATTCCAGACGGGGCGCGTCTGTGAGCGGCAAACACCGAGAATGGCTACTTCCGGAGCATTGATGATTGGCGTGAAATACGTGCCACCGATGCCGCCAAGACTGGAAATTGAGAATGTGCCGCCCTGCATATCAGAGGGCGAGAGCTTGCCTTCGCGGGCCTTGGCGGCAAGTTCAGAGGTTTCACGCGCAATCTGCAGAATGCCTTTCTGGTCAGCGTCTCGCACCACAGGCACCACCAGGCCGTTGGGCGTGTCTGCGGCAAATCCAATGTGCCAATAATTCTTAAGTACCAGTTCATCGCCCTCAAGGGAAGCGTTGAACTCGGGGAAACGTTTCAGCACGGTGACGCAGGCTTTGATCAGGAACGCGAGCATCGTGACCTTGGTGCCGCCCTTGCCCTGCTCTTCGTTCAGCCGAACACGGAAGGCCTCGAGTTCGGTGATGTCCGCGTCATCATGATTGGTGACGTGCGGAATCATGACCCAGTTGCGGTGCAGGTTCGATGCGGAAAGCTTCTTGATGCGCGATCGAGGCTGGCGTTCGATCGGGCCAAACTTCGCGAAGTCAACCTTGGGCCATGCGATGAGTCCGAGCGCAGCACCACCATCCGCTGCAGAGGGCGCGGCGGCCTGGGCAGGCGCTGCCGCCTGCGCCACCAGGGCCTTCACGTAGGCCTGCACATCCGACTGAAGGATTCGCTGCTTGGGACCCGTGCCCCGCACTTGCGACAGGTCGACCCCCAACTCGCGAGCAAAGCGACG
>CAZORB010000065.1:16457-22660 GCA_964581825.1 uncultured Bordetella sp.
GCCGAGTCGGCGGCCTCTACCGTCAGAATCACACTGCCCTTGGCCACCTTGTCACCCAGCTTCACCCGCAGCTCGCGAACCACGCCTGCCGCCGCGCTGGGAATTTCCATCGATGCCTTGTCAGACTCGACGGTGATCAGCGACTGCTCGACTGCAATCGTGTCACCAGGCTTGACCAGAATTTCGATGACTTCGACCTCGGCGAAATCGCCAATGTCAGGAACCTGCACTTCCATGGACTGACTCATCATGAACTCGCTTGCGGTATCGACACAGCCCGTCAGGCAGTGTGCGGGTTAGCCTTTTCAGGATCGATGCCGTACTGCTTGAGTGCCTCGGCTACTTTCTTCACCGGGATACTGCCCTCATCGGCCAGCGCGCGAAGCGCCGCCAGCACAATAAACCGACGGTCTACTTCGAAGTGCTCACGCAGCCGTGCCCGGAAATCGGACCGGCCAAAGCCATCCGTGCCCAGCACCCGGAAATCGCGACCCTTCGGAATAAACGGCCGGATCTGGTCGGCAAAGAGCTTCATGTAATCGGTAGACGCAACGATTGGGCCGCTGGTCTTCTCGAGCAGCTGCGTAATGAACGGTTTGCGCGGCTTCTTCTCGGCCGGGTGTAAGAGATTCCAGCGATCCACATCCAGGCCGTCGCGGCGCAGCTCGGTAAAGCTGGTAACGCTGAACACATCGCCTGCGATGCCCCAGTCGTTTTCGAGCATCTCGGCAGCAGCCAGCACCTCGCGCAAAATGGTGCCCGACCCCATCAGTTGTACGCGATGCTCTGCTTTGGCGCGGCCCTGCCGCAGCAGGTAGGCGCCTCGGATAATGCCTTCCTCGTCACCCTTGCGCAGCCCCGGATGCGCGTAGTTCTCGTTCATCACGGTGATGTAATAGAAAACATTTTGCTGCTCGCCCACCATCCGGCGCAGACCGTCCTGAATGATCACCGCAAGCTCATGCGCGTAGGTGGGGTCGTAAGACACGCAGTTGGGAATGGTGGACGACAGAATGTGGCTGTGGCCGTCCTCATGCTGCAGGCCCTCGCCGTTGAGCGTAGTGCGCCCCGATGTACCGCCCAGCAGGAAGCCGCGCGCCTGCATGTCGCCAGCGGCCCAGGCCAGATCACCAATCCGCTGGAAGCCGAACATCGAGTAATAGATGTAGAACGGGATCATGACCCGGTTGTTGGTGGAGTACGACGTGGCCGCCGCAATCCAGGAGCTGAAGGCGCCTGCCTCGTTAATGCCCTCTTCGAGAATCTGGCCGCCTTTGTCCTCGCGGTAGTACATCACCTGGTCTTTGTCGACGGGTGTGTACTTCTGCCCCTCGGGCGCATAAATGCCCAACTGACGGAACATGCCCTCCATACCAAAGGTGCGGGCTTCGTCGGGAACAATGGGCACCACCCTGGAGCCAATTGCTTTGTCGCGGGTAAGCGCCGTCAGAATTCGAACGAACGCCTGAGTGGTTGAAATTTCGCGACCCTCGGCGGTGGGCTCGAGCATGGCCTGCAGTGCATCAAGCCCAGGCACTGGAAGCTCTTCGTCGGCCTGGCGACGGCGCTGCGGCAGGTAGCCTCCCAGCTCGCGACGACGCTCATGCATGTACTGCATCTCGGGCGCGTCATCTGAGGGCCGATAGAAAGGAAGATCGTCAACTTTATCGTCCGGGATGGGAATATTGAATCGATCCCGAAACTCACGGATTGTCTGCGAATCAAGCTTCTTCAGCTGGTGGGTGGGATTCTTGGCTTCCCCTGCCCGGCCCATGCCGTAGCCCTTCACCGTTTTCGCAAGAATCACCGTGGGCTGCCCCTGGTGATTGATGGCCGCGTTAAACGCTGCGTACACCTTGTGCGGATCATGACCGCCGCGATTCAAGCGCCAGATGTCGTCATCGGTCATGCGCGACACCATCTCGAGCAGCTTCGGATGTTTGCCGAAGAAATGCTTGCGCACGAATGCGCCATCGTTTGCCTTGAAGGCCTGGTATTCGCCGTCAACAGTTTCTTCCATGATCCGACGCAGAATGCCTTCGCGATCGCGGGCGAGCAGCGGATCCCAGTAAGACCCCCAGATCAGCTTCAGCACATTCCAGCCTGAACCGCGGAACTCGCCTTCGAGTTCCTGAATGATCTTGCCGTTACCGCGCACGGGCCCGTCGAGCCGCTGCAGGTTGCAGTTGATGACGAAGATCAGGTTGTCGAGTTTTTCGCGCGCCGCCAGACCGATAGCGCCCAGCGACTCGGGCTCATCCATTTCGCCATCGCCGCAGAACACCCACACTTTGCGTTTACTGGTGTCGGCAATGCCTCGGGCATGCAGATACTTAAGAAAGCGCGCCTGATAGATCGCCATTAAAGGCCCCAGGCCCATCGACACCGTTGGGAACTGCCAGAAATCGGGCATCAGCTTGGGGTGTGGATACGAAGACAGCCCCTTGCCATCGACTTCCTGGCGGAAACGTTCGAGCTGGTCTTCGGTTAGCCGGCCTTCCACAAAGGCGCGGCCGTAGATGCCTGGGGCCACATGGCCCTGGAAATAGACCAGGTCGCCGCCATGGTCGGCCGACGGGGCATGCCAGAAATGGTTCATGCCCGCACCGATCATGGTGGCGAGCGACGCGAATGAGGCGATGTGCCCGCCCAGGTCGCCGCCATCGGGCGGGTTATGGCGATTGGCGCGCACCACCATCGCCATGGCGTTCCAGCGAACGTAAGAGCGAATGCGCTCCTCGAACTCTGCGTTGCCAGGCGACCGAGCCTCGAGCTGAGTAGGAATGGTGTTCACGTAGGCGGTGTTCGCCGAGAACGGAATGTAGGCGCCGCTTCGACGAGACACCTCGATCATCTGCTCAAGCAGGTAATGGGCGCGCTCCGGCCCCTCCCGATCGATGACTGCCTCGAGCGCGTCGAGCCACTCTCGTGTCTCAAGCGGATCGGCGTCGACCGGATCGTTGGCGGCGGGCAGCTGGCTGGGCACGGCTGACATCGGGAGTCTCCTGGTTGGCGCGGGCGAGCGCTTTCCTCACCCCGCCTGTTGCGGATGAGCGGAATTCTAGGAACCGACAACCGAAAGGGCAAGCAAAATTTTCATGATCCGCAATTTTATTGCGCAATGTGAAATATCAACCCTGGGGATGCGCCTACCGTTAGACGGACTGGGCGCGGCTGCCTACACTCCCGATTCGTCTGCTGCGATCGTTGGAGCCCACTCATTTATGGCTCGTTCCGCCGAATCCCCCACTACGCTGCGTGCAATACGCTGGTTCACCATTACCCATGGGCTCACGATGGGTGGGTTTGTATTGCTCGTTGCGCTATTCCTGTGGGCGGCCAGCTGGACTCACGACGACCTTTACAACGGCCTGCTCGACCATCCACTACAGATAGCGGTGGTGGGCCTGACGGTAGCGATGCTGCTAATTCTGCTGCTGTTGGGAAGCCATGCCCGCCATCGCCTCAGCGCAGAGCTTGAGCGCGATCGCCTCTTCACGCTGTCGCCCGATCCGCTGTGCGTACTCGGACGAGACGGCGCGCTGATTCGTGGCAATCCTGCGTTTGAAAGCTTCTTCGCGCCCGAGCGTGGCGCGGCGAACATCATCGAGCGAGCCCATCCGGATGATCAGCGTGCGGTGGCCGACGCAATCGCCTCGGTTGTACAACCCGGGCAGGTGTCCACTAGTTTTGAAGCGCGCTTTAAGCCCGCCAGTGAGTTAGGCGCCGACGGGGAAGCCTGGCGCTGGCTTGAGTGGTCTGTTCGTAGAGACCCCCAATCTCGCTCGCACTCCGTGCTGTATGCCATCGCGCGCGACACCACCTCAAGGCGACGGGCTGAAGCCGCGCTTGCTGCAGAGACCGCGTTTCGACAGGCCATGGAAGACTCGCTACTCACCGGCATGCGAGCCTTCGACCTGACAGGGCGCATCACGTATGTGAATCGGGCGTTCTGCGAGATGGTGGGTCAAACCGAAATCGAACTGATCGGGGCAGAGCCGCCATTTTCTTACTGGCCCGCGGGTGATGAGGCGCTGCAATTGGCGCAGCTCGACCGGCTGTTGAAGGGCGCAGCGCCGCGCAGCGGATTCGAAGTAAAACTGCAGCGTCGCGATGGCAGCGTGATCGATGCCAAGATGTACGTATCGCCCCTGATCGACCGCGACGGCCAGCACACAGGCTGGATGACGTCGGTAACCGACATCACCGAACCGCTACGCATCAGGGCAGCGCTCGCCGCGGCGCATGAGCGATTCACTACAGTGCTCGAAGAGCTCGATGCAGCGGTGTCGGTGGTGGCTCGGCCCGCCGACGACGCATCGCCCCAACCTGCCGCGGCCCTTGAGTCAAGTGAACTACTGTTTGCCAACCGCATGTATCGGCAACTGTTCGGCATTACGCCAGTGGGCCATCAGGTGCTGCTCAAGTCGAGCACAGACTCTGGCAGTCACGAGGTATTTCATACGGGCCTATCGCGCTGGTTTGAGCTGCGGCCTCGTGACATTCGATGGGTGGACGGACGTCTGGTGCAGATGCTGGTGGCAACCGATATCACTGCACGACGCGAAGCCGACGAGCAACTGCACCGGCAGGAGCTGAAGCTTCAGCACAGCTCGCGGCTGGTCACGATGGGCGAGATGGCCTCGTCGCTGGCGCACGAGATCAACCAGCCGCTCACCGCGATTGCCAATTACTGCATGGGCCTGAGCGCGCGCATTCGCGCGATGAAAGCCAAGGGCCAGAGCGCTGACCCCGATCTGCTGCTTGAAGCGCTTCAGAAGACTTCGGCACAGGCCGAGCGCGCGGGCGAGGTAATTCGTCGCATTCGCAATTTTGTGAAGCGCAGCGAGCCAGAGCGTCGAATCTGCTCGGCCAACGATATCGCAGCCGAGGCGGTGGGCCTGGTGCAGATCGATGCAGCCAGGCAGCGGGTTCGTATTCAGGCCGACGTTGCAGCAAACCTGCCACCGCTGCTTGCCGATCCGATTCTGCTGCAACAGGTCCTGATCAACCTTCTGAAAAACGCGATTGAAGCCATGCGCGAGCTGGGCCCGGGCAATCATCGCGTGGCGTTGCTACGGGTTCGCCAATTGGACGATGTAATTGAGTTTTGCGTGAGCGACCGCGGCCCCGGTATTCGAGAAGAGTTGCAGGAACGACTGTTCGAGCCTTTCTTCACCACGAAAACCGAGGGCATGGGCATTGGGCTCAACATCTGTCGGTCGATCGTAGAATCGCATCAGGGTCGTTTGTGGGCCGAACGACCCGATGAAGGCGGCACCCGATTCAGTTTCACGATTCCGGTTGCCGAATCAGCCAGTCTCAGTAAAGCCGCCTAACCCTGGCGCACACCAACCATCATGAACATCCTCTCTGCTCACGACGCTCGGCACACCGAACCCGCTGGCAGCCCTGCCGGCCTGGTTTATGTGGTTGACGACGACGAGGCCGTGCGCGACTCCATGCGCTGGCTGCTCGAGGCCAACGGCTTTGAGGTTCGCTGCTTCGAAAGCGCCGAGGCGTTTCTGGCCACCGACGCGCTGCGCGAGCCAGTGGGCTGCCTGGTGCTCGATGTGCGAATGCCTGGGCTCTCGGGCCTTGCGCTGCAGGACGAGATGCTGCGGCGAGGCTCAAGCATGCCGGTTATCGTGGTCACCGGCCATGGTGATGTACCCATGGCGGTCGACACCATGAAAAAGGGTGCGGTGGATTTCCTGCAGAAGCCATTCAGCGATGAGCGGCTGTGTGCGCTGGTGCGCGACAGTCTGGCGCGGGCTGCGGATTCGCACCGGCTTGCGCTGGATGCGCGCGAGCTCGAGGAACGCATGGAGCGTCTTACCACGCGCGAGCGCCAGGTGCTTGAGCGCATCGTAGCGGGCCGTTTAAATAAGCAGATCGCTGATGATCTGGGCATCAGCATTAAAACGGTTGAAGCGCACCGCGCCAACATCATGGAAAAGCTGCTGGCTCGTTCGATGGCCGAACTGATGCGAATTGCGATTCGGGCCCGCGTTGGGGTGGCGGCAGAGGACCATTGAACGGGGGCCGCCAGAGTCCTGCTATACTCTTAAGTCTTGCGCCCGTAGCTCAGTTGGATAGAGTACCTGGCTACGAACCAGGGGGTCGTGGGTTCGAATCCTGCCGGGCGCGCCATATGTAACAGGCACTTAGACCACCTTTACGGGTGGTCTTTTGCTTTGTGG
>CAZORB010000066.1:0-22629 GCA_964581825.1 uncultured Bordetella sp.
GCGCGTCAATATTGCTCGCGCACTCGCGCTTCAGCCACGCGTGGTCATCCTTGACGAGGCGGTATCGGCGCTCGACAAGTCCGTAGAGGCGCAGGTACTCAACCTGCTGCTCGACCTGAAAGCCGAGTTTGGCCTCACCTATATTTTTATCAGCCACGATCTGCATGTCGTTCGCTATGTCAGCGACCGAGTCATGGTGATGTACCTGGGCGAAGTGGTCGAGGTGGGCCCTGCTGAGCAGCTGTTCGAATCGCCACGTCACCCTTACACCCAGGCGCTTACGCAATCGATGCCGTCGATGGACCCCGACCACCGCACCGAGCGTGTACCCTTGGCTGGCGATCCGCCGAATCCAATTGACCCACCAACGGGATGCCGATTCCATCCCAGGTGTCCGCAGGCGGCACCTGTCTGTTCGCAAAAAGCTCCGACGCTCACAGGCCCTCACCCCGCCGATGCGGTGTCGTGCCTGATGCATGCCCCCGGTTCGGGTCACCCAATGGCGGGCACCGCAGCCATTGGGACGCGGAGCTAATCGATGACCACCGCAGCCCCCGCCACCCCGCTGGTGAACATCCAGAATCTCACCGTACGATTTAATCGCGGTGCACGGCCCGTTGATGCCGTCAACGGCGTTGACCTGACAATTTCGCGCGGCGAGGTTGTGGCGCTCATCGGCGAGTCGGGCTCGGGAAAAAGCGTCACGCTGCGAAGTCTGATGCGTCTGCATCCCGCGCAGTCCACCCGGATCGGTGGTCAGATCACAGTCGACGGAATCGATGTAATGGCGCTTCGTGGTCGCGCGTTAGCCGACTACCGGGGCGCCACGGCTGCCATGATTTTTCAAGAGCCACTCACGGCACTCGACCCGGTCTACACGCTGGGCGACCAGATCGTCGAAGCGATCCGCCGACACGAATCCATCAGTGCCGCCGATGCCCGCAAACGCGCCCTTGAGTTGTTCGAAAGGGTTCGGATCCCGAGTCCCGAACGACGGCTTGCCGCGTACCCGCACGAAATGTCGGGCGGCATGCGCCAGCGCGCCATGATTGCACTGGCGCTTGCGTGTCGCCCCAAGCTGCTGCTTGCTGACGAGCCCACCACAGCGCTTGACGCCACCGTCCAGATCCAGGTGCTGCTTCTGCTGCGCGAACTGCAGCGCGAACTGGGGCTCGCGGTGGTGTTCGTCACCCATGACCTCGGCGCGGCCGTCGAAGTGGCCGACCGAATTGCGGTGATGTACGCCGGCCGTATCGTCGAAGAAGGTAGTACCCGCGACGTCATTCGAGCACCGGCGCACCCCTACACACTCGCGCTGCTCCAGAGCCGAGCGGAAGGGTCGATGGCCCGCGGCCAACGACTTCAGACGATTCCTGGCAGCCCGCCGGATTTATCGCGTCTACCACCAGGCTGCGCGTTTGCAGACCGTTGCCCCCTGGCAGACGCTACCTGCCGAAGCACGCAGCCGCCGCGAGTAGTCGTGGCGCCTGAGCACGCCAGCCGCTGCCTGCGCAGTCACGAACTCCTGTCGAAAGCGCCCTGATGACCGTTCTTCACGACCCAGCCCACGCATTCGTTCCTTATCCCTCCGTTGAAGTACCCCGCGCTTCCACCGGTCCGCTCGTTGGCCTCTCGTTCGCGGCCAAAGACCTGTTCGATGTTGCTGGTTACCCAACCGGTGGCGGCAGCCCGCTTGTTCTGGCGATGTCCGGCATCAAAACGCGCACCGCCGATAGCGTTCAGCGGCTGCTGGATGCCGGCGCTTCTTTGGTAGGCAAAACCGTCACCGACGAATTAGCGTTCTCGCTGAACGGCCTGAACGCCCACTTTGGAGCGCCCCTCAACGGCGCTGCACCCGACCGGATTAGCGGCGGATCTTCGTCAGGGTCGGCCTCGGCGGTATCGAACCGACTGGTTGATGTCGCGCTTGGAACCGATACCGGCGGATCCGTTCGGGGCCCAGCCAGCCACTGCGGACTCTACGGACTTCGGCCAACACACGGCAGGGTCAGTCTCGCAGGCGCCCTTGATCTCGCCCCTAGCCTGGACACCTGCGGATGGTTTGCGCGCGACATCTCAACATTCTCACGCGTAGCCGATGTTCTGCTTGACGGCGATTCCACCGAGCTGCCCGGCCCGCTGCGCCTGCTGTGGCCCGAAGACATGTGGTCCTTGGCAGTTCCCGCTGCGCGCGAGGCGCACGCAAAGGCCATCGAACGCGTGCGTAAGGCTTTGGGTGAGCCTGAAGTGGTCACGATCACGCTCGACTCGCTAGACAGCCTCTACTGGTCGTTCCGCTACATCCAGGGCCGCGAGGCCTGGAACACACATGGCGCAATGATCACCCGCTTTCAGCCGCCGCTGGGTCCGGGCGTCGCAGAACGCTTTGCGTGGTCGAGCCAGGTTACTGATGCGCAGGTTGCTGAAGCGCGAGCGTACCGGCTAAAGCTTACGGCACATATTGACGCCCTGCTCGGACGCGGCGGCGTGCTCCTGATGCCAACCATGCCCGATGTTGCGCCGCTTCGTGCAACCAGTGAGGCCGATCTCGAGGACTACCGCAACCGTGCACTGCGCATGTTGGCGACCGCAGGCCTGTGCGGTCTGCCGCAACTCTCGATGCCGCTGTCATCGCGCTCGGGTGCACCGCTTGGTCTCAGCCTGCTTGGCCCCAGAGGTTCAGACCGTGCGCTGATTGCGCTCGCTGCACGCATCGCCAGTGTCTGACCCAGGGAATATTGATGACCGCGCCACTTGATTGCGTGATCCGAAACGCCCGTCTCGCGACGGCCTCCGACACCTTCGATTGCGACATCGGCATCCGCGCAGGTCGTATTGCCATGCTCGGCGATGCGCTGCCACAGGCCAAGCACGAGATCGATGCTGCGGGTCGTACGGTGACCCCCGGTGGCATTGATGCGCACTGCCATCTTGATCAGCCGATGGAGCCACCGGTCCGGATGGCCGATAATTTCGACACCGGCACGCGCTCAGCAGCTTGCGGCGGCACCACCACGGTCATTCCTTTCGCCGCACAGGCAAGAGGCGCCAGCCTGAAGGCTGCGGTGGACGATTACCATCGGCGCGCCGACGGGAAGGCACACGTCGATTACGCGTTTCATCTGATTGTCAGCGATCCGACTGAAACGGTACTGAATACCGAACTACCCGCGTTGATACGTGAAGGCTACACGTCGTTCAAGCTCTACATGACTTACGACGATCTGAAGCTCGACGATGGTCAGATTCTCGATGTGCTCGCGGTTGCCCGCCGTGAGGGCGCGATGGCCATGATCCACGCTGAGAACGCTGACTGCATAGCCTGGCTCACCAAGAAGCTCGAAGCCGCTGGCCAGACCGCGCCCCGCTTTCACTCACACTCGCGCCCAATGCTCGTTGAGCGCGAGGCTACGCACCGCGCTATTTCGCTCGCCGAGTTGATTGACGTGCCGATTCTTATTGTTCACGTGTCCGGGCGCGAGGCCGTAGAGCAGATTCGCTGGGCACGCGGGCGGGGACTAAAGATCTTCGCGGAAACCTGCCCCCAATACCTGTTCCTGACGGCAGCCGATCTCGGAATTGATGACAGCTATCTAGGCGCGAAATGTGTCTGCAGCCCGCCACCGCGCGATGCTTCCAACCAGCAGGTCATCTGGGATGGCCTTGCAGATGGCCTCTTCACTGTTCTGTCGTCCGATCACGCACCCTTCAACTACGACGACCCCGCAGGCAAAAAGCCTGGCGGTAAGGAAGTTCCTTTCGCCTACATTCCCAACGGCATCCCCGGCATTGAGACGCGCCTGCCGCTGCTTTACTCCGAGGGCGTATTGGGTGGGCGAATCACCATCAATCGGTTTGTAGAGCTTACCTCTACGCAGCCTGCCAAAGCCTATGGTTTGCATCCCCGAAAGGGAACAATCGCGGTTGGGTCGGATGCCGATCTCGTGATCTGGGATCACCGCGAGATCATGCTTACGAACTCGATGTTGCACCACGCGGTTGATTACACACCCTATGAAGGCATGTCACTGAAAGCCTGGCCTGCCCTCACCATGCTTCGCGGGCAGATTGTCTGGGATGGCAAGCAGTTCGCCTCCCCCGCAGGTGGCGGGCAGTTCCTCCGATGTGGGATGCCCAGTATTCTTCCCTCGAGTGTCGGGCGCTAACGAACTCGCCCCATGCGTTTGCTGCTCATCAATCCGAATATCTCGGAGAGCGTATCCGAGTTGATCGCTGCCGAGGCCAGGCGTACCGCCTCCGCTGGCACCGAGATCAGTGTCGTGACCGCGCCGTTTGGCGTGGCGTATATCGAGACCCGCTTTGAGGCGCTGATTGGCGCCTATGCTGTGGCGCAGCTGGCCGCCGAGCACTATTCGAATTTTGATGCCATCGTGGTTGCCGCATTTGGCGACCCGGGCCTGCCAGCGCTGCGCGAAGCGATTCCGGTTCCGATCATTGGAATGAGCGAATCGGCATTCGCCACCGCCACGCTGCTTGGACAGCGCTTCTCGATTATCGCCATCTCGTCGCGCATCAGCGCCTGGTACCGCGAGACCGTGGAGCGATGCGGGCTGAGCGGACGGCTCGCCAGCATTCGCACACTCGACAAGCCGCTTGCCAACATCGCCTCGGTACAAACCGATCAGGCGCAACAGCTGCTTGCACTGTGTGAGTCTGCGGTCAGAGATGACGGTGCAGATGTGCTGGTCATCGCGGGCGCGCCGCTTGCGGGACTCGCCCGCCAGATTCGCGACAATCTACCGGTTCCAGCCATAGACGGTGTCTCCTGTGCGGTTGCACAGGCTGAAGCGCTCGCAGCCTTATCGCCCAAACACGCGACTGCGGGCAGTTTTGCCCCTCCCCCGGTCAAGCCCCATCGGGGACTTCCCGAGTCGTTGGCCAGTCTGCTCGCAGCGGAGCGTCCCCACAGCTAGCCCGCGCGCCCGCTGCGATATTCCCGTTTGCTTACGTTTGCTAAGACGGAGACCTCCTGATGAACGTTCGTCCTTTCTTCAACCTGCATCAGACCTGTATCGCGATGGTTGTTTTACTGGCAACGGTGTTGCCTTCTCTGTCCCATGCGCAGACCTCGGCGCCCTATCCTACAAAGCCAATTCGGATGGTGGTCCCGCTTGCGGCTGGAAGTGCGGTCGATAACGCAGCACGTGTGCTCACGCAGAAGATGGCAGAAGGCCTGGGCCAACCCATCGTTGTGGAGAACATTGCCGGATCGTCTGGGCTGATCGGTGCCGAGCGTGTTGCGCGCGCAGCGCCGGATGGCTACACGATGGGAGGATTCAACGACAGCGTGCTGACGATGATTCCGCACATTTTTCCCAAGATGCCCTGGAATGCACTGACCGACTTTGCACCGCTGTCACTTGCTGCAACCATCGAGTGGGGCATGGTGGTTCGCCCGGAATCGCCACTGCGGTCAGTGGCCGACTTCATCGCTGCGGCCAAGGCTAATCCTGGCAAACTTAATTACAGCTCGGGAGGCAACGGCAGTCCGCAGCACATTGCCATGGCGCTACTCGCCAGCAAAGCCCAGTTACAGATGCAGCATGTACCGTATAAGGGCGCAACCCCTGCGGCCGTTGCGGTCGCCTCGGGCGAAGTGGATGCAGCGATGCAGGGCCTGGGAACGGTGACGGCGTTAATTCAATCCGGAAAGGTTCGACTGCTCGCAGTGTCTACCCCCAAGCGTCTATCGCAGTATCCCACCGTGCCGACAGTCGATGAGTCAGGGCTGCCCGGGTATTTCTTTAACTCATGGTTTGCCATGGTGATGCCCGCGGGCACGCCTAAGGACATCATCGATCGACTACACAGCGAGATGCGACGCGCGCTTGCAGATCCTCCCACCCGCGACAAGCTGTTGGGATTTGGTCTGACGCTGCGGGGCTCAACGCCCGACGAGCTGGGCACAGCAACGCGCGCCCAATTCGAGCTATATCGAAGCCTGATTCAGGAACACGGCATCAAGTCTGAGTGACGGCCCCTGGCATCGAGCCCGCTCCGTGGCGGGCTGCGCGATACCCGAATACCAGTGCTGGCCCCAAAGTGATTCCCGGACCGGGATACGTGCCACCCATCACAGAGCTCATGTCATTTCCGCAGGCGTACAAGCCGGCAATGGGTTCAAGGCGCTGATCAAGCACTCTTGCATCCGAGTCGGTACGTAGCCCTGCGCTTGACCCGATAGGCGCCGGCGTAACGCGAACCGCGAAAAACGGCGCTGATTCAATTGGCCTTAGACAGCGGTTGGGCGCTGTGTCGGGGTCGCCGTTGTACCGGTTAAGCGCATAGTCACCTTTGCCAAACTGCAGATCGCGGCCGGACCGAGCGTCGTCATTGTATTGACGCAGCGTTTCCGCGAGCACCTGGGGATCAACCCCTATCGCACGCGCTAGATCGGACACCGTCTCGCCTCGAACCAGATAGTTGCTCTTCTGAAACGCTGGCAGATATTGCCAAACCGGATGAATGACGCCCAACCCAAAGTCATGAACGAATCGACGGTCGCATACCAGCCAGGCGTGTGGCGTTCGATCGTTGCCACAAGCTGCGAACAAGGCAGTCGCGAAATCGTGGTACGAGTTCGCTTCGTTAACAAAGCGCTTACCGTTGTCTAGCACGGCAATCAGACCCGGTTTGGGCCTGTCACGAATATGCGGATAAGTTATCGGCGGCAGGCTACCGCGCTCAAGCCGGGAGGCCGGCATCCAGAAAAACGGACTCGCATGGCGCTCGTCGAGCACACCGCCAATCGACAACGCCGCATCCAGGCCATCGCCCGTGTTGCCCTCAAAAGCGAGCGACCACGGTAGATCCCGCTCGGGCATCAGCTTACTTCGCCAGGCAGAACTGGATGCGGGTCCGCCGGTTGCCAGCACCACACCGCGCCGCGCATGTATTCGGCGACGCGAGCCGTCTGCCTGAACCCACGCGCCAGTCACCCGCCCGTGTTCGACGCAGAGCGCCTCGAGCGAGGTATTCATTGATAGCGCGCCACCAAGCTGTCGATAGCTAAATAGCAGTCGCCCCACTAGAGCATTACCAAGCAGCAGACGCGTTCCGCGCGGATAACGGAAGCGGTCAGCCAGATACCGGGCCACGATACGACTGGCTATGGATAACGACTGCCACGATCGCCACGGCCGGATAAGGTGTCGGATCTCATCTCTGCCGACCATCATCCCGCCCAACACCATGAACTCGTCACGGGGCGGGCGCAGCAGGCGAAAATCGCCGCCAAGGCGCCTTCCGTCGAAGGGAAGCGGAGACAAGGCACGCCCACCTTGTGCACCACCGGGCTGCTCAGCGTGATAGTCCGGATAGGGCGAGTTTGCCTTGAACCGGACCTCAGTCTTCAATTCAAGATAATCGAGCATCTCGCGGCCTGTATTGAGTAGGGTATCGCGCAGCTCGATCGCTCCCTGCCCGCCTACCTCACCCTCCAGGTAGCGCCGGGCGCTCGACAGATCATCCGGCGTTGGCGTCGCTTCGCTTTGACGGCTACCGGGGACCCAGATGGTTCCCCCCGAGGTAGCAGTGGTTCCGCCGATCAGCGCAGTTTTCTCGCACAGCAGAACATCCATGCCCTCCAGCCGACCGACCAGCGCCGCGCATAGGCCGGCGGCGCCAGAGCCGAACACCAGCCAATCCACCTGCTGTTCGCCTGAAGCCTGGGGTTTCATTAGACGGCGTAACCGCTCGCGAGCAGGTATGCCCGACAACGCTCGCGAATCAAGTGCGCGCGGTCGGCCGGTGACAAATGCCGATGTTCGAGTGCGGGAACCTCAAGTTCAATCTCCGTCCCGGCGGGTATCGCTCCAAGAAAATCTCGGAGCGGCAACTCGCCCTCGCCGGGATAACGTCGCATCGTTCGAGCTTCGGTGGCGGCATCAATATCGGCAGGTGCTTCGGCGGTTGCATCGCAGAGCTGCGCAATACAGACCTCAGCAGGCGATAGCCCCTTCACCTCACCCAACTCGCTCGCCCCACGCTGCAGGTGTAAGGGGTCGAGCATCAACCCCAGCACCGGAGAATTGACCTGACGCAGCAGCCCGAGCGCGGCGCGCAGCGTGCTGCATGCGCTGTAGGAAACTGTCTCTACTGCGATTCGAAGTCCTGCTGCGTTCGCAGCGTCGGCATACTGTCCGAGAAATTCCACCAGTGCTGCGTCGAGCTCGCGATAGACGCAAGCGATCAGTGTCTTAGCACCAAGCTCGGCAGACGCATCGATGACTGGTTTCAGATGCTCGAGCGTTGTTTCGGGCCAAAGATGAAACGTAGAGACATTGGATAAGGCAACGCCACTGGCTGCGAGCGCCTGCCCAAGTGCCCGCCTGGATGAGGCGACCGTAATAGGGGGATAGGGCCACACCTCGGAGGGTCGTCTTGCGGTCAGTCGAAGCCCAACCGAGCGAAACCCCGATGCGCCCGCCGCATCAATAATCTGAAGCGGCCCAACATCCGCAAGGCTCAAATAGCCGAGGGTGATCACCGGCGAAGGGGCTTGCAAAGAAACACTCATGACGACGAGTCCTCGGTGACAACACGCGACGCTGCGAAGCGCCCTGCTCGACGCCCCGACGTGAAGGCCCAGCCCAGATGGTGGCCCAAACCCTCAAGAAGCATGCCTCCCATCCCGATGAAGCCAACCGCGTAGAGTCCGTCGATTGGCTTGTCATCGGCACTCAGGACTCTATGCCGTTCATCCACAGCCACGCCGGAGTCACTGAAGGTGATGTAGTGGCGCACGGGTCCCAGGGCGACCCAGGGGCCAGCGTCGAGCGTCGGTCGTGAGCCCCTGACGGAGACAGCACTGCCCGCGGCCTCGTTCCGATTGTAGGAAGCTACCGTCTGCTCGAGCGCCGCCGCTGCGATCCCCAATTGCGCAGCAAGAGCTGAGAGGGTGTCGGCCTCATGAAAGATATCCCGACGCGAGCGCCTGTAATCGGGAATGTAGCCATAGGCGATTCCGGGCGCGGTCGACAGGTGGTATGGCGAGGCAGAGAACTGCTTTGCCAGCCGGGCATCGAGCAGGATATAGGCGGCGCCGTCTGGCTGCTCGGATAAGTGCCGAGTCGGTTCACCCAATTCATCATTGAACCGCTCGCCCTTCCTGTTAATCAGAATCGCCCCCTGCCGATAAAGCTCAGGCGACGACTGCAGGACGGTCGTCAAAAAGCTCATCACAAAAGGACGGAGCAATTGCTGAGGCATGTGATCGAGAGACCAGCTGATAAAGCGGGTCAGCCAGCCCCACGGAGGCACATTCAGCACCCACTTCGAAGGAGGAGGATCAAACCGAACACCGGCAAGATGATGCTGACGGTTCAGCACGCGACCACCCAGCTTTTCCACCAATCGATGGCCATCACCCGTGTTGGTGGGATTAATCGGTTTAGCCTGGGCGACTCGCTGCGGGAGATAGTCGCTGCGCATGGCAGCACTACCCGCGAAATCGCCGCTCGCCAGAATGACGCCCCCCCTAGCGACTATCCGGCAAGACGCGCCGTGTGCTTCAGCGATAACGCCAGAGACTCTTCCGTCTTCGCAGCACAGATCGGTAATTCGCCAGCCGGTTCGAATGTCGACCCCGATCGAACGCGCACGTCGACCGAGGTGATAGATGTAAGCACGCGAATTAGGAAGCACGTTATGCATTCGCGGCTTTCGATGCGGCGGTTGGAGCAACGGACCGTGAAACACAACGCCCATCGACTCCAGCCACCGAAAAGTATCGGTTACGTTATCAATCAGAATTCGGCGAAGCGCGAGGTTGTCGGGTAATCCTGTCTTCTGACAGAACAGTCCCAAATCA
The DNA here is from genome assembly GCA_964581825.1 of uncultured Bordetella sp. GTDB lineage: Bacteria > Pseudomonadota > Gammaproteobacteria > Burkholderiales > Burkholderiaceae_E > SYIM01. The sequence continues at coordinate 9,833 of CAZORB010000066.1, forward strand.
TGAAAATGATCATCAGCACTATCGAGAATGCCCTGCCTTAACTGGTGTGGCGTATTGGTTGCACTAATGGAGCCCACCGACCAGGCCGTTGAGCCACCCAGCTTGGCATTCTTCTCAAGCAGCACAACGCTTCGGCCCAGGCTGCGCGCCTCAATTGCTGCGGCAAGACCCGAGCCACCGCCACCTACGACGATCACGTCAACCACTTCATCGAACTGGGTGCTCATGGCCGGTTACCGGGGCTGTACGCTAATCACTGCTTCTTGAGCCCAATCTGAGACGCCAGTGACACGTACTTTCTTGCCTCCCGCTGCACGTAGTCCGTGAACTCGCTCTGAGACATTGCGCCCGCCGCAAACCCCATAGCAATGACCCGCTGACGTACCTCATCACTGCGCAGGATATCGGCGAGGGCCCCAGACAGCACCGACACGGCCTCGGCACGCATCCCGGCTGGGGCCCACATTCCATACCAGGTGGGTAACTCGTAGCCCGTCACGCCGAGTTCGGCAATGGTGGGAATATCGGGGATCTGCGGGGCGCGCTGGGAGGAGGGCACGCCCAGCACCCGCAACTGACCCGTTTTGACGAAAGCGATCGCGGTGGGCAGCGAAACCACCCCTATCGCCACATGCCCACCAACCACGTCCTTCAATGCATCGGCGCCGCCCTTGTACGGTACGTGGGTCATCGAAAACCCGGCCATCTGCTGCAGCAACGCACCGGCAAGGTGCTCTGCATTGCCCTCAGAGGTCGACGCCCAGGACACCGCACCACTTCGAACCTTCGCTTCATCAATCAACAGCTTTAAGCTGGTGAGGCTTGGTGCGGCGGTGGGGTTCACCACCAGGAGGTAGGGTGATGTTGCCAGCTGGAGCACTGGCGTGAACTCCTTCAACTGGTAACCGGTATTGTCGTGAAGCGCAGGGTTGATCGTGAGGGCCGACGTGCTAACGAGCAGGGTGTGGCCGTCAGCGCCTGATCGTGCAACCAGTTGAGCGCCGATATTGCCATTACCACCGGTTCGGTTCTCCACGACGAAGGGGTGTCCCAGACGGTCGCTGAGTCGCTGTGCGACGAGCCTCGCAATGATGTCGGTGCCGCCTCCAGCACTGAACGGCACCACCACCCGAACGGCGCGCTCAGGCCAAACCTGGGCCTGAACGGCTGGAACCAGTAGCGCGATCAGCGCCGAAATGAGCGTTCGAAAGATAGCCATGGCCGCCTCCGCTTAATCGAGCTTCAACTTGGCTGCGTCGATCAACACACCGTTTCGCTCGCTGAAGGACTTCATCAATCGAGCCAACCCGTCGGGCGAGGTATCCTCCGCCGGCACCAACCCCATGTTGGCAAGTCGTTCCAGCATGTCGCGGTCCTGCATGACCTGTCGGATCGCCTGAGACAGACGATCCACGACGGCGCGCGGCATATTCGCGGGCCCCGCCAGCGCGAACCAGGTCTGCGAGTCATAGTCCGCGATCCCCAGCGCTTCCGCCACGGTTGGCACGTCAGGAAGACTACTCAGCCGCTTCGGTGAGGTGACCGCCAGCGAGTTCACCCGCTTTTCACGATGAAACCCCAGCGCTGACACCGGAGTGACGACCCCAATTGCGAGGTGGCCACCCAGTACATCGTTTGCGATCGGTCCGCCGCCTTTGTACGGTACATGGGTCACTGTGACGCCAGCTGCCTTCGCGAGCGACTCACCTGCCAGCCGGGTGGTGACTTCCGAGTTTCCAATCGAGAGCTTGCCCGGCTGATCACGCGCGTATTGCATCGCGTCTTTCAGGTTAGTAAAGGGCAAATTTTTCGCCCCAATGATCACGTAGGGCGCGAACACCAGCGTGGCAATCGGCGAAAAATCGTTAATCGCGTGATAGCCGAGGTTCGGCAGTAATCGTGGGGTAAGAACATGGGTGCCCGGCACCAGCAGAAGCGTGTAACCGTCAGGATCTGACTTCGCCACATGGCCTGCCCCTACGGTTCCGTAACCCCCAGGTCGATTATCGATGACGAACGATTGGCCCAGTATGGATGACAGTCGCTCTGCAACCGGACGCGCTGTGCCGTCGGCGCTTCCACCCGGGGCAAACGGAACGACAATGCGCACGCTCTTGTTCGGATAGTTTTGCGCAGCAAGCGGGCCTGCGCACGCCATCGCGAGTACGGAGAGCCCGACAGAGATCACTTTACGAATCATGGTTTCCTCCCTTTAGACCACCCGCAATGCCGCGGTAGTAATCACCGAATCAGCGCCGTTCGCTTGCCACCTGCTCGGCAGCCACCACACCCAGCACCAGCGCCTTCATCAATCCCCCCACATAGCCCGCTTGCGGGCCGCCTTCAATGCCGCCAACCGCTGCACCGGCCGCATGAAGGCCCGCGATCGGCTGACCGCTCTGAGCGAGTACGCGGGTCCGGTCATCAATCTGAAGCCCACCTGCGGTGTGGGTGATCCCTGCACAAATCGCAAACGCATGGAATGGGGCACGGGAAATCGGCGCTGGCGAATGCTTGGCGGTGCTGCGTGCAGGCACCAGTTGTCCACATTGACCGCTGGCAATCGCCTGGTTGTGTGCAGCAACCGTCTGCTCCAGGCCCTGCACGGACACACCGATACGCTCGGCAAGCGCTGCGACCGTTGGCGCTTCAACGAATGTTGCGCCACCGCGTAACAGATGCGGATTCGCGGGAATGCGCGACTGCCGGCCCTGAACATCCCAGATGGCAGAATCAAAAATCACATGACAATCGAGAGGATCTGGCCGGTGAGCGATTTGGTTGGCGAGATAAACCCCGCCCTGTCCCTCATCCGCAACCCGTTCGCCAGCGCGATCGACCACCACGCCTGCACACGCAATTTCATCGACCTGCGGGTACGGCCACAGCTTCGGATTATTGAAGGCCTCCCGCACCAAAAGATGCCCGTAAAAGGCTTCCATCCCCACTGTCGCGGCACCCAGCTCGGTTGCCAACCTGAGGCCGTCGCCGCGCGACATGCCCGAGCCTCGCTGAAGCACGCCTTCTGGCTTTGGCGAGACATGCTGCTTCATCAGATCCAGATTCGCCTGAAACCCGCCATCGGCAACCAATACCGCACTGGCCTCAAACTCAACGCTGACTGCACCTTGCCTGGCAACCAGGCCAGCGCATCGTCCGTCTCGAAGCAGCGCTCGCTCAACCCGCGTCTCCAGGTGTACCTCGCCCCCCAGCGCCCGCAACCGCGCAAGCAGGGTTCTGAGGGCCAGATCGGGCCCGCGGCCCTCCCAGTCGAGTCCGCCTGTAATGGCACGTGGCGGGGCCAGAACCCAGTGCTGCCAGGCCACCTGCGGATTGCGAATAAAGCGCACCCCCTGGTCGCGTAGCCAATGCACTGCGCGCAACCCATTCTGCGCCAGCAATTCGGCCAACGAGGGTGCGATGAAGCCGCTGGTAGCTTCGTTCATTGCACGACTCAGCGACGCAGGATCGTTGGCGATATCCTGGAAAGCAAGGTGGAGGATCCCACCTGAGTAGCGTGAATTGCAGAGGTAGCGATCACCCGACCCCTGGTCGAGTACGGCTACGCTCAGCCCGAGTTCGCGTGCACGCACCGCCGCTGTGAGGCCGGCCAGTCCGGCACCCATGATGACAAGATCCCGCTTCAAACCGAGCTCCTCCAGGGTTGAGGTTATCCCGAGGGGTTATCTCAGCTGCGTCGTAACCGGTCAATGTGCAGACCCCACTCAGAGAGACAGCGCGCGCCTGTGAGTTCCACTTTCTGAGATGGCGGCCGTCCCTCAAGGTAGCAATCAGAGTCTGATTGCGACCGTTCCAATTCACCGCATCTATGTGATGCGGAACGCTTTATGGCCCCACACCCGTCCGTCCCCGTATCCGATACCCCGATAGATGGCAGCCAGTACGATCTGCTGGTGTTCGGATCGGGCGCCGCAGCGCTTAGTGCAGCGGTCACCGCCTCGATACTGGGCATGAAGACCGCGGTCTTCGAAAAGGCGGCGGTCTTCGGCGGAACAACCGCAATTTCCGCGGGGGGCGTCTGGGTTCCGTGCAACCACCTTGCGGCGGCGGCAGGCGTGGTCGACAGCCCCGACGCAGCGCTTCGTTATCTGCAGCATTGCGCTGGCCCCTGCTACCGAGCCGATCTCGCCGAGGTATTCGTCAACCGCGCACCCGACATGCTTCGGTTCATGGAACAGCAGGCCTCGGTCAGATTCAGCTATGCAGCAGGTCGACCGGACTACCGACCGGACGCGCCCGGTGCGGCATTAGAGGGTCGTACGATCCATCCACTGCCGTTTGATGGTCGGCTGCTTGGCCCCGCAATCCATCGGCTCAGGCCACCGCTTCGAGAAATGACCTTTCTCGGTCTGATGATCAAGCCTGGGCCTGATCTAAAGCATTTTCTGAACGCTCTGCGTTCTGCCGAGTCATTTCGGTTTGTCGCGCGCAAGCTCGCCCGGCATTTTCGCGATCTGATCGTGCACCGCCGGCCGATGGATCTTGCCAATGGCAATGCGCTGATCGCGAGGCTCATGCTCTCGGCAATCGAGCATGGCGCTCACCTGTTTTCCTCGGCAGCACTGCAGTCCATCGAGGCCCGCGATGGACGCGTGCGGTCAGTGCGCGTAGCCACAGCGGCTGGGGTCGTCAGAATCGAGACCACGCGTGGCATCGTACTGGGAACCGGTGGGTTCTCGCATGACATCGAGCGGCAGCGCCAGTTGTTTCCACATGCCTCGCGCGGCCAGCGTCATTTTTCGCCAGTCCCCAAAACGATCGAAGGCGATGGCCTGAGGCTTGCCGAGGAGGTCGGCGCAAGACTGAACTTAAATCAGGCCCACGCTGCATGCTGGGCACCGGTATCGCGCGTCCCCTTAAGCGATGGTTCGCATGTCAACTTCCCTCATCTCATCGACCGTCAAAAGCCAGGCTTCATTGCGGTCACCCGCACAGGCCACCGGTTCGTGAACGAAGCCTCGTCGTATCACGACTTTGGCAAGGCGATGATCGCTGCGTGCAGTGAGGACACTGAAGTTCAGGCCTTTCTGATCGCCGATCACCGTGCCATGCGGCGCTACGGCATGGGGGCCGCGCGCCCTCATCCACTGCCATTCGGTGAGCATCTCCGAAGCGGCTATCTGATGCGTGGCCATACGCTTGCTGAACTTGCGCAGGTAGCGGGGCTGCCAACCGAGGCTTTCCTGCGCACCATCGAACGCTTCAATCAGCATGCCGCAGCAGGCGCCGACCCCGAGTTCGGAAAAGGGGCCAATGCCTACAACCGTTACAACGGTGACCTGACTCACCGCCCCAACCCTTGCCTGGCACCGATCGAAACGGGGCCGTTCTACGCAATCAGGCTGCACATCGGTGAGCTCGGAACCTTACTGGGTCTGGACATCGATTGCGACGCCCGCGTGCTTGATCATCACGGTGAGCCAATCCCCGGTTTATATGCTGCGGGTAATGACGCATCGAACCTGATGGGTGGAGACTACCCCGGCGGTGGTGCAACCCTCGGCCCGGGACTGACGATGGGTTACCTTGCCGCGATGCACGCGGCTGGCTGCCGCTAAAGCGCCGCGCATCAGCCCTCGTCTGGGCCATCAGTCGAATCAGTCAAATCCAGATCTAACGATTTCGCGATTGCCATCGCCTTCAGGCTGTCGTAGGCTCCCTGGTCTTTTCGCCACGGCCGCGGAGAATCATTCATGAAACTTTGTCGTTTCAATAGCAATCGCCTTGGTGTCGTTGATGTCGAGAACGGCGTCGTAGCCGACGTGACGACGGCGTTGGAACGCGTTCGCATCGCCCGCGGTTATCCGCTGCCCCGACAGGATTCTCTAATCGCCAGCCTTCCTGCAGTCAAAAGCGCGGTGCGTACAGCTTTGAAATCTGCGCGACGTCTGCAGCTTTCGCGCGTGAAACTGCTGCCCCCCGTAGCAAACCCCGGAAAAATCGTCGGAGCCCCGATCAACTATCTCGATCACGTGGCGGAGGCCACCTCCGACCAGGGGCTCGCGCATGGGCGCGACATGGCTGGCGCAACCATCGCGCGATGGGGCATGTTTCTGAAGGCCACGTCATCTCTGGTGGGCCCCTCTGAGGGGGTCACGCTGCGCACACCGCACACCGACATTGAAAATCGCAATGATCATGAGCTCGAACTGGTAGCAGTCATCGGTAAACGCGGCACCCGTATTGGCCGACATGAGGCGCTCTCGTACGTTGCGGGCTACTGCATCGGCCTTGACATGACCCTGCGCGGCCCGCAGTTTCCGGACTTCCGAAAGTCGATCGACACCTACGCCGTGCTGGGTCCCTGGATGGTCACTGCTGATGAATTCGGCGATCCCGCAGATGTGCAGATGAAGCTCACCGTGAACGGCGAAATGCGCCAGAAGGCCTCCACTGCATCGATGGTCTACGATCTTCCCAAGCTCATCGAGTTCACCAGTGCCTACTACACGCTCGAGCCAGGCGATCTGATCTACACCGGTACACCAGCGGGTGTGGGTCCGGTGAAGCCGGGCGACATCATCGAGGCGCACATTGACCGCATCGGCGCGATGCAGGTGGCAGTGCGATGAGCGAGTCTCCTGTTCTGATGTCGGTCGACGCGAGAGGCGTCGCCACGCTGACCCTCAACCGCCCCGAGGTAGGCAACGCCTATGACGGTGGACTGATCGAGGCGGCATTCGATTGCATGATGCAGTTATCGGATCGCACCGATCTGCGGGTGGTCGTTATTCGCGGTAACGGCCGTCACTTTCAGGCCGGCGCCGATCTGAGCTGGCTCGAGTCGGTGCGTCAACAGTCCCCAGCTCAGAATATCCGCGCCTCCCGCGCCGTGGCCGACCTGATGCGACGCTTGAACCACTTACCCGTTCCTACGGTGGCCCTGGTTCAGGGCGCATGCTTTGGTGGCGGCACGGGTTTGATCGCGTCGTGTGACGTCGTCATCGGCGCTGACAACGCACGTTTCTCCATCGCCGAAACGCGCTGGGGCATGATGGCAGGCATCATCATTCCGCAACTCAACGACGCGATCAGCGTTCGCCAGGTTCGTCGTTATGCGCTCACTGGCGAGCGCTTCGACGCCGCTGAGGCGCTTCGAATCGGTCTCATTCACCAGGTTGTGCCACTTGCCGACCTTGCAGTTGAGGGCGCACGAATTGTCGATGCCCTGCTGCAAAATGCCCCCCACGCAAATGCCCTTACCAAGCAGGTTGCGCTTGAGTACGCCTGGTCAGACCTGTCTGAACGCGACTTCGACCGGCTGGTTGAACAACATGCGGGAAAGCGTCAGTCGCCCGAAGCACAAGAGGGCCTTGCCTCCTTTCACGGCAAGCGACCTGCCAACTGGTATACCCCCACCTGATCCCACGGAGCACTGAGATGAAAGACACTGGATTCAAACAAAGTCTCATGATCACCCATGTTGAAGACACTCAGTTTGCTCCGCTACACGCCAATAACGGCGCGCCTCGGCCCATGTTTCTCTATCGGCAGCTGGGTGTTGATAAGGCAACAGGTGGTGCCTACGACGCACATGTGATCCGAGCAGCGCCCGGTGCAAAACCTCCCATCGGCGAACATAAGCACACAGAACTGGATGTGCTGTTTGTATACGTATTGAATGGCTGGGTTAAGTTTGGTTATGTCGGCCATGGCGAACATACCCTGAAAGCTGGCGACTGCCACGTGATCCCACCGGGCTTGTCGCACAGCGTAATTGACTGGTCAGCCGATGTCGAATTGCTCGAGATCACCTCCCCCGCCGAGTACAAAACGATCGACACTGTGAACGGTGTCGAGTAAAGCCTAAAGAACGGTCGATGCTTACGGAAAACCCATGACAGATTCAGATTACAACGTTCACTCATCGGTGCGCAGCACCTCGCGTCGCTCGCTGGTTGGCGCCGCGCTTGGCGTCACTGCGAGCGCGCTAATCTCGCGCTCTGCCCACGCTCAGGCAACATTCCCGTCACGCCCCATCCGACTTGTCGTTCCCTTCGCGGCCGGAGGCCCGGCTGACATGATGACGCGGGCACTCGCCAATGCATTGGCTGCTCAAACTGGCTATCAGTGGGTTGTCGAGAACAAGCCCGGTGCTGGCGGCAACATCGCCGCCGCACATGTCGCCTCCTCGCCCGCAGATGGTCATACGCTACTGGTCGCAGGTCAGGCCATCCTCGCCATCAACAAGCCCTTATTCGGCAAACTCACCTACGATCCTGAGCGTGATTTCGCCTGGGTGGGCATGATGGGCAGCCAGCCGAACGTGCTGGTGGTCAACACCGAGGCTGTGCCCGTATCAAACATCAAGGGTTTCATCGAATTTGCACGTGCGAACCCGGGTAAAGTCGCTTACGGGTCCAATGGCGTCGGATCGCTTGCCCACCTGAAGACCGAAGTCATGGCGCAGATGGCTGGCCTCAAGTTCATTCATGTGCCCTACCAGGGCGCGGCGCCGCAGCGCACAGATCTGCTCTCAGGTCGCATCGGCTTCTCGCAGATTGGCGCATCGGCGGCCATTCCACTGCTGCAAGGCGACAAGATCCGTGCACTCGCGGTCAGTACTGGCAAGCGGTCACCCGCGCTCCCCGATGTACCCACCCTGATCGAAGCCGGCTTTGCCGACCTTGACGTTCCCGTCTGGTTCGCCGCAGTGGCGCACTCAGCAACGCCTGCCGCCGTCTTGAGCACCCTCAGACAAACAATCAGCAACGCCACAGCCACCGGTTCCTACGGCGCGGAAATGGCCAAGCAGCACGGCACCGCCGATCCCATCGCGGTCGATGCTGCCGAGCGCATGCTTGCTCGCGAGCGCCGCATCTGGGCTGAAGCAGTGCGAATTACCGGCGCAAGCGCATCCTGATATGCAGTGCTGGTCGCTCAGGGCGGGCGTAGCAATCTTGCAGGCGCTCCTGCCCGTCTGGGCGCTCGCTCAGCAGCCGCTTCCAAAAACCGGCAGCTGCCCAAGCGGTTATCACCAGAGCGGCGACTATTGCTTAAAGAGCTGAGTCATTATGAGATTTCAAGGCAAAGTTGCCCTGATCGCGGGCGCAGGGGCGTCCGCTCCGGGCTGGAGCAACGGTAAAGCAGTCAGTGTGCTGCTGGCCCGAGAAGGCGCGCGCATCGCAGCCCTCGACTTCAATCAGGCCAACCTGCAACCAACGCTCGATGCTGTCACTGAAGCGGGCGGTGAATGCCTACCGCTGATTGCAGATGTCACCAAGAGCGAGCAGGTCAAGGCTGCTGTCGAGGCCACCATGGCCCGATATGGCCGAATCGATGTTTTGTTCAACAACGTCGGTTTGCAGGCGCTGGGGGGTCCGGAAGAGATCAGCGAGGAAACCTGGGACCGCCTCATGAGCGCCAACGTGAAATCGGTGATGCTCGCCTGTAAACACGTGCTGCCGGTAATGCGCGCACAGCGCACAGGCGTAATCATCAACAACTCGTCGCTGGCGGCGATCAGTTTTCTGTACCCAAGCATTGCCTACTCCAGCTCAAAAGGCGCAATTGACGCATTCACGCGAAATCTCGCCGTACAGGTCGCTCCTGAGGGCATCCGAGTGGTCGCGGTGCGTCCGGGCCTGATCGCAACGCCTCGAATCACGCACCGCCTTCGCGAGCGGTTTGGAAACGACTACCAAAAAGCGCTTGAAGATCGTCACCGAATCGTTCCGATGGGGCGTATGGGTGAGGCCTGGGACGTTGCGAACGCAGTGGCCTTTCTGGCCAGCGACGACGCGCGCTACATCACCGCCACTGAGCTTGTAATTGACGGGGGACTCAGCGCGAGCGCGCTCGGTCAGCCCTGGAGCGGTGAGCGTAATCTCTGATCACCGCCAGTCTCGCTATGGTGGGACGGCAGGCTCTCGGATACACTCGTAAAAAAATCAAACCACGGAGGATGTTCATGTCGATGTTCCGATCATCGCTGGCAGCAGTTGCGCTCGCCGTCGCTCTACCTGTCGCAGCACAAGACGTCATCCGGATAGGCGCACCATTGCCCATCACCGGCCCGCTATCCCCGGAAGCCATCAAACAGCAGCGCGGCTACGATCTGTGGGCGGAAACAGCCAACAAGGCAGGTGGCATCAGGGTGGGCAACCGCCGCATGCGGGTCGAGATCGTTTATGTCGACTATCAGTCCAACACACCGCGCGCGGTGCAGGCTGCCGAACGCCTGATCACGCAGGACAAGGTCAATTTCCTGTTCTCGCCGTTCGGCTCCGGCGCGGCCAAGGCCGCCTCAACCGTGTCCGAGAAATACCAGGTGCCCACCATCGCCGCCACAGCGTCGTCAGCACAGGTCTACGATCAAGGTTACAAATTCCTTTTTGGTACGTTCACTCCGAACGACACGCTGACCGAGCCCCTTGCCGATATCGTGAAGAGCAAAGCGCCCGGCGTGCAGCGAGTTGCGATTCTTGCCCGCAATGATTTGTTCCCGCTCGCGATCGCCCAGGAAATGGAGAAGTCGGCCAAAGCGCGCGGTATGCGCGTGGTGTACTCCGAGAAGTACGCCATCGGTACACTTGATCACGCCTCGGCGCTTACGCAGATCAAAGCCCAGGCGCCTCACTGGATCTTCGCCACTGGCTACACCAACGATCTGGTGCTGATGCGTAAGCAAATGGCCGACCTGAAAATTGAGGCACCCCTGGTCACCATGGTCGCAGCCCCCGCGTACCAGGAGTTCATCGACTCAGCGGGTAAAGGCGCGGAAAACATTACCAGTGCAGCATGGTGGCACCCGGCAGTTCGCTACAAGGGCACCGACATCTTCGGTACCACCGAAGCTTACGTTCAGGCATTCAAAGCCAAGTACAAGGCAGATCCGGACTACGCGGAAGCCTCTGCCTCTGCGGCGGGTGCGGTCCTGCAAATGGCGATCGAACAAGCAGGTACGATCGACCGTCAGAAGGTTCGGGATACGCTCGCCAACCTGAATGTCACCACATTCTGGGGCGTCGTGAAGTTCGGGCCCACCGGGCAAATCACCTCGCTCGAGCCGCCGGTGTTCCAGATTCAAGGCTCAAAGCCCGTCGTCATTCATCCGCCGCAGGTCAAACAGGGCGAGCTTCGACTGGGCGTGCAGTAGTCGATCCCTCAACCGCGTGGCGCCTGTCGCCGGAGCCCAACGTCTTACGGGCTCCGGAGGCCAGGTCTGAGCCCGCCTCTTCAAGCCTGTCATGCTTTATCTCCAGGTTTTACTGAACGGCCTTGTGCTGGGCGGGCTGTTTGCCTGCATCGCCGCCGGCTTCTCGCTGGTGTGGGGCGTTCTGAACGTGATCAATATCCTGCACGGGTCGTTTATCGTGCTGGGTGCTTATGCGGCATGGTACGCACATGGAATCCTGGGGATTCACCCATTTCTGTCCATCGTCCTGATCGCACCACTGTTCTTCGCTCTGGGCTACGCGATTCAGTCGTCACTCTTGAACCGCGTTATCGCGGCGCCAGTGCTCCTGACCCTCACGCTGACGTTCGGGCTTGATCTGATGCTGTCGAACGCCATGCTTGCGGCGTTCAAAGCAGACTTCCGCAAGCTTGTGTTGGACCCACCGCTTGGGCTGCTCAGCATCGGCAATATCGTGTTGCCGATTGATCGGCTGGCAGCCATGGCCCTGGCCCTGCTTCTCACGCTGCTGCTGTATCTGGTCCTGTCCCGCTCCCGCACGGGACGAGCAATTGTCGCAGTTCGGATGGACCGCGAGGCTGCGTCTCTCATGGGCGTCAACGTCTCGCGTACGTACGCCATCACGTTCGGGATCGGCGCGCTGATGGCAGGTGTGGCGGGACCTCTGATCGCCATGATCTTTCCTATTTCGCCACTCACCGGCCCGGTTTATCTGGGCAAAGCTTTCGTGGTGTGCGTGCTGGGTGGGCTTGGAAGCGTGCCGGGTGCAATGGTCGGCGGCCTGGTGCTCGGCGTGGTTGAAAGCTTTGCAGCGCTTTGGTTTGGGCCCGAACACGCAATCACGGTGTCGTTTGCGTTGCTGATCGCGATGCTGGTATTTCGCCCAACCGGACTCCTTGGCCGGAAGGGTTACGAATGAGGACCCTTGCATGCTAACGCCTGACACCGCCGCGCGTCGGGATACGGCGATTGCCGTTGTCGTGTTCGTGCTGATAGCACTGCTGCCGTTCGCTGCAGACACCTATTGGCTGCGCCTGGGCACCACAGTGCTCATGTATGCGGTTCTCGCATTGTCGTGGAACTTCATCGGGGGCATGGCCGGTTATCCGTCCTTTGCTACGGCAGCGTTCTTCGGTCTTGGCGCCTATGCTGGGGGTGTTGCGCAAAAGTTCGGCGTCAGCATGTGGTTAGCCTGGGGCCTCGCGGGGCTGCTCGCGCTATTGTTCGCTGCGGCGCTGGGCCTGGCGCTTCTTCGAATGCGCGGCCACTACTTCGCCATTGCCAGCCTTGTCGTGGCTGAAGTCCTGCGCGAAATCATCAATTCAGCCACTGATCTCACTGGCGGCGGGATGGGGCTTAACCTTCCGCTTCGAACGGGTCAATCCGTCGAAGCGCAGGCGGATTTCTTCTTCTGGACGATGCTTGGGCTCGCCGCGCTGGCGATGACAGCCACGCTTGCCGTGCAACACGGGCGCTTAGGGTTTGGCCTGCGATGCATTCAGCAGAACGAGTCCGCAGCGGACATGCTGGGAGTCAACACCACCGCCACCAAGACGAGTGCGTTCGCACTGTCGGCCGTGTTCACCGGTATTGCTGGGGCGGTCTACGCCTCATGGGTCAATTACATCGAGCCCCCCGA
>CAZORB010000067.1:0-22391 GCA_964581825.1 uncultured Bordetella sp.
GCTCGATCTGTTCCGCCGCTTTGGCTACGAATTGGTTATTCCACCGCTGATCGAGCACCTTGATTCGCTTCTCACCGGTTCCGGGCGGGAACTTGGCAGGACCACGTTCCAGTTGGTCGATCAACTGTCGGGACGCACGCTCGGCGTGCGTGCGGACATGACGCCGCAGGTCGCGCGAATCGATGCTCACCTGCTGAACCGCGCGGGTGTCACGCGTCTTTGCTACTCCGGATCAGCGCTCCATGCGCGGCCATCGGGCATCTTCGCATCCCGCGAACCATTACAAATCGGTGCCGAGTTGTTCGGGCATGCGGGTATCGAGGCCGACCTCGAAATCGTTGAGTTAATGGTGCGGGCGCTATCGGTTGCACAGGTGGGTGCGGTACGGATCGATCTGTGCCACATGGGCATTGTTCCGGCGCTACTCGAGGCGTTTCCCGACGAAGTCCGTGCACTCGACCTCGATGTTGAAGCGTTGTATTTACTGCTCCAATCGAAGGATCAGCCAGGTCTTCTTGAACGATTTGGCGAGCGGCGCGGCGAGCCGTTCGCGCGCGCCATTCTGGCGCTCCCCGCGCTCTACGGGACCGTTGGTGGATCCCATGGGTACGCGGTGCTCAAGGCGGCGCGAGAGGCGCTGCCCGTGGTGCCGGCTATCCATAGCGCGCTGGATGAACTCGAGCGTCTTTGCGCGTCGCCCACCTGGAGCCGCTTTCCCGAGGTAACGCTTTCAATCGATCTGGCCGACCTGCGCGGGTACCGATATCACAATGGCGTGAGTTTCGCCGCCTATGTGGCGGGGCGACCTGATGCGCTGGGGCGGGGTGGCCGATATGACGGCGTGGGCCGTGCGTTTGGGCGGTCGCGCGCGGCGACTGGTTTTTCTCTCGAGTTGCGTGAGCTCGCCAGCATGTTGGCCGCTGCTGATCCTGATCCAGCAATTCGCGCGCCCTGGTCTGATGACCCGGCGCTTGCGGGACTGATCGCGCAACTTCGCGACGCAGGCGAAGTGGTCGTTCAGGTGCTGCCGGGCCATGAAGACGAACAACAGGAATTCGCCTGCGATCGCGAAATCGTTCTGCGCCAGGGGTCCTGGCAACTGAGTCCGCTTGAGCGGACAACATGACGGAGCCGACATGGCCAAAAATATCGTGATCATCGGCACCCAGTGGGGTGACGAAGGCAAAGGCAAGGTTGTTGACTGGCTGACTGAACGCGCCTCCGGAGTCGTCAGGTTTCAGGGGGGACACAATGCAGGTCATACCCTGGTGATTGGCGGGCGCAAGCAGGTGCTGCGCCTGATTCCCTCAGGCATGTTACGACCGGGTGTTCGCTGTTACATCGGCAATGGGGTGGTGCTGTCTCCGCAGGCGCTACTGCAGGAAATCGACGAACTAGAGGCCGCTGGCGTGGACGCCTCCGCCCGGCTGCGCGTCAGCAACGCCTGCACACTGATCCTGCCCTATCACGTGGCGCTCGATAAAGCGCGCGAGGCGCGGCGCGGTGACGCCAAAATCGGCACCACGGGCCGTGGCATCGGACCCGCGTACGAGGACAAGGTGGCGCGGCGAGCGCTCCGCGCGGCGGATCTGCTAAACCCCGAGCGCTTCCGCGCCCGGGTGGCAGAGGTGCTCGATTTGCACAACTTCATTCTGAAGAACTATCTGGGTGCCGAGCCGCTCGACCCCGCGCAGGTGGCTGACGAAGCGCTTGCGCTGGCACCAAGGCTTGCGCCGATGCTGACCGATGTGCCCGCCGAGTTGGCTGATTTCATGGCCAGTGGCAAAAGCCTGTTGTTCGAGGGCGCCCAGGGGGCGCTGCTCGATGTCGATCATGGCACCTATCCATATGTCACCAGCAGCAACTGCGTCTCGGGTGCAGCGGCCGCAGGCGCAGGGGTAGCCCCTTCATCGTTGCACTACGTGCTGGGCATCGTGAAGGCATACACCACGCGTGTCGGTTCGGGCCCGTTCCCCACTGAACTGCATGATGAGGTCGGTCGGCATCTTGCCAACGTGGGCAAAGAGTTCGGCTCGGTAACCGGTCGGCCGCGGCGCTGCGGCTGGTTCGATGCGCCTGCACTCAAACGCTCGATTGCGCTCAATGGAATCGGCGGGCTTGCGGTCATGAAGCTCGATGTACTTGATGGGCTGGAGACGGTACGCCTATGTGTGGCCTACCGCCGGCACGGCGAGTTGCTGTCGATGCTGCCTGCGGGTGCCGATGCGCTCGCGGAATGCGAACCGGTCTATGAAGACCTGCCGGGCTGGACAGGGTCAACGGTAGGCGTACGCACCTGGGAGCAGCTTCCGGTGAATGCGCAGCGCTACCTTCAGCGACTGTCGGACGTAGCGGGCGCGCCTATCGATATGGTTTCAACAAGCCCGGATCGGCTCGACACAATCGTGTTGCGAGATCCGTTTCATTCCTGATTCGCAGTGCGCCCTGGGCGCTGCTGCGGTCGCCGTCGTCTTTTCGGAGCGAACTATGAAAGACCTCTATGTATCCTGGGACGAATATAACCGTCTGATTGAAAAGCTGGCGCTGAAGGTGTGGGAGTCGGGTTGGGGCTTTGACGCAATTCTGTGTCTGGCCCGAGGTGGGCTGCGCGTTGGCGATGTGATGTCGCGGCTGTTTGATAAGCCGCTAGGCGTGCTCTTTACGAGTTCCTACCGCGAAAGCGCTGGTACCGTTCAGAGCCGGCTCCTGATCGCTGATCACATCAGCAGCGCCGCGCCCATGCCGTCGGGCCGCTGGCTGCTGGTCGATGATCTGGTGGATAGCGGCGCTACGCTGGTTGAGGTGATTCCCCATCTGAAAACTCAGCGTCCTGATGTGCAGGAGATTCGCAGCGCGGTGATCTGGCGAAAGGGCGCATCGGTGGCTGAGCCCGATTACTACATTGAACACTTGCCCACCAACCCCTGGATCCATCAGCCGTTCGAAGAATACGATCACATGAGCCCGAACGACCTGAAAGCTCGTTGGGGCTGATGCAGTCATGAGCGCAAGCATTCATACACCGGTGCTCGTTGCTGGCGCCGGGCCAGTGGGTCTTCTGGTGGCGCTGCAACTGGCACAGCGCGGGGTCGGCTGTACCGTGGTTGAAGCTGAGCCCAGTCTCACGCATGACTTGCGTGCCGGAACGTTTCATCCACCCACCATCGAAATGCTCGAGCGGGTAGGGGTGGCTGAACCCATGCTTGAGCTCGGCATCAAGGTGCCACGCTGGCAATCCTGGGATCTGGACCACGGCCTTGTCGCTGAGTGGGATCTGTCACTGCTCAAAGACGACACGCGTTATCCGTTTCGCCTGCATCTTGAGCAGCATCGGCTAACACCCATCATCTATCGGCTGCTTAAGCAGTACCCGCATGTCAATGTGCTGTTCGGTCACCGCTTTGAGCGAATGACTCAGCACGGCGATCATGTGCTGGCCGAACTCGCGACAGCCGATGGCAAGGTATCGGTGCGCGCGCACTGGCTCGTAGGCGCTGATGGCGGACGCAGCCAGGTTCGCAAGGCTGCCGAAATCGAGTTTGCAGGCTACACCTGGCCCGAGCGCTACAGCGTCATCAGCACGCGGCATGATTTTGCGCTGCATGGGTTTCGTGAAAATGCCTATATCAGCGATCCGGTTCAATGGTGCGCAGTATTCAAAATGCCTGATGAAGGGCCGCCCGGGCTTTGGCGCATGACTCTGCCCGTTGGGTCTGATGTCACCGATGAGGCTGCGCTGGCGGGTCCTTACGCCCAGCACTGTATCCGTCGACTCACCGGCCACGACGCCTCGGTTGACTATCCGCTGGTGCACCAGAGCATCTACAGCGTTCACCAGCGCGTAGCAGTGACCATGCGTAAGCATCGGGTTCTGCTGGCAGGCGATGCCGCGCATGTCAATAATCCGCTCGGCGGGTTTGGGCTCAACAGCGGCATTCATGATGCCCTGGCTCTGGGTGAGATGCTGGCCAAGGTGGCGCAGGGCGAAGCCGACGATTCACTGCTCGACCGGTATCACCGCCAGCGTCATACAGTGAATGTTGAGTACGTTCAGACGCTGTCGGTTCGAAACAAGCAGAACCTTGAGGTCAAAGACCCCGCCGAGCGCGCGCAGCGCATTCGCATGCTGGAGGCCACTTGTGCCGATCCGGTCAAAGCGCGCGAGTATTTGTTGAATTCGTCGATGATCAACAGCATCCGGCGCGCGGCTACGATCGACTGATCCAGGCGTCGGACTCAATTCGGAGGACTCAGATGGCTCACTTGTCTCGTCGTTCGCTGCTTGCTCTTGGTGCCGTCAGCGCAGGTTCGCTCGCACTTCCGCTGCGCGCTCAACCTGCCTGGCCTGCTCGGTCGGTGAAAATCGTTGTGCCGTTTGCGGCCGGCGGCAACACTGACTCGATCGCTCGCCTGCTGGCTGAGCGTTTCACGCAGGCGCTGGGTCAGCCGTTTGTGGTGGAGAACCGGGTAGGCGCGGGCGGCGGCTTGGCAATCGACTTCGTGTCGAAGTCTGCCCCCGATGGCTACACGCTGCTGGTGGGCGCCATGGCCAACCTCGCGATTCTGCCGGTCATCAACAAGGTGAGCTTCGATCCCATCCGCGATTTCATTCCCATCAGCAACATTGGCAGTAATCCGTTTGTGCTGGGCATTCACCGCTCGGTGCCGGCCACAACGGTTCAAGAATTCATCGACTACGTTCGAAAGAATCCGGGCAAATTCAACTATGCATCGGGCGGGTCGGGCAGCGTGTCGCACCTGTCTGGCGCGCTATTCGTAAAGCGTGCCGGCATCGAGATGGCGCACGTCAGCTACAAAGGTGGGTCGCAGGCAGTGGTTGACCTGCTTGCGGGCAACGTTCAAATGTACTTCGGTAACTTCTCTGAGCTCGTGCCCCATGCGAGTGGTGGGCAGATCCGTCTGATCGGTGTATCGAGTGATAAGCGGGTGCCGCAGTTACCCAACGTTCCCACCATTTCCGAATCAGGCCTGCCAGGGTTCCGAACCATTACCTGGAACGGCCTGCTTGCGCCAGCCGGTACGCCGCAGGCGATCATCGATCGTGCGGCGGCAGTTGCCCGCGAGGTGGTGGCAAGCGAAGTTGCCCGCGCCCGCTTTGCCCAAATTGGCGTTGACCCCATCGGCAGCACCCCTGAAGAGTTCGCAGCAACCCTGCGCGCTGATCTTCAAACATGGGCTGAAGCTGCCAAGATCGCCAATCTGAAGATGGAGTAATCGGGATGAGTGTCGCAGCGGCAGCGAAGAGTAGTCTGGACGCACTGGCTACGCGGGCGAAGATTGGGGTGATCGTGCCTGCCACCAACACGGTGGTGCAGCCCGAGATGGAGTCGATGCGCCCGACAGGCGTTACCAATCACGTCAGCCGAATGCTGCTGCCGCCACGTCCTTACGATGACATGACTCAGTACCGCCAGGCGCTCGAAACCGAGCGGGGTGGGCTCGAGGAAGCGCTCGAGCTGGTGCTGAAGTGCGAGCCCCACGCGGTAGCCCATGGCCATTCAATTCACTCGTTTCGAGGCGATCGGGCTCGGGCCCAGGCCGAGCGTGACCGGCTCGAAGCCCTCAGTGGCGGCATCCCCTTTGTGACCCCGTCGATTGCCGTATTGGCTGGTCTGGAAGCAATCGGCAACCCTCAGGCAATCGGCGTGCTGACACCCTACTGGCCGCCTGCCGACGCGCTGATCGCCGAATTCTTTACCGCATGCGGTTATCGCGTCATGGCAACCCATGGGCTCCAGGCCAAGGGGCCCACCTCGGTGGCGCAATTTACGCCTCAGCAGATTATGGGCGGATTTGAGCGGCTCGCCGAAACGCCAGGCATCGAGGCCTTCGTGCATGTTGGAACCAATCTTCCCGTCAGCGCGATGACCGCAGAGATCGAGGCGCGGCTGGGTCGGCCGATGATCGGCGTCAACGTGGCCACCTACTGGCTCGCGCTTCGCAGGGCGGGCATTCGTGATGCGTTAAGCGGCTTTGGGCTGCTCGCGGAAAAGCACTGAACGCGCCCGGTTCGCCCACGTTCCGCGGGCCCGGCCCGGCTTGCAGGAAAGCTGCGCACGCAGGTGCTTCGCTTTCTGGGCATATAAAACAAAAAGGCCGGCTTGCGCCGACCTTAGAATGGTGCCCAGAAGAGGACTCGAACCTCCACAGTGTTGCCACCGCTAGGACCTGAACCTAGTGCGTCTACCAATTCCGCCATCTGGGCTTCGACTGCCTGCTCGGCGATCGAGGCGCGAATTCTAATGGAGAACGCTCTTTTGTCAAAGCTGAAGCCGGGTGTTCGGCCGCCACTGATCTGGAAGGTGATTGCATGACAGAGGCTGATCGTACGCCGCCTACTCGCGAGAAGATTCTCGAGTGCCTGAGAGCGGCCGATATACCCCTGACGCCCGCTGATCTGGCGCAGCGCCTGGGCGTTTCCTCGGCCCAAACCGGACCGCTGTTACGTCGTCTGGCCGCGATGGAGCGCGACGGGCAGCTGCTACCCAATCGCAAAGGCGTCTTGCTGCTCGCCACGCGGCTTGATCTGATCGCCGGTCGCGTGCAGGGCCATCGCGACGGATTCGGCTTCCTGCTTCCCGATGCGGGCGGTCCTGATCTTTTCCTATCGCCGCGCGAGATGCAGAAGGCCATGCACGGCGATCGCGTCCTGGCGCGCCGCGTGGGATATGACTCACGGGGGCGGCCCGAGGGTTCGATCGTCGAGGTCACCGAACGCGCGCACCGGCGGCTGGTAGGCCGCTTTGTTAACGAACGCGGCGTGCACATCGTGATTCCCGAGGATCAGCGAATCAAGCACGACATCATCGTGCCACCTGCAGACACAGCGTCCGCTCAACACGGCCAGGTCGTCACCATCGAAATCGTGAGCCCGCCCGCCAATGGCGCACCGCCAATCGGGCGGGTCGTCGAGGTGCTCGGTGAAATTGGCGATCCGGGCATGGAGATAGAAATTGCGGTACGAAAGTTTGATGTACCGCATCAGTTTCGTCCCGCCGCGCTCGAGCATGCCGCGAAGCTTCCCACGCGTGTCAGGCCCTCCGATATCCGCGACCGGGTTGATCTTCGAGACGTACCTCTGGTGACGATAGACGGCCAAGACGCGCGTGACTTTGACGATGCTGTGTACTGCGAGCCGATAGAGTTCGACGGCGTTCGCATGCCGGTGATCGGAGGCGAGGGCGCCAACGCTAGCCCCGATCCTGCGCCGGGTGCTGGCAGGCGTCGTAGGCCTGCAGCGGCGGCGGCCAGCATCGAGCGCGGTTTCCGACTGCTGGTTGCAATCGCGGATGTATCGCACTACGTACAGCCTGGCGACCCGCTTGACATTGATGCGCTCGAACGCAGCACATCGGTCTATTTTCCGCGGCGCGTCATTCCGATGTTGCCCGAGGCCTTGTCCAACGGACTCTGTTCGCTCAACCCTGCCGTGGACCGTCTGGTTCTGGTGTGCGATCTGGTGATTGACCTGCAGGGCCAAATCCGCGGGTATCAGTTTTATGACGCCGTGATGCATTCAGCCGCACGGCTCACCTATGACGAAGTCTGGACCCTGCTGTCAGGCGCGGGTGGGCCTCGCGCTGGCGTACCGACGCAGCGAGCGGCATTGCTTCCGCACCTGCAGCAGTTGCACGAGTTGTATCGCGCGCTTGCCGGGGCCAGGTCCCGCCGTGGCGCCCTGGAACTCGAGACCGTGGAAACCCGGATTGTCTGTGATCCGATGGGACGCATCGAACGCATCGTTCCTTCAGTTCGCAACGATGCGCACCGACTGATTGAAGAATGCATGCTGGCCGCTAATGTCTGCACAGCCGACTTCCTGGCGCGGCGCGAACATGCAGGCCTTTACCGTGTGCACGAAGGGCCAACCCCCGAGAAGCTGGCCCGGCTTCGCGAGTTCCTGCGCAGCGTCGGTCTGTCATTAGGCGGTGGCGACCAACCAACGCCTCAGGATTACGCAACGCTTGCCGCCGCTGTGCGGGTGCGTCCCGACAATGCGCTGCTCCAGTCGATGCTGCTCAGGTCGATGCAGCAGGCGATTTACTCGCCAGACAATAGCGGTCACTTTGGTCTCGCTTACTCGGCCTACACGCACTTCACTTCGCCAATTCGCCGGTACCCCGATCTGTTGACCCATCGGGTCATTAAAGCGCTGCTACGCCAGGCACGCTACCAGCCGCGGATCGAAGAAAGCGGCGACTCCAGCTTGCCATTGCAACCGCAGGCTGAACCAGATGCGGCGCAAAGCGTACGTCGCCGCGGCAGGCGCGACAAAGCGGTTGACCCGTCCGAGACGATCGAGGTCTGGCGCATGCTGGGTACGGTCTGCTCAACGAATGAGCGTCGTGCCGACGAGGCTTCGCGCGATGTGGAGGCCTGGCTGAAGTGCCAGTTCATGCGGGAGCGGGTCGGCGAGCAGTTCAAGGGGCGAATTACCGGCGTAGCACCATTCGGGTTGTTTGTGACGCTCGATGAATTATTCGTTGAAGGGCTGGTGCATGTGTCGGAGCTCGGCGGCGAGTACTTTCAATTCAATGAAGCCGCTCACGAGTTGCGTGGCGAGCGCACCGGGCGGCGGTTTCGTCTGACCGATGAAATCGGCGTACAGGTCTCTCGCGTTGACCTCGAGGCGCGTCGGATTGAATTCAGGATGGTGCCGCGCGGCCCGATTCGGCCGCGCACCATGGCGCCAGCGGGCGTGAACGGCGGAGACGCTGTGATGCCGCCTGGGCTCGACGAAGCGGTGGGCGCCGTCGAGGCTGATCGCCCAACGGATGCGCGCACCCCACCCGACAAGCCCGTCCGAAAAAGCGCAAGCAAAGCCGCACCCGCCAAGACCGAGGCCGTTGAACGCGCGCGCGCCGAACGATTATCGGCGCGACGCAAACGCGTCAGCCCCCCGCGTCGCAAAGGGCCCTCTGCCCGACGCGGCAAACGAAGGTAAGCAAACGATGAAAATTTTTGGATTTCATGCGGTGCTCGCTCGCTTGCGACGAGATCCCGAGGGCGTCACCGAGCTCTATGTCGATGCGTCTCGTAACGACCCGCGGATGCGCGAGCTGGAGCGGTTGGCGCAAGCGGCTGGCGTACGGATGCATGCGGTCGATAGTCAGCGAATCGAGCGGCTGTGCCCTGGCAAACGTCATCAGGGCGTAGTGGCGCTCTCCGAAGCCAGTGTGCCAAGCCTCAGTCTTGAGCAATTGATGGCGCGGCTTGAGTCCGAGCCACGGTCCCCGGTGACGCTGCTGCTCCTGGATGGGGTCACGGATCCGCGTAACCTTGGCGCGTGCCTGCGTGTGGCGGATGGCGCGGGCGTGACCGCCGTGATAGCGCCCAAGGATCACGCCTGCGCGCTGACCGAAGTCGCCATCCAAACTTCAAGTGGTGCGGCCGAAAGCGTGCCCTACCTGATGGTGACCAACTTGGCTCGGACCATCGATACGCTGCAGGAGAACGGCTTTGAGATCATCGGCTCGGCTGATGAGAGCGAGGACGATCTCTATGCCGCGACGTTGGACGGACGTATCGCGTGGGTGCTGGGTGCAGAAGGAAAAGGGCTGCGCCGACTAACGCGTGAGCGTTGCGATCGTCTGGTGCGCATTCCGATGCACGGCCAGGTGGAAAGCCTTAACGTATCGGTGGCAGCGGGCGTTGTCCTTTATGAAACGCTCAGGCAGCGGCAGCTGTCTTCGCGGCAGAGCCAGCAGTCTTAGGGGCCAACGAGGCGTCTGGCCAAAAGTCCGCCGCACTCTGCTGCTTACGTCGCTGCTGCTCACGAAACTTCCACGGAGGCATCGGGTCGGGCTGTGCCCATAAACCGACCGCTGCTTCCCGCGCCCGCTGTTCTGCCTGAGCGTACTCGCGGCGATCGCGCGCGCTCTGCTCGGATTCATAGCGCTTGTAGTGCCAGGCCATCCCGGCCTTCACCTGTTCCAGGCCCACATCTCGGTCGTCGGCGAGTACTCGCGCAACAGTCCGTCCGTAAGGGTCCTGCTTCACCGGGATGATGGTGAGGGGCTTGTTGTCCAGCAGCGCAAGCAATGCGCGTCGCGAGACGTCGCCGTGGGGCTGGACTTTCTCGGGCGCGTCGATCGCCGACAGTCGAACTGAAATGCGGCGACCGTCTTCCGCGCGCACCACAAAGGAGTCGCCGTCGGACAGATGCTGCAGTCGCCCTCGGAATGGCGCTTCACGCTCGGATGAACGGGCGGGGGATTCGAAGCGGGTGGGCGCGTCGATAAACGGCGGGGTCCCCAACCACTGCGCCCACGCAGGCGCGGCGAGGCTGCTGATAAGCGTGGCAAGCGCCAGCGCAAATCCGCGATTGATCGAGGCCGCCAGCCGCTTGAGGCGATGCAAATGAGTCATGCGCCGGATTATAGGTTTACGGCGTCAGGGCCCACCGATTTGGCGTAGCGCAAGCCGAGCACAGGCCAGGCGCCTCACACTGCGACCTACGCCGGAAGATCGACCGCTTCGGATGACAGACCCCGGTGAACAGGAGTTCTCATGACCAATGTCGGAACATTCATGTCGCGCGAGCCAGTCACCTGTAGCGAAGAGTTTCGCCTGCAGCAGGTGGCCGCGCTGATGCGCGCCCGCCATGTCGGCTCGGTTGTGGTCGTATCAGGCGATGGTCTAAGTCGTCGGCCCGTAGGCGTGATCACCGACCGCGACATTGTGGTTGAAGCGGTGGCCACCGGACTGGATGCCGGTGCGATAACCGCCGGTGACATCGTGGTGCGGCCTGCGGTCACGGCACACGACACGGACAGTCTGCCCGAGGCGATTCAAAAGATGCGAAGCCGCGGTATCAGACGTCTGCCAGTGGTCGATCTGCATGGCGATCTGGTCGGCGTGTTGAGTAGCGACGACGTGTTACAGGCGATTTCGCATGAATTGTCGACGCTGGTGCGAGTGGCGGAACATCAGCCCGCTCAGGAAGCCCGCGCCCGTCCCTGAGCCTGCCCTGAGGCCTTCTCTTCCGGCAACCGACTACTTTGGCGGCGCTGCCTGACCGAAGGCGGCAGCCACGCTGCGAATCAGGCGCGTTGCGCGCCAGAGCAGCCAGCCCGTGGCGACCGCCGAGCGCAGCAGGCCTCTTGATCGCCGGTGGGCGACAAGCCCCACAAGCACAGCGCCTGCTGCAAGCACACCGATGGGTCCCCAGCGATGGCCCTCGCGCGGCGTTGCGGTGTTGTCGGCCAGGCGGCGAAGCTGTCCGCTTAGCTCACGGCGCTGGTCGCCAATCCGCTGCCGAAGCTGTTCAATCTTGCAGGAGCTGGATACGGTCATGACGCGAGATGAGCGACGCGGCTTAGCGCGGGTTGCTCGACGGCTGATTGGTACTGCTAGGCCCGGCGGCCCCCGATCTCGAGGGGGGAGCGGTGTTTCGCAGCTCGCTCAAATCGCGACGAACTTCATCGAGACTCGCGGAGAACGCAGAGATGCGCGAGAGACGGGCAACCCATCTGAATAAGGCCAGCGCGACAATTGCCAGGACCAGCGCTACGATTGCCGCGGCGTGCGCGCGAACCGACTCGGGTACGGCGATCAACATTGCAACCAGGGCAGACAGCAGCGCCAAGGTAGCAAGGGCGAGGGCAGCAAGCCCTGCAAGCAGTGCGCGTAGCGACGCCGACACCAGCGCATCAACCTCCGCCGCGAGCAGGGCGAGCCGGGTATGGGCAACCTCACCAAGAAGCGCCGCGATTGCACGCAGCCGGGCGCTGAGACCCGAGAAGGGTTGGCCCGGCTGCATGCAGGGCTCAACGACGCATGAGAAGCGCGCCGAGCAGCAGCCCAGCGCCCGCAGCCACACCAATTGCAGTCCAGGGATGAACATGAACTACTTCGTTGGTACGTCGTGCGGTGTCCCGCGCGCGATCGAAAAACTGCTGCTGCCCGTTCCACACCTGCGCCTTAGCCTGCTTGATGCTCGCCTCCAAGCGGTCCCGTATTTCAGAGACACCTTCGGCGCCTTGGCGCTGCGCGGCATGCAGCAGATCCTCCGCATCTTGCACCAGTGTTCGCATGTCCTTGGCCAGGCGCTCGCGCGCATCGACCGCTGACGGTGTCTTGTCGGTTCTATCCATGAGGACCTCCGGAGTGAGTGGATCAGCGGAAGACGAGCACCGGGATCGTGGAATGCGTGAGCACTTTGTGCGTCTCGCTACCAAGAACCAGTGCGCTGAGCCCACGACGTCCGTGCGACGCCATGAAGATCAGGTCGCAGGCCCGCCCGCCTGCAACATCGATGATGGCCTTCCACGGCTGGCCGTGGCGAATTGATACCGTATCGTTACTGACGCCAGCAGAGTTGGCGCGCGACTGCGCAGCGCCAAGCACACTTTTGGCAGTTTCCTCTGTAGCCTTCATGAAGTCATTGAAGGAGGCCTGCGCGGCCGAGGGAAACTCAACAAACGCATCTACGACATATTCGGGCATCACATGGACGAAGGTGACTCGCGCACCCGTTTCTTTGGCGAATGCAATCCCGCGCTCAACCGCAATATCGGACAGTTTGGAGCCGTCTGTCGGTAACAGAAGATGTTTGAACATACTGATCCTTCCCCTGTGTTGTGAAGTAATGACCGCAGCAGAGGATGCTAACGACAGCGATTTTCGCGAGCTTGATGCGACGCAAACTGTGAGTCGATAGCGCAGCCTCGTCAGCGACCCGATGGCGAAAACCTGCGAAAATTGACGCGGAGCAACACGCCCTTGAGTTCATGCGCTGAGAGGCTCGGTTGCAAACCGTTACAGAGTGTTGTTTGACTGCAATCAAAGCCGACATCTCCCTCGATAAAGTTTGATGGACGCCTGTATGGCGATCCAACTCAACAGCAAGGGAGATAACGGTGAGCGATATCGGTGTTCAAACACAGTTTCCTGCATCGCAGCAAAACAAATTGCGTCCTGTTTCCGCATCGGCGGACACGCAGCCCTATCCGAATGCGCGGTGTGCACTTCCGCTCCCTCCCTCAGCTGACCTTCTGATGTCACGAGTAGGCGGGCAACGTCGTCGGTTACGTCGCGGTGACTATCTGTATCGATATGGCGCACAGTTTCACGCTCTGTTCGGCGTACACGCAGGCTCGTTCAAAACCGTTCTGCTCACCGAAGACGGTCGTGAGCAGGTCACCGGCTTTCATATGGCCGGCGAGGTGCTTGGTGTGGATGGACTGGGCGCTGACAATTACAGTGGCGATGCGATCGCGCTCGAGGACGGTGAGGTCATCGAGATTCCGCGCGAAACGCTTGATACGTTGGTGCGCCACGAGCCGCTACTGCAGCGCGAACTTTTCCGGATGCTTGCGGGCGAAATTCAGCGCGAGCGCGCGCTGATGGTGCTGCTGGGATCCATGCGCGCCGAGGAGCGTATTGCGGTGTTCCTGCTGAACCTGTCGCAACGGATGGAGGCACGGGGATACTCCGCCACCCGCTTCATTCTGCGAATGACGCGTGAGGAAATCGGCAGTCTGCTGGGGCTCAAACTTGAAACGGTCAGTCGGATCCTGTCACGGTTCCAGGCCGAGAAAATGATTCGCGTCCACAACCGGGAAATCGATCTTTACGAAATCGATCGTTTGCGCGGTGTGATCGGTCGTAGTGATTCGCGGCGCGATGAAGCTGCAGCTTGATCGCGAGCCTCGAGCGCACGCCTGACGAATCGCGCGAGCTGCTCGATTCGGTAGGGCTTACCAAGTAGCTCGACACCTCGAGAAAGTGCGGTGTCGAGCGACAGCGTCTGGGGCGCATAGCCCGAGGTGAATAGCACGCCGAGGGCTGGGCGCCGCGCGAGTGCCTCGCGGGCAATGTCGGCGCCCGTGAGCGCGCCACGAAGCATGACATCGGTAAAGAGCAGGTCGATGTCAGGGTCGGCTGCAAGCTGTGCCAGCGCGCCTGCGCTGTCGGCGGCTTCGACCACCTGGTAGCCCAGACGCCGCAAAAAGCCACCTGCAACCGCTCGCACATCGTCATCGTCTTCTACCACGAGCACCCGCTCGGAGCCGCCTTCGGCGGCATCGAGCGGGGCCTGCGCGGTGGGGCTTTCGGCGGCGCTCACCGTGGGCAGCATCATACGGATCACGGTTCCCGTGCCCACTCGGCTGTCCACCTCGATATGGCCGCCGGATTGCTTGATGAATCCATAGACGAGGCTGAGTCCCAGCCCGCTGCCTTTGCTGAGTTCCTTGGTCGTGAAGAAAGGTTCGAAGGCGCGCGCCAACACCTCGGGCGGCATGCCGCTGCCAGTGTCCGCGACCGTTAACAGCATGTAGCGCCCGGGAGCGAGCTCTTTGGGCCTGGGGCCGGCTGCCCCTGGATGCGTGAGCACGCTGGCGGACAAAGTGAGTTGTCCACCCGCGGGCATGGCGTCACGGGCATTGACCGCCAGGTTCAGGAGCGCGGTGTCGAGCATGACCGGATCCGCCTTGACGGCGGGCATATCCGGTTCGCACGATGTCTCGATATCGATGTTGGGGCCCAGGGTTCGCCGCAGGATTTCGGCGAGTGAATCCAGCCATGAAGCGATATCGATTGAGCGCGGCTGCAAGGTCTGTCTTCTGGCAAAAGCAAGAAGCTTGCGAGTGAGATCGGCGCCGCGCCCGGAGGCGCGAAGCGCCGGTCGAATCATTGCAATAGCCGCCGCGTCTTTCGAGAGCCGCTCTTCGAGAATCTGCAGGTTGCCCGATACCACCGTCAAAAGATTGTTGAAGTCGTGGGCAACGCCACCGGTGAGTTGTCCTAGCGCCTCGAGTCGCTGCGACTGGAACAACTGCTCTTCCGCGCTTTGTCGTTGGCGAAGCGCGCTGAGTGTGTTGGCGAGCGCGCGCAGAAAGCTGCGGTCTTCGCTGGTGAAGGTGTCGCCACCCTGACCGAACACGCCGATCAGACCGGGGCGATCTGTCGAATCCGGGATGGTGCATACCAATGCGCTACGCAGGTTTGCCCCGCGCATTTCAGCGGCCAGATTGGGGGGGCTCTGTGACAGATCTTCAATCAACAGCACAGGTTCAGCCTGTTCGGCTGACAGCGAGTCGATGATCTTGCCGATCAAAGGTAGAAGGGGTGAAAGCCGGTCAGAGTCTTCGCCGCAACCGGGGGCGAATGCAAGTTGCCCAGAAGGCGGGTCGGTTCGGGCAATCAGTACCGCGTCGCACCGCAGGTGCGCTCGGATCAGATCGCAGGCCTGACGCTCCGTGCTTGCAATGCTTTGTTGCCCCAGTGCGAGACGCCCGAATTCCGCGACGGCTTCAGCGCGGTTAGCCCGTTCCACGGCCTGTTGCGCTCGCCTCAGTTCGCTGACATTTCGGATATTCGCGCACACCAGGGGCAGCCCGTCGATATCGAGAGGGCTCAGGCTGATTTCGACGGGAATCTCGGAGCCATCAGCGTGCAGTGCTCGAAGCGTGGTGTTGAGGCCCATCGGCCGCGGTACCGCGTGGCCAGCATAGGCGCGACGATGCTGACGGTGAGCCGAGCGCAGTCGAGCGGGCACCAGCTGCTCCACCAGCATGCCGCTTAGCTGGCTCAGGGAATAACCGAACATCTGCGCACACTGCGCGTTTGCCAGAACGATACGACCCGAGGCGTCGGCCACCAGCATCGCATCGGCCGCGGTGGCGAAGAGCTGTTCAAACAGTCGCGGCAGGCTTTCGGTGGGAACCGTGGCCGGTCGCTTGTTGCGGGAGCTGTCGGTGGGACTCATCCCTGCCGGACCCGTGGCGCGAACAGGTAGCCTGCACCTCGCACGGACTTGATAAAGTCTGGCTTGGCTGGATCAGATTCGATTTTCCGGCGTAGCCGTCCCACCTGAACATCGATGGCTCGGTCAAACGGGCCGGCATCGCGGTGGTGAAGCGCGTTCATCAGTTCGTCGCGGCTCAGGACCCGGTTGGGGTTTCTGACGAAGACGCGAAGCAGATCGTACTCGCCCGTAGTCAGTTCAACCGCCTGCCCGGTTGGCGCCGTGAGGGTGCGTGATGAGGGGTCGAGGCACCAGCCCTCAAAGTGCAGCTTGCCGGGGGCGTCGGGCTGCCGGGGGCCGCGTCGCCTCAGAACTGATCGGATTCGCGCGAGCAGTTCACGCATATCAACGGGCTTGGCGATGTAGTCATCGGCGCCCAGCTCAAGCCCTACGATCCGATCAACTGGCTGACCAAAGCCCGTGATGATGATGATTCCGACGTCACTGGCCGCACGGATTTCACGCGCCAGAACCAGACCATCTTCGTCTGGCAGGCGCTGGTCCAGGAGAATTAAATCGACCGCCACGGTATCGAGCGCACGGCGCAGACTGGCGGCATCGGCGGCTTCCGACACCGTGTAGCCCACGCCAGCTAAATACGTGTGGAAAAGCTCGCGAATGTCCTCGTCGTCGTCAACGATCAGAAGATGTTCGGACATGGGCAGGTGCCCGCGCTTGCGGTGAACCGTCGGTGAGAGGGGTTAATACCGGACCCGAACGGATCCGAAGCAGTTTGAGTTTAGCAGTGCGTGGGCGACTGCCGAAGCGGCGCCTACCGAATCCGGATTGCGGCGAACAGCGTCTGCTCGCTGACTGGTTTGCGGATCAGGCTCAGACCGTGATCGGACGCACGGTGTTGTAACGCTGCCGAGGTGTCGGCCGACATCAGTACGCACCGCAGGTCAGGCCGAACCAGGCGAGCGGCGAGCGCCAGCGAAAGTCCGTCATCCGCGGCACCCATGCGGCAATCGGCCAGCAGCAGCTGCCAGCAGTCGGAACCACTGATACGCGCGAAAGCCTCGGTGGCGTTCGAAGCGATGTCGGTGTGCCAGCCTCGTGCCTCCAGAAGCGACTGGAGCGCGCTGGCCACCTCTGGGTCGTTATCGACCAGAAGCGCCCGGGGCGCAGTCACCAAACTGATCGGGCGACGCGCCGCAGGCTCATGCGCGGAATGATCAGGGCCCGACGCTTGCGGCTCGAGCTCGACGATGGCGGCTTGAGGGGAGGTGTCGGGCGCCACCCGGTCCGATGGGAAAACCAGTTCAAATCGACTGCCGCGCGAACCGTCGGAATAGGCCGTGATCTGGGCGTTCAGCAAGTGGGCGATTCGGCTCACCATGGCAAGTCCCAGGCCAAGGCCTGGCGGCGACCGGCGGCCAGGCGAGGCGATCCGGACATGTTCTTCGAAGATTCGGTCGAGCTGGTCGGGTGCGATACCAATACCGGTATCCGTCACACTCAGCACGCAGCGCGGCCCCTCAGAGGCGGCAAGCGTGATGGCCCCCTGATCGGTGAACCGAACCGCATTGTCAAGCAAATTTCTGAGCAATCGTGTGAGCATCACCCGGTCGGCAAGCACACGAATCGGTGCACTCGCGACCACCAGCGTCAGCGCTTTTTGCTCGGCCCGCACAGCAAACTCCTCGCGAAGCGTTTCGAACAGCTCGTCGACTGACAGCCATTCGAAATGAGGCTGTATGGCGTTACTTTCCAGCCGCGAGAGATCGAGGAGGCTTGAGAGAAGATCGCTGATCGTGGTGGCGGATCGATCGATCGCTGCAATGAGCGGATGAAGCGCGGGGTCGGTGCAGCGCTCGCGTACCAAGGCGCTGAGAAGGCCCAGGGATGTAGCGGGTTGACGCAGGTCGTGGCTGGCAGCCGCCAGGAAACGCGCTGAGCTTTTGCTGGCGCGCACTGCCTGCGCGCGCTGCTCTTCGAGCCGCCTGGCCAGCTGCCGAATTCGATGTTTACGGCGTATCGATTGTGTGAGGGCACGGCTTAAAACTACCGATAGCCTGGCAAGTAATGCCCCGTAAAGCACGACGCCAAGGGCGATCAGCGCGCCCGGGACCTCGGGTGCCAGCAACCACGCGACCGCGAGCTGGGCCAGTACCGCGCCACCGTGGAGCAAGCCGTGCCTTGAAAACGGCGCGTACATTAAAACGCCAAGCGCGAGCCAGGCGAAGATCACGATGGTGAGCGAAAGCCGATCCGCGTGCGTGACCTGCGCGAAAAACAATCCTGCACAGGCGCCAACCAGTAAGCCGCTGAGTCCTGCGGTCAGATTGAAGACGGCGGTGAGCGTCAGATAATCGGCTGTGTCATACCGCCGTCTTGCGATGAAGCGGGCTGCGCAAAACGCGCGCAATAACAGCGTCGCGCCCAGCAGCAGTGCCCAGGGAACCAGCTGGTCGGCACCGATGGCTGGATGCAGCATGACGATGACCCCTGTCATGAGGGGAATGCCCACTGCGGGTTCAAGCACCGCCTGCCGCGCCTGAAGGCGACAGCGCTCTGCCAGCAATCGGACGGCGACCTCTCTGTTTTCGGCGCGGCGGTCGGGCGCCGCGCCGTCTTGGGGCTGATGGGTCATTGGGTGTCATGGACCGGATCGTGGCCGGCCGCGAAAGTGGGCGAACGACCCTGAGTCTAGGAGCGTCTGATCAGCCGGCCCGCAGCTTTTAGGCCGAATCCTTCCGGCCTAGTGGTGAGGCCCTTGAGTAGGCGCAGAGCACACGCTCGGTAGCGGTCGCGGGTCGAAAGACGCTCAGGCCTTTAAGTCCCATTTTCCAGGCCGACTTCAGCAGCAACTCCAGTTCATCGATCGATGCCTGCGGGGAGAGATTGACGGTCTTGCTGATCGACGAGTCGATCAGCGGAGACAGGGCTGCAACCATCCTCAGGTGATCGATTGCGCGGATCGAGGACGCATCGCACCACGCGGGGGGCGCCAAGCGATCGCTGGGATACATCGTGCGGTAGAGCCGCCATGCGAAATCTTCCAGCGTTCGCACTGAGGGTGTCGTACCCGACAGGCGAACCCATCTGCGAGATCGCGCCGCAAACACGGGTTACACACCGCTCGAAACATTTCCGGCGAGCGCAATGGAGATGGTTCCGGTAGGCGCGATCGCGAGCAGGTGCGAGTTGCGAAGCCCGTGCCTTGCGATTCGAGCTTTGAGCCACGCAGGCAGCCTTGATGCGAAATGGGGTGGTCGAAGCAGCTGAGACGGATTGCAGTACGGGAAAGGCCCGCGCTCAATCGCCAGATCGACCGAGGCGCGATACGCATGATTGCGGAGGGCTCGCACGATCGTGGCGGCCATCGCACGCCCTGGGGCGCGGTCATAGCGCACACCCAGCATGATCAATGCATCGGCGAGTCCGGTAACGCCGAGGCCAATACGACGCGTCATACGTGCTGCCTGCGCCTGCTGCGGCAGCGGCCAGTGCGTCAACGAAATCACGTTATCGAGGGCGCGAACCGCCACTGGGACCAGGCGCGCGAGCGCATCAAAGTCGAACCGGGCATCTGCCCGAAAGGGGTGCCGAACCAGTCGTGTCAGATCGATGCTGCCCAGATCGCAGGCGCCGTAATCGGGCAAGAACTGTTCGCCGCAAGGGTTGCAGGCGCCCAGATGTTCAATGTCGCTAAGGTTGTTATCGCGATTCACCTTGTCAATAAACACCACTCCCGGGCTGCCGGTGTCCCAGGCGGCACGAAGCAATACCTGCCATGAGGCCCTCGCAGCGCGTCCGCCAGCGTCCTGTCGATCGAGGCTCGCCATGAACGCATCCGGGATCACGACCGACAACGTGACGGTTTGCAACCGATGGTGACGCTTCAGATCGATGACCGCGCGGCTATCCGGGTGATCGATACTCACCAGCGCCATCTGCGCGGCACGGCGCGTACCCACCGTGGCTAGACGCTGCCCGCGCGATTCCATGGTCAGAATCACGCTGACGGGGTCGAGGCCCACCTCCGCAGCAGGCTGCCGGACGGAAGGCAGCGCGCTGAGATCAACACCCACGCCACCCCCCATCCGCATCGTGATGGCGGACTCTTCGAGGGCGAGCGCCAGGCCAGGGCGTCCAGATTCGTCACGGCCCGTTCGCTGGGGGGCAAGTGGCTGAACAAAGCAGTTGATTAGCGTTGCCTGCAGATCGGTACCAGCGGCTGCATTGATTCGCCCGCCAGGCAGGAATCCGTATTGCATTGCCGATTCAAACTGCTGCGTCCAGTGCAGTGCCGCCGAGGGCGACTCGACCGATGCGAGGGCACGCGCCACGCGGTGCCGGATATCGGCGATCCCGCGTTCGCCCGGCTGCGCATAGCGGGATCGCAGAAGTTCACGGCAGAGCGCTGGACTGAATCGCAGCCTGCGCTCGCGTATGTGGTCGTTAGGCTTCATCGGGGTCATGCGCTCCGGCATCCACGGGGCTTGTTGCCGGCTCTGCTTGCCATCGGTCAATACGGCGTGAGCCAGTGTGCCGACAATCGCCTCCATGCTTTCCAACGGACCAGCTTGAATTGTCTCCACGCGCTCTTGGCTGGTGGTTGTTCGTGATCGTGCTTCTGTCGCTCGCGATTGATTCTGGGCAGTGGTGGCGTGACGAGCAGCGAATCGACTACAGCGAATTCCTAAAGCAGTTGGAGTCGGGCAACGTCAGCGACCTTGAGGTGGGCGCAGCGGTCGTGCGGGGACGTTTCTCGCAGCCGCCCGATCAGGGGCCTGCGCGCTTTGTCACGCGCCGAATCGAGCCGGTGCTTGCGGATCGACTAGCAGAGCGATCCGTGGCCTTTCGCGCAGCCCCCGAGGCGCCCGCACTGGGCTCGCTCTTTGCCTGGCTGATCGGCGCTGCATTGATGGTGATGCTTTGGCGCGCGGTCTCGTCGCGGTCTGGTCTGGGCGGCGGGAGTGCGTCGTCGCTGCTGTCGATCGGCCGCAGTCGCGCCAAGGTGTATGTCGAAACCGGCATCCGAGTCAGCTTCGATGACGTCGCTGGTGTCGATGAGGCGAAAGAAGAGCTGCGAGAGATCATCGACTTTTTGAAAGATCCGCAAAGCCATGGCCGGCTTGGTGCGCGCGTTCCTCGGGGCGTGCTGCTGGTGGGGCCGCCGGGCACCGGCAAGACCCTGCTCGCGCGCGCGGTAGCGGGCGAAGCAGGTGTGCCGTTTTTCTCGATCAACGGTTCTGAGTTTGTTGAGATGTTCGTGGGCGTGGGCGCAGCCCGGGTGCGAGACCTGTTCGAGCAGGCACGCGCCAAGGCGCCTGCCATCATATTTATTGACGAAATCGATGCGCTTGGCCGCGCGCGCGGTGCGTTCGGCTTCGGCGGACATGATGAAAAAGAGCAGACGCTAAATCAGCTTCTGGCAGAGCTGGATGGCTTTGACCCGGCCTCCGGCATCGTTCTATTGGCGGCCACTAACCGCCCCGAGATTCTTGACCCCGCGCTACTGCGGGCAGGGCGCTTTGACCGGCAGGTGCTGGTGGACCGCCCGGATCGAAAAGGGCGAGTGCAGATCCTGCAGGTCCATCTTCGACGGGTGCGACTGGCGACCGATATCAGCGTGGATTCACTCGCGGCACTCACCCCGGGCTTCAGTGGTGCCGATCTCGCCAATCTGGTCAATGAAGCGGCGTTGCTGGCCACCCGTCGCTCGCACAACGCCGTCAGCATGGATGATTTCACCGCGGCGCTTGAGCGGATTGTGGCCGGGCTCGAGAAGCGTAATCGCCTGCTGAACCCGGCTGAGCGCAAGACGGTGGCGTATCACGAGATGGGGCATGCGCTTGCCGCGATGACGCTGTTACCAGGGGAGACCGTGCACAAAGTGTCGATTATCCCGAGAGGCGTTGGCGCGCTGGGCTACACGATTCAGCGCCCGACCGAAGACCGCTTTCTGATGACGCGCAATGAACTGCGCGACAAGATGACGGTATTGCTTGCAGGTCGGGCCGCCGAAGAGATCTGCCTGGGTGAAATCTCGACGGGCGCAGCCGACGACCTGCTTCGAGCCACCCGAATCGCTCGCAGCATGGTGGTTCAGTACGGCATGGATGCCACCCTGGGTCCGCAATCGCTCGAGTTGGCCGATGAGCCCGCGCCGCTGATGCCGCTTCCGCAGTCGCCGCACCTGTCCGTGCAGCCTTCCGATGCAACGGTACGTGAAATCGACTGTGCCGTGCGGGCGCTGGTGGAAGACGCGCTAGCGCGGAGCCTCGCGATTCTCAGCCAGCAGCGCTCCCGCCTGGAGCGGGGGGCAAAACGATTACTTGAGCGCGAGACCCTGGTGCATGAGGAACTGCTGGCTTTGTGCGCGGACGTCCCGCCGGAGCCCGAACGCCAGACGATTGCGCCGACACCGGCCGCCCGATGACGATGATTCGACTGTCTCCCGAGCAGCTTGCTCCACGCTGCGACCCCAGTTCTCTAGTGGTTCCCGAGTCTGCGGAGGCAGACCGCAGTATTGAGCCGCCAGGGCAGCGCGATGCCGTGGAGTCGGTGCGTTTTGCAGCCGCGGTTCGTCAGCCAGGCTTTAACCTGTTTGTGATTGTGCATGAGGAACTGCTGGCTTTGTGCGCGGACGTCCCGCCGGAGCCCGAACGCC
>CAZORB010000068.1:0-20461 GCA_964581825.1 uncultured Bordetella sp.
TGGCGCGCCCGGCGCGGATCGAACGCGCGACCCCTGGCTTCGGAGGCCAGTACTCTATCCACTGAGCTACGGGCGCCTGCCTGCCTTGGGTGGCAGCGACGGAGGGCGAAGCATACTCGGTTTCGACGCTTCCGTCACGGTTGTTCGTCGACCGACTGCGCGTTTCCCGTTACAATTCAACGCTTTGAACTTTCACTGCTACGGCCGGATTATGAGCGCAGAACACGAAACCCCCATCAAGACCCCGAAACAGCTGATCACGGTCGTCGTGCTCTCCTTTATCGTGCCCATCCTGCTCATCGTCCTCCTGGTCAAATATGTCGGCCAGAGTAAGCGCACTGGCGCGGGCACTCAGTCCATGACCGCTGCGGCAATTGAAGCGCGCATCAAGCCCGTGGCGGGTTTTGAGCTGATCGATGCCAGCGCGCCTCGCGCGCTCAAGTCCGGCGAGCAGGTCTACACGGCGCAGTGCTCAGCCTGCCATTCGGCCGGCGTTGCAGGCGCGCCCAAAACGGGCGATGCAGCGGCCTGGAAACCCCGTCTTGATACCGGGCTTGAGGCGCTGGTGACAGCCGCGCTCAAAGGCAAGGGCGCAATGCCGGCGCAGGCCGGTGGCGCGGCCTCTGACTTCGAGATTCTGCGCGCTGTGGTTCACATGGCCAATGCTTCGGGCGGCAGCCTCAAAGAGCCCGAGCCCCCGGCAGCCAAGTAAGTCCGCGCACCGGCGCGCGCAGTTACGCGCGCGTCGTTCAAGCCGGGCCGTGTCACTTCGCGGTTCGCGACGCCCCCAGCAGATCCTTCAGCGCGCCCAGTCGGGCGCGCGCTGTTTCGTTGGTTACCGTCGCGCGCACGCCAGTCGCGCCGCTTGAAAGCTCCATCTCGGCGATAAATCGCGACGGCTCCTGTGGCAGTGTTTGTCGGGCACGCGAGCGTTCACGGCACCAGCTCAGCGTCAGACTGCGCTGCGCGCGCGTGATCGCCACATACATCAGCCGCCGCTCTTCTTCAATGCGCGCCGCATCACCCGCGGCGCGCGCTGCGCTCGCCTCAGCAGCCGCACCCTCTTCAGCATCGGGATCGCGGGTGCCCAGGTGTGGCAGCACGCCCTCCTCGCAGCCCACCACGAACACGTGGGGAAACTCGAGCCCCTTAGCCGCATGGACGGTGGACAGCCGAACCGCGTCGGCCTCCGCATCGCGCCGATCCAGCTGCGACAGGATCGCGATCGATTGAGCAACCTGAGCGAGCGTTGCGCCCTCTTCTTCGGCTCGCTTCTTCACCCAGTCGCAAAAATCACAGACATTGCGCCAGCGAGTCGCGGCGGTTTTTTCGTCCTGACTGTCGGCGAGCCACCCCCGGTAGTCGATCGCTGCGAGCAAATCATCGAGCACCGGTCCAGCGGGTTCGCGCGCTGCACGCCAGTTGATCCGATTGATGAATTCACCGAACTCGCGAACGGTTTCCAGCTGCCGGGCTGCGAGCCTGGATTCGAAGCCGGTTTCGAATAACGCCTCAAACATCGATACCTGCCTTGACCCCGCATAGTCGCCCAGCGCTTTGAGCGTTGCGGTTCCAATGCCGCGCTTGGGCGTGGTGGCCGCGCGGATGAATGCGGGGTCATCGTCGTCATTAGCGATCAGCCGAAGATAAGCAATCAGATCGCGGATCTCGGCGCGCTCGAAAAACGACTGGCCGCCCGACAGTACATATGGGATGTTTTCCTTGCGCAGCCACTGCTCGAAGACGCGCGACTGATGGTTGCCGCGATACAGAATCGCGTAATCGCGCCAGGCGCCTCGCCGCTCAAAACGATGCGCGTGAAGGCGCATCACGATGGACTCAGCCTCGGCCTCTTCATTGGCGCAGGGCACCACCTGGATCGGGTCGCCCACGCCATGCTCAGACCACAGCTTCTTGTCGTGAAGCTTCGGGTTGTGCGCGATCAGCCGATTGGCCGCGCTCAGAATCGTGACGCTCGATCGGTAGTTCTGCTCAAGCTTAAACAGCTTCAACGCAGGGAAGTCGGTTTCCAGGCGGCGCAGATTGTCGAGCGTTGCCCCCCGCCAGCCATAGATCGCCTGATCATCGTCGCCCACCGCAGTGAAGGCCGCGCGGGGCCCGGTGAGAAGCTTTAGCAGCTGATACTGCGCGGCGTTGGTGTCCTGGTATTCATCGATCAGCAGATAGCGCAGCCGCTCGCGCCAGGCCTGGGTGAGATCCGCATGCTCGGTAAGCAGCTTCACCGGCAGCAGGATCAGGTCATCAAAGTCGACGGCCTGATAGGCCGATAGCGTTGCCGCATGCTCGCGCCAGGCCCGCGCGATCGAATGCTCGATGTCGTTGGCTGCCTGCGCAGCAGCGGTCTCGGGGTCCAGCAAGGCATTTTTCCAGAGCGAGATCTGATGCTGGGCATGGCGGATCAGCTTGCGATCGGTGGTGGCGAGCGCGCCCGCGAGAATGCCCGCGCAGTCATCAGAATCGAGGATCGAGAAGCTGCGCTTTAAGCCCAGCCGCTCGCCATCCCGGCGAAGCATCTGCATGCCCAACGAGTGAAAGGTGCTGACCAACGGCCTGCGCGCTGCCGGCAGCGTCGCAATTTTCTGCAGCCGCTCGGCCATCTCCTGCGCCGCTTTGTTGGTAAACGTGATTGCGCCGATTGCCTCCGGTGAGAACCCGCTGTCGATCAGATGAACGATCTTGTGGGTGATCACGCGGGTCTTGCCGCTGCCCGCGCCAGCCAGCACCAGGCAGGGGCCATCGAGATGGCGGATGGCCGCGCGCTGGGCGTCGTTAAAACCGGTGGACATCGCCGTCAGATCTCCGACGGATCGACTTCGAGGTGCCAGCGCGCCCGAGTCTTGACCGTGCGCAACGCCATCAGCCAGTGCGGCAGGAACCCCTGCAATACAGGACGCGCTCCCGATTCAACCAGCAGTTGCGCGCGTTCGCGCCCCTTCAGGCGGGCCATCGGCATGGGCACCGGGTCGAACAGCTGGATCGGCGAATCTGCGTCGGCCTCACACAGGGGCTCGGCCAGGTCACGGGCAGTGCGTAAGAATGCCAGCGCGTCATCCAACGCAGGGGCATCGGCCCGCAGCAGTGCCTGATGCGTAAACGGTGGCATCGCTGCATCGCGCCGCTCGGCGAGCAGCGCATCGGCAAAGCCTGCGTAATCGTGGCGCTTCAAAAAATCAAAGAGCGGGTGGGTGGGATAGCGGGTCTGGACCAACACCCGGCTCGCTGCGACCTCACGGCCCGCGCGACCGGCCACCTGCATCAGCGTGGCAAACAGGCGCTCGGGCGCGCGAAAGTCGGCGCTGAACAGCCCAGCATCGCCGTCAACCACCACCACCAGGCTCAGGCGTCTGAAGTCATGCCCTTTCGCAAGCATCTGGGTGCCAACCAGCAGGTCGACCTCGCCCTGATGAACCGCTGTGATCAGCGCCTGCGCCGCACCGCGACGGCTGGCGACATCGCGGTCGAGTCGGGCAATCCGCTGGCCGGGAAACTGGTGCGCCAGGTCTTCTTCCAGTCGCTGGGTGCCCCGACCGAGCCCGGCCAGGCCCAGGTTGCCGCACTGCGGACAGGCACGAGGAACTGGCGAGTTGGCGCCGCAATGGTGGCAGACCAGCTGGTAGCGCGACCCGCGCGCCGAGGGGGCGGCGCGGTGCAGCACCCGCCAGGCTGAGCATTCCGAGCAGCCGCTCAGCCAGCCGCAGGCGTCACACCCGAGGACCGGCGCATAGCCCCGCCGATTGATGAAAACCAGTGCCTGCTCGCCACGCTCCAATGTCGTCGTGATCGCAGCAAGCACCGAGGGAGCGAGCGCTGACTCACCGCGCAAGCCTTTTACGTCAATGATCTCGAGCTGTGGCAGAGCCCCGCCCCCCATACGCGAGGGCATCTCGAGCAGCCGATACCGGCCGCGCCGGGCCGCCCGCCAGGTTTCGATGGAGGGTGTCGCCGACCCCAGCAGCACCGGGATATCGGCCTCGCGTCCGGCGGCAACAGCGAGATCGCGCGCCGAGTAGTGCAGCCCGTCCTGCTGTCGGTAGGAAGCGTCATGCTCTTCGTCGACAACGATTGCTGCGAGCTGAGGCAGCGGCGTCAGCACCGCGAGCCGTGTCCCGATGATCACCCTGACCCGCCCTTCAACCGCGGCCAGCCATGCGCGCGCGCGCTCGGCCTCACCCAGACCGCTGTGCAGCACCGCCACCGAGTCGGGCGGAAATCGGGAGGCAACCAGCCCGGCGAGTTGCGGCGTGAGGGCAATCTCCGGCACCAGAAGCAGCAGCTGCGCCTTCGGCTGCTTCAGCAAAATCTCCTCGAACCAACGCAGATACACCTCGGTTTTGCCGCTACCGGTGACCCCGTGCAGCACCGATACGCCAAACCCGCGTGTGGCAATCAAGGCATCGAGCACCTGCTGCTGGTCGGCCCCGAGCGGCTGGCCCGCTGCCGAGCGGCTGAGGGGTTGCGGGCCTGCACCCGACGCGGTGGCAGGTGTTCTGGCGGCGCGTCGCGCTCGCGCAAACGGTGTTGAGCGGGCCCGCGGCGAGGCCGGCGTGCGCAGGGTTCGGGGCACGGCCAGCCAGGCGAACTCGCCAATCGAGCGATGGTAATAACCCGCTGCAAACCGAAGCAGTGCAAACCAGCTGGCGGGCAGCGCTGGCGCATCATCGAGCCGCGCCTCGATGTCCTTCAGGCGGTCGGGCGAAAGTTCGCTGTCGGTGCGTCGCTCAAGCACCAGACCGATTCGACGGCCACTGCCCCAGGGCACCTGCACCCAGTCGCCGACCGCCAGCGTCTCCACGAGCGCCGGCCCGATCCGGTAGTCGAACCAGGGCGCAATCGGGATATCCAGCGCAATCCGTGCAATTCGCAAATCAGCGGTGAAACCAGAATTCACTTTAACTTCGAGGCTTAATCCGAGACCCCTAAACGGGAATTCCGGCTCATCAACAAAACCTGTGGATAACTCTGTGGGTAGCTGCCGAATAGCGCTCCCAAGTCCTTGTCAGACCTTGATCCAGAGTCGGATGCCCGTTTTTTGATCAATTTGATGCTCTTATAAATCAATCACTTAGCGAAGCGGCCTGGAAGACCCTGCGCTTTACTCGGGAACAGCACTCGAGGGGCGCGCGCTGTGCATAAGTCAGCGCGCGCATGCTCGCAAACCCTTGTTTTTCGCGCCTTCGCGAGGCGCGCCGGTGCGATGGATTGGCTAAAGTGAGGACGCGCTAGCGCCGCGACGCCGTTGTTCACGGCTGTATGCGTGGACGGCTTCGACCAGTGCGGTAACAGACTCGGGTGGCGTGAACTGCGAGATGCCATGGCCGAGGTTGAACACATGGCCGATTCCGGGCTGCGGCACACCGAAGCTCTCAAGCGCTTTCAGCGCCTCGCCGCGAATCTGCTCAGGCTGGGCCATGAGCACCATCGGGTCGAGGTTGCCCTGGATCGCGCAGCGCGCTCCAACGCGGGCGCGCGCCTGGCCGAGGTTCACGGTCCAGTCGATGCCCACGCCATCGCAGCCCGAGGCGGCGATTTCCTCAAGCCACAAGCCGCCGCCTTTGGTAAACACGATCACCGGCACCGACACCCGGCGCGAACCCACCACCTTGCCATCGGCATCGACAACAGGCTCATCGCGCTCGCGCTGCAACCGGTCGATCACCTGCCGGATAGGCCCCAGCGAAAACTTCTGGAATGCCCCGTCGGCGAGCGCACCGCCCCAGGAATCAAAAATCATCAGCGCCTGCGCGCCCGCCTCGACCTGTGCATTGAGGTAATCGGCCACCGCCTGCGCATT
This sequence comes from uncultured Bordetella sp., assembly GCA_964581825.1. Classification (GTDB taxonomy): domain Bacteria; phylum Pseudomonadota; class Gammaproteobacteria; order Burkholderiales; family Burkholderiaceae_E; genus SYIM01. Next base: position 5,813 of record CAZORB010000068.1, read on the forward strand.
GACCTCGAGGATGCGCTTCATCAGATCTGGCCGACGATAGAGCATCGTCTTGACCTGACGGAAATCATCGCTGCCACCGCCCTCGACCATGTAGCAGGCGAGCGTCCAGGGGCTGCCCGAAAAGCCGATCAGTGGCACACGTCCGCCCAGAGCGCTGCGAATCGTGCTGACCGCCTTCATCACATAGTCCAGGGAATCCGCGGGATCGGGCGAGGTAAGCGCCGCCACCGCAGCTTCGTCGCGAACCGGCCGCTCGAACTTCGGGCCCTCGCCTTCGGCGAAGTAGAGTCCCAGGCCCATCGCGTCGGGCACGGTGAGGATGTCGGAAAACAGGATCGCCGCATCAAGCGGGTATCGATCCAGCGGCTGCAGCGTCACCTCACAGGCAAGCTCGGGGTTTTTGCACAGGCTCAGAAAACTGCCGGCGCGACGCCGGGTTGCGTTGTATTCGGGCAGGTAGCGGCCCGCCTGGCGCATCAGCCAGATCGGTGTGTAGTCAGTCGGTTCGCGGCGAAGCGCTCGCAGGAAGGTGTCGTTTTTGAGGGGTGACATCGGATCAGGGCTCCTGGGGTTGGTCGGATTCGGTCGGGGCGCAGTGCCCTCGATTAGCCGATGACCAATTCGATCAGTACGGGGCCGGTCTGTGACATCGCCCGGCCAAACAGTCGGGCGAATTCGCCCAGATCTTCAGCGCGCGCGGCCTCCAGCCCCATGCCGCGAGCGAGCGACACGAAATCCAGCGTCGGTCGGTCGAGGGTGAGCATGTCGGTGGCCCGGCGGCCTGGGGTGCCCGCGCCAACGCCCGCGAACTCGCCGCGAAGAATCTGGTAGGCGCGATTGGCCATGATGACAACGGTGACGTCGAGCTGCTCGCGGGCCATCGTCCAGAGCGCCTGGATCGTGTACATAGCACTGCCATCACCCTCCAACGCGACCACCTTGCGGCTGGGTGCGGCAATCGCAGCGCCGACTGCACAGGGCAGCGCAAAACCGATGGAGCCGCCCATGACGGACAGCCAGTCATGCGGGGCTGCGCCTACCGTGGATGGACCGAACGAACGTCCGGTGGTCACCGCCTCGTCGACCACAATCGCCTGCTCGGGAAGAAGCGCGGTCAGCACCGCCGCAATACCGTCGGAACTGGGGCGGCCGGTGGGCAGCGCGCTGGGCGCGAGCGTTTGCCGCACGGCAATGTGTGCGGGCGCAAGCGTCGCGGCATTGAGCTCGGCTGCAACCGCCGCCAGCGCGGCGCGCGCATCATGCTCAGGCTCGGTCAAGGTAATCAATGCGCATCCTGCAGGCGCCAGGCGGCGCGGTTTGCCCGGGTACGCAAAAAACGCGATCGGCGCACGCGCGCCCACCAGCACAATGCGCTTGAACCGGGCGAGTGCCGCCACCGTGGGCTCCACCGCATACGGCAGCCGGGGCGCTACGACGCGACCAGCGCCCCGCGACAACTTGGCCGTGTAAAACTCGGTCATCAGCGCACAACCGGTGCGAGCGGCAATGCGCCCTGCCTGCTCGAGCGAAAGCTCATCGAGCGCGCCGGCACCCAGCAGCAGCAGCGTCTCAGGCTCGAGAAGCGCCTGTGCGGCTGCAGTGACTGCCGCCGTGTCGAACGGCCGATGTGCAACAGCAGGGCGCATGGAGTCGGGCGCGAGCGGCGCCTGATGGGCAGGGAGCTCGCCCCAGGCCGCATCGGCCGGCAGTGCCAGGGTGGCGATCTGACCAGGCGGTGAGCAGGCGGCCTCGATCGCGGCCAGCGCATCGGTGCGCAGCGTGGCCGCCGAGCGCGTCGTGCGTACCCAGTGCGATACCGTCCGCGCGATACCTTCCAGGTCAGAGGTGAGCGGCGAATCGTTGGCGAGGTGATCAGTGGCATGGTCGCCCACAATGTTCACGATGCCCGAGCGCGCACGCCGCGCGTTATGCAGATTGGCGAGCCCATTACCCAGGCCAGGGCCCAGGTGGAGCAGGGTGGCAGCCGGTTTGCCTGCAATCCGGTAGTAGCCGTCCGCGGCGCCCGTGACCACGCCTTCGAATAAGCCGAGCACGCAGCGCATTCGATCGATCCGATCGAGCGCGGCGACAAAGTGCATCTCGGATGTGCCGGGATTGGTAAAGCAGACCTCCACGCCACCGGCAAGCAGCGTGTGGACCAGATCGTCAGCGCCGTTCAAGTGAGGCTCTCCCTGACCGGTCCGCTTCGATGGCGGCCGGTTTCGATGACCCGCATGTTACGACGGATTGCACGCGGGCTGCCGGCAGCGGCGGGTGCTTCGAACCGCTGCCGGCGAATCGATGCACCTGCCCTCAGCCCGCGGCAGACGACCGATCGGACGCGCTCGCCCCGGATTGCGCGGCGGCGGCGCCACCAGCACCCACCGCGGCCCTGGCTGCAACCGCCTCCTCTGAGCCCGTCGACTGACCAGCCGCCGGCTCTCCAACGGCCTGCGCAGACGGCGGCTCGAGTCGATCCTGTCGTGGTTCGGCGGCAGCCGCCTCCGGATTGAGCCAGCGGGCCAGGCGCGCCCAGAGTCCGGACTGCGTGGACCGGGGCTCGAGCCCCTCCGGCAGCAGTGACCGCGGACCCTCTGCAGGTACAGGGCTCTGGGTGCCCTGGCCAGTTCCGGTCCCTGTACCGCTTCCTGAGGTGCCGCTCGCACCCGAACCCTGGGCGGGTGAGTCCGCCGGTGTTCCGGTCGCCCCAGAATCGGCAGGCGGCGGTGCAGCAGGCGTACCCGCAGGCGCAGCAGCTGGCACGGCGGGGGCGGCCGACGCCGGCGTGGCAGATCCGGTCGTTCCCTGCGCTCCCTGCTGGGCAGGCTGCGCGGCGGCAGGGCTTGCCGCCGCGCCGGCAGCGGCTGCACCCGAGGCGGGCTGCGCTGACGCGGGCGCGGCAGGCTGCACCGCGGGCACCGGTGCCTGCGGTGCAGGTGCCGGCGCGCTGTCGCCCTCGCGCAGTCGTGCAGGCGCCTCCGAGCGCATCGCAGGCGTCCGATTCATCAGCTCACTCAGCGTGCCGGACCCAGAGATCGTCGGCCGGGTGGAAGTTTCAATGGTCTTCAGCGCTGCATCGAGCATCAGCGAGGTCGTACGGCCGATGGTGGTGATCGATCCGATTTGCACCGCTGAAGAAACCACGCTGCTGATCGTGACCACGCCCTGACCGGACGGCGCAGGCGCATTGCCCGAACCGCTCGATGCCGCAGCCGTCACAGCCGAGGTTGCGCTTTCACCCGCAGCGACCGTGCGCCCGGCGATCACGACATCACTTCCCGCTGAGCTGCTCGCAACCGAGGCCCCGGCGGCAGCCGATCCACCGCTCACGCCCGTGCTGATCTGGCTCAGGCTGCTGGCGCCCGAGGACAGTGAGGGCGGCGCTGACGACAAGGCCTGCGTACTCGAGCTGGGCGCTCCCACTGCCCCCAGCGGACCGCGCAACCCGACCACCGCCGTGGTGGTGCTTGTCGAGGACGGCGTCGATGCGCCGGCGCTCCCCATGCTGACCACCGCCAACACACCAGCGGCTTCGGTTTCGGTCAGTCCGCTCTTGCCCGACACCATCACCAGCTTGCCGCTGGCTGCGCGGATGTTGCCCGGCTCCACGCGGCCACTGACCGCGAAGGCCGACACAGCGCCCTGCGGCGCGTCTGAGCGAATGCCCAAGCTACCTGCGCGAATGCCGCGCTCACCCGCTATCACCACATCACCGGATGAAGCGTTGTAGACATTGACCGCACCGGTATCCAGCCGCAGCTGCGCGCTGCCATAACCGCCCACGCCGCTGACGGCATTGAGCGTGAGCGTGCTGGTGGTTTTGAGGTGTGTCTGGCCGCTGCCGCCCGTGTTGTCGAAAATGCGGCCGCCCGAGTCGACCTGGATCGAACCCGTCTTGGCATCGATCTGCGACAGACCCACGTCGCCGCCGGCTTTCAACTGGACAGGTCCGCCGGCGGTGGACAGCCCTGCGGGCGGTTTCATCAGGATATCTTTCGCCGCCCCCAGGCTGACCTTGCCGGGGCCGCTCGCGATACTGGCCCCTGCGCCCACCAGTGTCACGGAATCGGCTTCGTTGATGAAGACGTCACCGCTTTCCGTACTGACGTCCAGCGTCGCGATTCGCGTACGCAGCGGCGATGCCTCGGTACCCACGCCCTGCCCGACACGGATCTTCAGGTTGTCGCCGCTCACGAGCGCACCGCTATTGGCGCGCAGCGCGCCGCCGATGGCGGTGAGCGTCACGTCGCGACCCGACACGACGGCGTCTTGTGCGAGCGTGATCGAGCCCCGGGTCGTTTCAAGCGAAGCGGCCTTACCCTCTGCGGCCTTCAGGCTGTTCACCACCACATCGGTTGCGGCCGACACCGCCAGGTCATCACCGGTTGAAACCAGATCGAGTCGACCAAGTTCGAGCACCGCTCGGGGCTGTCCGATGGGCGCTTCGAAGGACACTACACTGCCCGTGAGCGACAGATCGAAGCGAGGCGCCTGCGTGGCCCTTGCTATATCGAGTGAGGTGAAGCCGGTAATCGTGACGCGGTTCGCGTCGCCCGCAGCGATACCGGCGGGGAAGCTCACCGTTGAACCGCTTGCGAGGCCATCAAACTCGAGCCCGCCCGCTTGTTGACCGGTGGCCGCTTCAAACTCCATGCCGTTGTTGATGATCAGCTCGGCCGCGCCTTCAATGATGAGTCGGCCGCCGCCTGTGATCCGTACCTCGTCCAGGAACTGTACGCTGCCGGTCGCCTGAATCACCAGATCGCCATCGATCACGACCTTCTCGTCGAAGATCACGTCCCGAGCGCCGGATACGGAAAGCTTCTCGAGTGCGTTCACCGCCATGACGCGCGCCGAGAACCCCTGTGCCCGACCTGACAGATCGCCCAGGCTTGAGCGTGCAATGCGGATTGAGTCGCCCACCCGGTAGCCAGCGCCATCGCCATGCAGTACCACCGAGACAACGGATCCTCCGCTGACCTCGACGGTAGCTGTGGCGCCCGTGCCCGAGCCGCCAATCAGATCAACGTTCGTGTAGGTGCCATTCACGTAACCCGTGCCGCCGGATACGACTTCAAGTTCACCGATGCCGTTACCGACGCGACCCGACACCTGCACCACGCCGCCGTTGCTGCGCAGCGTGAGCATGTCGTCGGTTCCCAGTCCGCCATTGATGCGGCCTGTGATCGTGAGGTCTTCAGCCGACACCGCACCATCACCCGCCGACACCGAGACCGTGCCATCAAAGCGCACCGAGTCATCGATCAGGATGCTGTCGCGCATCGAGACGGTGGTGCCATCTTCAAACACCGTGGTGTTACCCGGGCCGTAGAGCTCAAGCTTCTGGCCGCTCATCTGGCCACCCACCTCGATGCGACCGCCCTCGCCCTGCGCCATCACGACCAGATCGGTGGTGAGCGCCAGCACCGAGCCTCCGCCGCCCAACGCGACCGGGTTCGATCCGCCGCTTGCGCCAAGCACCAGCACCGGCATTTTGGCGTTGCCCAGGCTCGTTGGGTCGAGGTTGACGGAGCCGCCGCCGATCGAGCGGGCCGACACCGCGGGCGCTGCGCCCAGTTTGATCGGCGTAGACGGATCGCTCGGCACAATCTGCAGGCCTGCGCCCCCTGCGCTAGCAGCCAGTGCGCCAAGATCAACATTGCCAGCGGCGACCGTAACCGGTCGGGCCGCGCGGGCAGCGCCCAGATCGATGGGCTTGCCGGTTTCGTCGAGCAGTTCACCTTTAAGCTCGACGAGGCCGCTCACGTCTAGCGTGATCGCCTTCGCCTGAATCTTGCCTTGTACGACCAGGCGCTCGGCCTCGACGCGAAGCCGGGTCTGCCCAAGATTGACCTCAGTGCTGCCCTCCATGGGCTTGAGCGTGACCACATCGCCGATTACGACAAGCTCGCGCAAGCCAGCATCCCAGACCACGCGCTCGACCCCACTCAGTACCTCGCCGGCGCCCAGCTGCAATACGTTGCCAGTGGTGGAGAACTGCAACGACTTCATGCGCATCACAAGCGTGTCGTTCGCAAGATCTTTGGCGGCGTTGTCGCGGATCTGAACGGTTCGGATCGTGTCCGACTCGGTGTTGCCAGCATCGAACACATACCGGTCAGGCCCACCCGAGGCAGTTACGGCCAGCGGTGTTGCCGTGAGACGCTGGATCGTCAGTTCATCGTTGAGCGGCCCCAGCGTGGTGTTGGACAACGAGAATCGATTCAACCGCAGATCGTTACCGCGTATGTCGATGATCTCGAGCGCGCCACCGTTGTAATTCGCCTTGATGGCGAGCGGCTGCGTCGCAGTAAGTGGCAGGCGTGCGTTGCTGCGCTCGAGTCCGTCGCTCGCGGTCAGTTCCAACGCAACGTCTTTCGTGCCAAACCCGAGCGAAACGCTGACCGCACCGGTTTTCTCGAGGAACGCGGAGATCGCCGCGGGTGACCCGCTGAGCGTGGGCGTTGTGCTGTCGCCACCCACCTGCAGGCGCGCCACGCTTGCCGCTGCGGTATCGAGCGACACGCTGCCCGCTGACGGATCGCTTAGCCGCAGCGACAACGTAAGCAACGGCGAATCGGCATCCACCAGGGTGTCGGCCGCGAACGTGAGCTCGCTCTTCACACCTGGATTTACTTCGAGACTTGCCGGTACGCTGATCGTGGGCGCAGCGCGTGGCGTCGGGATCGGTACCGAGAAGACCCGGTTGCCGGATGCCACCGCTACGATGGCGTCGCCCGCGGGATTAAAGACTGCGGAGCTCCACTCCAGGTCGATCGGAAAGCCCAGCAGATCCACCGGCGCCAGGCCTGCGGTATCGATCGGCCGCCAGCCGTTCAACGGGAACAGATCGACCTCGGCCACCTGCGCGCTGCTCGCCTTCTGGGCGTCGCGCAACTTGGTAAACACCACCTTGTAATGCTGATAGCTGGTGCTGTTCTCGAAGTTTGCGATCTGCGTCACGCCACGGGCACTGGTAAGTCCAGTTGGGACATTGACTGCCACCGGCTTCCAGGCACTGCTCGCCCAGGCGGTGTCGCTGTTCGAACCGAAGATTGAGATTTCGACCGGATCACGCTCGGGCGCATCGCCTGCAGAGGTGAGCGCGATCTGGGACACCACTGTGGCGGCATCCAGCGTCAGCACCAGACCTGAACCAGCATCGTCCCGATTCAGGTATTTGGTGAAGCGGCTGCCGTCCGTGGCAGCTGCGGGCGGCTCAGCGCCTGGGAATCGGTTAGACGACCCGGCCACCGACATCACGCTGGGTGCAGCCGTTGCGCCCTCGAGCAGCCACAGCCCGCTCTTACCCAAACCGCTGGCGCTCGCAACCAGCGAGCGACCGTCGGATGAGAATGCGAGCGAGTTCCAGTCACGCGCGGCGAGTCCGGTGGACTGCCAGCTGACGGTGGGCTGGGACAGATCAGCCGAGTAGATCGTGCCGCCGCGATTCGCGACGTAGGCGCGCGTACCGCTGGGATCCACCGCCACAGCCGACCAGTTGGCGTTGGCGGGCAGGCCTGCCATGGCCTGCGTCCAGGTAGGCGCGGAAGCACTGGCGCCTGTGCGGCCAATCCACACCGATGCGGGGGTGGTCCCGAACTCGGCGGGGCCTGATACCGCAATCATCGTGCGGCCATCGGCTGTGGCGGCGATATCGGTCCAGTTAGCGTTCGGTAGCCCCGTAAGTTCGCGCCAGTTGCGAAGCTGCGCATCCGATATCCGCACAACACCGGTTGTATTGCGCCAGCCGCGATCGGTCGGGCTGTTGACGAACTGCTCACGAATCGCACGATCCGAGGCGATGACGCGACCATCGGCGAGAATCATCACGTCGGTATAGGCATCGACAGGCGCGCCTGCATCCGTCCAGGTCTGACCACCATCGGACGAAGCGAGAAGCCCCCCTCCTGTCACCGCAGCCACAATCCGCTGCCCATCAGCAGAAATCGCAACCGCCGAAAACTGACGGTCTTTCGGTGCCGACGATTCCGTCCAGGTGGCGCCGCTATCGTTCGACAACCAGATGCCACCGGGCGCGTTGGCAAACAAGGCCGTGGTGGGCGAGGCCACCGCTACCTGCCTACTGCCCGCAACGGCGGCATCGCGCCAGCCGCGCGTCTGATCGAGCGTGACCGAGGCGGTGATGACCGCCTGCGCGGTATTGATGAACGCGCCGTAGGCCACCTCAACAGCAAGCGGCCGGCTCGCCTCTTTGCTTGCGTACGTATATGTGACGCGTCCAGGTGTCGTGAAGAAACCGTTCAGGTTCGCCACGGTTCCGGTGAAGGTGCGCTCGGTGCCGCTGCCGCCTACGGTGACGCCCTCCGCGGTCTGCGCTGCGATCGTGCCGTCCGGCACGCGCAACGTGACAGTGAGCTGACGATCCGCCGGGCCATCGAAGGTAAACGGCGTTCCCCGGAACAGCAGTTGTGCAGGGCCGCCGCGCGTCGCGGTAAAGCCCGCCGGTATCGATACCGTGGGCGCACCCACCACCGGGCCCGTGAAGGCTGCGAGCTCAGCGGGAATCACACCCGAGAAATCGAGGATCGATGCCTCGTCGCCCTTTTCGATCATCCGGTTGGCGCCCAGCGTGCCGATGAACACATAGCGGTCGATACCCTCGCCACCGGTCAGGCGGTTGCCGCCTTCGAGCGCGAACAGCGTGTCATTGCCCTTTCCGCCAGTGAGCGTGTTGCTCCCCGGGCCTGCGATCAGCAGGTCACTGCCCGCGCCGCCGGTGAGTGAATCGTTGCCCGCGCCACCGATCAGCGTGACCGGTGCGCTGCTCGACTCAACAGCCTTCAGCGTGTTGTGGCCCTCTTCATCGAAGGCCATGCCACCTGCCTTACCGAGGATGATGGTGTCATCGCCGCCGCCACCTTTTGCGAAGATGGTGACGTCGCTTAGCCGCGACGCATCGAAGTTATCGTTGCCGTCACCCAGATCAACCTCAATGCGATTGACGCCGGTGAACTCTCGGTAAAACTTGCCGGCAAATTCGACCTGCACCTTGCCGCCCGAGCCGCTCAGCTTCCAGGTCTCGCCCGCATCGGCGGTGTCGATGTACAGGCGGTCGCCCGCGCGCGGTCCCGAGAACAGCGTCAGGACGCCGTTACTCACATTGCCAAAGCGCGGCTGAATCGTGGGGGCGTCGTAAGACAGCTCAAGCAGCTTCAGGCGGAAGAGCCGTGCCTGCGCCGAAATCTGGAAGGGCGAGAAGCCAATCTTGCCGTAAACCGATCCCGTCACGCCAAGCTCTGCATCGATGTTGAACAGGTTGAGCGGGCCCAGGTCTTCGTAGAGCAGCATGGTCAGCAGCTCGGACGCACGGATCTTGCCATCGCCGGTGAACTCGGCCAGCGTGACCTGGCCGTTGGCATCGCGCTTGACATTGGCGTAGCGGATGTCGTTCAGATCAGCATCAATGTCCACGGTAATAGAGCCGCCCAGCCCAAGCTCGGCCACACCGCCCAGGCTTACGCCGCCCTTCAGACCCAGCTCGAGATCGATGCCGAATTCGGGCTTCTCTTTGCCGCCTGTGTTGGGCACGAACGCGCCGTTACGCACCAGTGGCAGCGAATAATCGTTGATGTAGAACCCATCGAACACATCGAGCAGGTTGTCGGTCTCCATGAACTTCTGGATGCCGAAGGTGTCAAAACCGAACGCCAGATCGACGTACCCGCGTGCGCTACCGAACGCGCCGATGACGATCTGAATCCAGGAGACAGGCGGAATCGGCACGGGAATCCGCGCGATCTGCACATCAAAGTTCACACCGAAGTTGAGCAGCGGCAGCTCGTAGGTGAACAACGTGGCGTTGCCGCCGCTGAACATCTTCGCCCAATTGCCAATGTCCAGGATGTAGGGCAGGAAGACCAGGCCCGAGCGCTCCTTGGCGCTGGCGCTCGCCTTGACGCCACCCGTGGACTGCTCATTCAGATCGGTGACCTCAACCATCAGTCTGTCGAGTACTGATGAGTCGCTGCCCGGGCCGGTGCCAAGTTTTGCCGCCGCGAAGCGGAAGTCGGGCCGCCCCAGGTTATAGAGGCTTCCAAGCGGCATACCTGAACCGATCGCAGCGAGGGTACGCACCGCCTCCGGCATCTGAAGCGCGAAGCGCACGGCATCGAGGAACGACCAGTCGATGGGCGGCGCCTTCGGATCCTGGAGCGCAACCACCTTGCTGATCACGCCGCGCAGCGTCGGGTCTTCCTTCACCACCCTGTCAAGGCCAGGAATCGGCGTGACCAGCGCATCGACGATGTCCTTGAACGGCGCAACACCCTTGGCCACCTTGTCGGCAATTGGCAGCAGCCAGTCAAGCACAGCCGACTTCAGATCGAGCCGCAAGTTTTCGATGTTGATGCGAGGAATCTCGAGTTTGCCCGGATCAGCAAGCGACCAGCCCCAGTCGAATACGAAATCCGCCTCGAGCTTCGGAAGCCCGGTCGCGGCCAGGAAGAGGCCCAGTCGCAGATCGGCATCGACAACAAAGCTCGGCTTCAATACCGACAGGCCGTCAGAGAGCACCTTACCCAGCGTGAGTCGGCCTGCGCTGTCACCCACCACATCGAGCGCCAGCCGGCCTGTGAGGCCGCTGGGTTGATGGCCCGGCTTGTTGGGATTGTTATCAATGTCCTTGAGGCCCGCCTCAAAGAAGAGCAGCTTGCCTCGGCCCTCAAACGGCGTGATCTTGTCGGGGTCGCTCGCATCGCCATCGAGGAACAGTCCCAGATCCAGCCGCAGTTCGGGGGTCGCCTCGTCGTCGTTGACGCCCAGATAGAAGCCTTCCTGTGTGGACAGGCCGAACGAGAAGTCAAAGGCCCAGCTGATGTCGAGCGCAAAGCCGCCATCCACCTTCAATTCGAAGCCGGGCAGATTAAGGTCGAGCGGAATATCGAGCCCACCGCCCAGAATGCGTCCGCCCAGATCCATATCGAAGCGGATCGCGTCGACCGGGCCCTTCGGGAACGGCATGCCCTTCACCCAGGTCATCAGGCGCTTGCCGGACACATCGTAGAAGCCAATATCGACATCGGCCTCGCTCACCTTGCCGTCGCGGTTGGTGTCTTGCAGGATGCCCAGGCCATTGAAGGCATCAAAGAGCGTCTTCTGCAGAATTTCAACCGGCTTACCGGGAACAGGCAGCCCGTCATCGCCCAGCAGCGATTTGCGCAGATCAAGCAGCAGCCCGCCGCGCAGGTCGCCGATCATGGTGCCGACTTCTGCGAGGCCGTTACCGATAAAGGGCAGATCCACATCGAGCGTGGCCTCAAACAGGCTCTGCAATTCACCCAGGCCCAGATCAATGCCATCAAGCACCGGCGTGGGGTCGTAGAGCATCTTGAGCAGCGCGTTATCGGTGGAGAGCAGCCGCTCGAAGTCGGGCAGATCCACTTTCAGCGCGGGCTGCGTTTCCTTGGAGATACCTGCAATCTGTTCGAAGAGGGTCTGCACGCCGCGCGAGCCCAGCGCCGGATCGGTATAGACGCTCAGATCGCCAATCGGAATCTGCTTGCCCTTCAACACAAGTTTCAGCGGCAGGTCGATGTCAAAGGCGCCGACGGCCGACAACTCGGGCTTGCCGTCCTTTAGCGCCACACGCAGCGCGGCCGGTGCCAGCGTCTTGATGTCGGCGTCTTCGTCGAGCACGATCGTGCCATCGAAGATGCCCGCCTCGAGCTGACCCGCGCGCAGCTTGAGCGTGACGCCATTGGCCTGAACGGCGGCGGTCAGATCGAGCTTGGTGCCCTTGCCGGTGGCCGCATCGTGATCGAGCAGCTGGATGAACGGCGTTCCGGGCGCGGCGCCCGGCAGGGCAATACCGACGCCCGCGGACAGTGCAAGCCCGGCGCTCAAGCGACCTGCAGCTGCGCCCGACACATCAAACATCTCCATGAGCGCGGGTGGCAGTTCGATGCCCTCACCCGCAAGCTTCAGCACCGTGGCCAGATCAAGCTTCAGATTGAAGTCTTCAGCGAACTCGAGCGTGTAGTTGAAATCAATTCGCAGCAGCTTTTTCTTGTCGTCGATCGACAGGTCGAGCACCGACGGATCAAGGCCCAAGGCTTCTTCAATGAGCCGCTCGGCCTCATCGAGCGCGCCGGCTGGCGTCGCGCCCGCTGCTTCAATCTTGGCAAGGAAGTTATCGCCAAAGGCCAGCAGTTCGGCAAGCGAGCGATCGATCAGCGGAATTTTTTCGGTGTAGAAGGCCTGATCGCCGATCGCCTCTTCGATCACGTCGCCCACCATCCGAATACCGCCGATGATGTCGGCAAAGCTCAGCCGGCTCACATCGAGGATCGAGCCCAGGTCGGGCACGACCGCGACAATCTCCTTGCCCGTTAGCCCGTGTTGATCGAGGTCTGCCTTGTCAGCGATGTCAAAGCCCGAATCGAACACCAGCTTGAAGCCTGCAATGTTGGCGAAATCGGGTACGTAAACGCCCAGCTCCAGGCCACGGCCGATGTTAAAGCCCGCGCCACCGCCGGTCTTCAGCGTGAGATCGCGCATCCGTGCATACGCGTCACCCGTGAGGTCGAACTGCAGGCTGGAAAGCCCTTCAGTGAGCAGCTGATCAAGCTTGAAGCGCGCACCGCCCGCCTCCTTCGGCGTGCGATCGAGCGCGAGCGAAGCCTTACCGGCAATTCGCAGTCCTGAGCCCGTGCCCGCGCCACCAGCGGTCATCCCAAGGAAACCCAGCTTCGCATTGACTGCGAGGTCCTTGACCTCTGCCGACAGACTGGCATCCACCTTGAAGTTATCGATGGCGAGTTCCGGCGCATCGCCAGCCATGTTGATCACCAGATCGAGCGTTGACCCGATACCAAGTCCAAGGCTTGCCACCGCAGTGGTCGATAGCGACAGATCGCCGCCACCCAGCGCGAGGTTGATTGGCAGCTCCACCGGCGTGAGCGTGGCGCCCAGCGTAAGCGGTACCAACAGCTCTTTGGTGAGCGGGCTGTAGCTTGCCTTCTTGTTGCCGAGCAGCCCGGAGCGGTTCAGCGCATCGACGAACTCGCCCATGGTGCGAATCCGCTCACGCTTCTTGTGAATCTCATAGCTGGCGGCGTTGTCCGCCGCGCGGAAGCTGCCGCCCAGGGTGAGCGTAGTGCCGTCGTCAGAGACCTCAATCACCGGTCGCTCGACGCCAGCAATCGTGATCGAGAAGCCGGCCATCGATCGCGCGAACTGACCTGGTGCGCCGATCAGCGCGTTGCCACCCGCCTCGACGCGGCCGGTGCCCGTTGCCGAGGCGCTCTCGCCCGGCAGCGCGACCCAGCGCTTGATTGGCCGGAAGAAGTCGATCTTGTCGACCACTTCAGTCTTGAACACATCGGCCACATTCAGGACGTCAGAGAGCGCCGTGTTCAGGAACGGAATCTCGGCAAGCCCGAGCTTATCGAGGTCTACCGTCTGCAGGTAATTCAGCATGTCGGGCAGTGCAAACAGCACATCCTCGATGCGGATCTTCGAGAAGTTGGTAAGCGCCTCCATGCCCTCGGTGGTGACCGCAAGCGTGCCCGCGAACGGATCGCCGCCCACGAGTACGCGCGGAACCTTTGCCGCGCCTTCGCTGAGATCGATACCGGCGACCGACGCATAGATCGGCAGATCGACGCTGAGATTGTTCGTGCCAGGTATCAGCTTGAATTCGCCGCCCGTGAAGCTGATTGCCCCACCGATATCGGCCTGCAGCGAACCCCGCAGGAAATCTTTGCCGCTCGTGTCCTTGCCTGCTTTTCCGATGCTGACATCGACTGGACCCAGCGTGGCCGCCAGCACCACATCTTTCGCCGACAGCGTGCCCTGGAAGCCCAGCCGGTTCAGATCAAACGTGGCCGAAAATCCCTTGGACCAGTCGAGCGCAAAATCAAGATCAATATCAGCCTCGAATTTCGCCTGTACGTCGAGCCGCGCGTCGAATTTGAGCCCGATCGCATCAAAGCCTGCATCGAGTTCAATGGGCAGCAGATCGGTGCCGAGCTTCACCTTGCCCTGGAAGCCGAAGGCAAGCCCGTTCTGGTCCAGCGCGAAATCAAGGCCTGCACTGACACCGGCCTTGGGCGCCCAGGTCTGATCGAGGTAGGACTTGAGCCCGGCGATGGTCGGAATACCGAGGCGACCGTAGGTGGGCTTGGCCAGACCCAGCGGCGACTGCCACGCGGTATCGCGATAGCTGTTCACGTAGTGCTGGATATAGTCGCCCAGGCTGATCACAGGCGACAGGTTCAACACATCGTCGAGCGTCTTGTCGACCACCGGGAGCTTCTCGCCCGCTTCAAGCTCCTTACGAATCGAGACCAGCCCTGACGAGAGATCGACCAGGGTTTCACCGAGCACGCCATTGAGCGACGCATCGAGGTTCTTGAGCGAAAAGCGTGTGGCGTCGGTCGCATCATCAAACTTGACCTTCACCGACCCTGAGCCCACCGCAATGGTTTCGTCAATCACGCGACCGGTGCGGTTGAGCGACACCGACACATCGCCAAAGAGCGTGACATTGTTGAGCCCAGGCACGGGCAGACCCGCCGTAGCGGTGAGGTCGAGCGCAAAGCCCTCGCCCGGCAAGACCAGGCCCAGCGTGCCATCCACAATGCCGAAGCTCTGACCCGCCACGTTCACGGTTGCCGTGAGTTCACT